>JADLHO010000090.1 GCA_020848735.1 Planctomycetota bacterium | reverse complement strand
CTTGCGGCATCCACTGACCTTCGGGCAGGGGGCGGTCCGGAGGGACTGCCGGCGTTCGCAGGCATCGCGATCGCGGCGGAGGGCGCGGGATCCCTCTTGGTTGGCCGTCGCCGCCGCATCCGCGCGCATCCCAAGGGCGCGCTCGGCGCACTCGATGACCGGCCTCGTCCCCGCCGCCGGACCTCAGATCCGCCGGAGCCGCACGAGCCCGGCAAACAGACCCAGCACGCCGAACCCGAGGCTCGCGGCGAGGGGCAGGGCGGCGTCGGCGAGGGAGTAATCGCGCCAGATGCCGCCTTCGAGGGCTTCGATGGTCCAGCGCACGGGGCTGATCGAGCCGAGCTGCTTCATCCAGGCGGGCATGACGAACTGCGGGACCATGCCGCCGCCGATCATGGCGAGCATGCAGAGCAGGCCCCAGGCGATGCCGGCATTGGCCTGCTCGGTGCGGCCGATCGTGGAGAGGAAGACCGCGAGGCCGCCGAAGCAGAAGGCCGACGCGCCGATGGCGAGGACCAGCGTGAGCGGGCGGCCGATGCCGACGCGGAAGATCAATGCGCCTGCGGCGAGCAGCACGGCGACGACGACGGCGCTGGCGATCGCGCAGGCGAGGAGTTTGCCGAGCAGCACCGTCGCCTTGCCGATCGGAGCGGTCCAGAGGCGGACGAGCGTGCCGGAGCTGCGCTCGCGGACGAAGGTCTGCGCGAAACCGGCGGCGCAGCCGAGCAGGCCCCAGAGGATCGCCTGCGGAAAGGAGATCTCGTAGGCGTTGAGCGGGCCATTGCGCGCGCGGACGACGTCGACCGTGCGGATCGAGGGGCCGGACATCGGATGGGCGGCCGGCGAGCCGTCCGCGCTGCGCCCGCCGAACTCGACGCCGCCGAAGAAGGTCTCGAGCGCGCCGAGGAAGCTCGTCAGGATCAGGCGCTGCGCGAGCGGGATGCTCTCGTCCTTCTGCGCCGCATCGCGGGCCCGTCGCGCCGCGTCGATGCCGGCCTGCCGATCGGTGAACACGTCGCGCAATCCACCGAAGCTCGCCTCGGCGAGGAAGCCCTCGAGCATGCCGCGCTCGGCCATGCGCGACGGATCGATGCCGAGCTCGATCTCCGCCTGCTCGCCGCGGAACAGCGCGAAGGCGTCGCCGGGCACGCGCACGAGCTCGAGGTAAGCGCTGGCCTTGCCGCGGCGCACGAGCTCGGAGGCCTCGGCGCGGGGCACGCGCGTGAGCTCCACGGGGCGCTCGCCGAGCCGCGCGAGGAAGGCCTCCTTGCCGGCGTCGAGCCCGTCGTCGACGACCGCGACCTGGATCTCGTTCGAGCCGCCGCTGCCCTGGCCACCGAAGATCGCGCCGAAGAACACCGCGAACACGAAGGGGAAGAGCAGCATCCAGAACAGCGCGAGACGGTCGCGCAGGAGGAGCAGCAGGTCCTTCTTCGCCAGGGTCCAGATCGTGTTCATGCGTCGCGGAGGCTCCGGCCCGTGAGGTCGAGGAAGACGGTCTCGAGGTCCGCGCGCTGCACGCGCAGCGAGCGCCAGGAGAGACCCTTGGCGCGCAGCTCGGCGAGCGCCATCTCGGGTTCGTCCACGACGAAGCGCAGGCAGCCGTCGACGACCGGCCCGGGCAGGCTCGTGCCGGGCGGGGGCGTCTCGGCGAGCTCGACCTCGACCACGGGCCTGCCGCCGTGCGCGTGCAACAGCGCCGCGACCGTGTCGCAGGCGAGGAGGCGACCGTGATCGACGATCGCCACGCGGTCGCAGAGGCGCTCGGCCTCCTCCATGTAATGCGTCGTGTAGACGACCGTCGTGCCGCCCGCGGCGAGCGCCTCGATCGCATCGAAGAGGTGGTTCCGCGAGTGCGGGTCGACGCCGACCGTCGGCTCGTCGAGCAGCAGCAGGGTGGGGCCGTGCACCGTCGCGCACGCGAGGTTCAGGCGGCGCTTCATGCCGCCCGAATAGCCGCGCGCGGGATCGCGGCGTCGCTCGGCGAGGCCGGCCACGTCGATCGCCGCGTCGACCGCCCGCGCGAGCTCCGGCCCGCGGAGACCTTGGAGTCGCGCGAAGAAGCGCAGGTTCTCGTCGGCGGAGAGCTCCTCGTAGATCGCGAGGTCCTGGGGCGCGTATCCCAGGCGACGTCGCACGCGCGGGTCGGTCGGTGCTCCGAGCCCGGCGAGCTCGACGCTGCCGGCGTCGGGCGTCAAGGCGCCGAGCGCGAGCTTGATGGTGGTCGACGTGCCCGCGCCATTGGGGCCGAGGAGGCCGAGGGTCTCGCCGGGGCGGACCTCGAGGTCGATCCCATCGACGGCGGTGAGCTCGCCGAAGCGTTTGCGCAGTCCGTTCAATCGCAGCATCTTGGGGCTCTCGTCGCGGTCAGGCGCGCTCGGGTCGGTCAGGCGCAATGGGGGTCGCGCTCAATCGGGCGCGGTCTCGCGCAGCAGGCGCGGCAGAACCGCCGCGAGCCGCACGTATTCGCCGCGGGCGTTGTAGGCCTGCGCGGAGATGCGCAGCAGGCGCCGCGGCGGCGAGTCGAGACCCATGATCGGGAGCTCGATGCGCTCCGCATCGAAGAGCCGAACCTGCAGCGGGTCGAGGAAGAGCGGCGCTTCGCCCGCCTTGCCCGGGGGGAGGGGGATCGAGGCCAGCGAACCGATCATCGCTTCGGGCGCGGGCGCCTCGATGCCGAGCGCCTCGCAGACGAGCCGACGGCCCTCGAGCACGAGCGAGCGGTTGTGCGCGCGCAGCGCCTCGATGCCGCCGGGCATCAGGCCCCCAAGGAAGCGCAGCGCGGTCGGGATGCAGAGCCACGGCGTCGGGTCGTGTGTGCCGATCCAGTCCGCCTCGATGCGGAAGCGCGAGCGATCGCTGCGCCTGCTGTTCGCACCATGGCTGATGACGAGCGGCCGCATCTCCGCCTGGCGGTCGCGGCGCACGTGCAGGAACGCCGAGCCCTTCGGCGTGCAGAGCCACTTGTGGCAGTTGCCCGTGAACCACTCGGCGCCGAGCGCATCGAGCTCGAGCGGCACCATGCCCGGCGCGTGCGCGCCGTCGACGAGCACCGCGACGCCGCGCGCGTGCATCGCCTCGACGATGCGCCGGATCGGCATCACGAGTCCCGTCTGGCTCGTGACGAAATCGACGAGCAGCAGGCGGGTGCGCGGTGTCACCGCCGCCACGATCGGCGCGATCACCTCCGCCTCGTCGCGCAGGGGGAACGGCACGTGGGCGACGACCACGCGCGCGCCGCGGCGGGCCGCGATGTGGTCGAGCGCGTTGCGGCACGCGTTGTATTCCTGGTCGGTGACGAGCACCTCGTCACCCGCGACGAGGGGCACGCTCCGCAGCACGGTGTTCACCCCGGTCGTCGCATTGACGACGAAGGCGAGGTCGTCGGGCTGTGCGCCCACGAACTGCGCCAGCGCGCCGCGCGCGGAGTCGAGCAGGCCCTCGATCTCGCGGTGCAGGAAGAGCACCGGCTCGCGCTCCATGCGTTCGCGCCAGCGCGACTGCTCGTCGAGGACCACGCGCGGGCAGGCGCCGAACGAGCCGTGGTTGAGGAAGGTGATGGCGGGATCGAGCAGCCAGTGCTCGGCGAGCGGCGAACGGGTCATCTTGCGCGGCGGGCGACCACGATGAGTCGCTCGCTCTCGACGTCGAAGGGTTCGCCCTCGCCGCCGTAGGCCTGCACGTCGGTGAAGCCGACGGCCTCCAGCCAGTCGCGCAGCTCGGGCACGGTGAAGAGGCGGACGGAGAACGTGAAGGACCGCGGGGGACGGCCCTGGCGTTCGACGCGGCGCTCGTGCGCGACGAAGCTGCCCACCGCGTCGAAGCGCTTGCGATCGACCATGCGGTCGTCGTCGACGCGGATCGTCTCCTGGCAGTCGTCGAACGCGACCTGGAAGACGTTGAGGCTCTCGAGCAGCAGGCGTCCGCCGGGGACCAGCGCACGGTGGATGCGCGCGAGGATGTCCCGGCTCGTCCGGTCGTCGTCGTAGCCGAAGGAGGTGAACCACGAGATCGCCGCGTCGAACTCCTCGACGAAGTGCAGGCGGCGCTGATCGCCGCCGAGCCACTGCACGTCGACCCCGTGGGCCGCAGCGGCATCGCGCGCGAGCGCGAGGAAGCGCTCGGAGCGATCGAGTCCGGTGACCTTGCAGCCGCGCTGCGCGAGGCGCACGGCGATGCGACCCGTGCCGCAGCCGAGGTCGAGCACGGTCTCGCCGCCGGCGAGCCCGAGCAATCCGCCGATCAGCGTCGCGTCCGCGTCGTTCTGCTCCTCGCTGGTGTACGGCGCATAGAAGTGGAGGTAGTCCTCGTCGAACGCGGCGTCGAGATCGAAGTGCGGCCGCGAGTCCGGTGCCGTCTCGCTCATCGCAACGCCTCGTAACGGGCGACGAGGTCGCGGATCGTCGCGGGGCCGTGGCCCGCGTAGTGGTTGTTCGCGTAGACGTAGGCCTCGGGCACGTTCTCGAGCAGCGTGCGCAGCAGCGCCGCCCAGCGATCGAGGCGCGCCCCCTGGTCGACGACGATGCGATCGAAGCGATCGGTGCGTTCCTCGACGGCCTTGCGATCGCCGATGAGCCGCGCGTACACGAAGTCCGTCGTGACGAGGTCGATCTCCGTCGCGAGGTCGGCAGGGTGCGGCATGTAGAGGAGGTCGACGAGCACGAGCGCGGCGCGGTGACGGCGCAGCAGCGCGAGCGTGTCGGCGACGAGCCAGGTCTTGTTGCGCAGCTCGACGGCGTAGCGGAACGTGGCGGGCAGGCTGCCGAGGAACGCATCGAGCCGCTCGAGGAACGGTTGACGGCTCGTGAACGCGCCCTTGTTGAAGTAGGGGAACTGTAGGACGAGTGGTCCGCACTTCGCCCCGAGCCGCGCCATCGCGTCGAGGAAGCGCCGGCAGTCCTCGCCGACGAACTCGGGCACGAGCACCTTCTGGCCGTCGGGCTGCGCCTGGTCACCGCCATGGACGATGCTGCGCGGGAACTTCGCGCTCAGCACGAAGCCGTCGGGTGTGCGCGCCGCCCAGCCGTCGACGAGCTTCCTGTCGGGCACGCGGTAATAGGTCACGTCGGCTTCGACCGTGTCGAAGACCGTCGCGTAATGCGACAGCCACTCTCCCGGCGGCATGCCCTCGGGGTAGAAGACCGACGACCAGCTCTTCTCGGACCAGCTCGAGGTGCCGTAGCGCAGACGGCCGGTCATGGGGCAGGCGTTGGCATGGGGGGCATGGGCGATCCGGCGAGGGGCCCGCAGGATGCCGGTCGGCCGCGGGCCGCGCCAATTCGCGTGGACGGGGTCCGGCGAGGGCGGGCGCGGGCCGCGCGGATCCCCGAGTTCCGGGGGCGAGACCGCGACGCTAGCATCCTTCGCCCTCGAATCGCGCAGAGCTGCCGCTTCCGTCGATATCTCCACCCCGTGGCGTCGATCCCAACCGTGCCCGCCGTCGTGACGGCGCTGAACCTGAATGGCCTCGGCGTCGCGAGGGCGCTCGGCCGCCGCGGCGTGCCGGTCTACGCGGTCCACACGGGCGGCGAGGACGGCCCGGAGCTGCGCACGCGCCACGTGCGCGAGGTCTGGCGACCCTCTCCCGGGCAATCGCTCGTCGAGCTGCTCCTCGAGCGAGGGCGCGCGTTCGGCGAACTGCGACCGGTCCTGCTGCCGATCACCGACGAGAGCGTGGAGGCCGTCGCCCACGCCCGCGATCGCCTCGCGTCTCGGTACCGCATCCCGATGGGCGATCCGCGCGTCGTGCTGCGGCAGTTGAGCAAGGAGGGCGTGGCCGAGGCCGCCGCGAAGCACGGGATGCCCGTGCCGGCGACCCGGGCCTGTGCGACGCGCGAGGAACTCGAGGTGGCGCTGCGCGCGCTGCGGGCGCCCTACATCCTGAAGCCGCAGGACAAGTCCGAGGCCTACGCGCGCAGCGGCGCGAAGAAGGCCTATCGGCTCGAGACCGCCGACGAGGTCCATGCGACCTACGCGAGCTTCTCGGCGCTCGAGCCGCGCGTGGTCCTGCAGGAGTTCATCCCCGGCACCGATGCCGACGTCTGGTTCTGCCTGCTCGCGATGGGCCGCAGCGGCAAGCCGCTCGCGAGCTTCGTGGGCCACAAGATCCGGCAGTGGCCGCCGCATTGCGGCGGCACCTCGTCGTGCGAACCCGCGAAGGCCGACGAGCTCGTCGGGCTGTCCGTCGGGTACTTCGGCAAGGTCGGGCTGCGCGGGCCGGGGTCGATCGAGTTCAAGCGCGACCCACGCGATGGCCGCTTCTACATGATCGAGCCGACCGTCTGCCGCACCGACTGGCAGAGTGCGGTGGCCGACGACAACGGGGTCCCGATCCCGTACTTCGTGTGGTGTGACGAGACCGACACCCCGCTCCCGGCCCTGCGACCGAGCCGACTGCGCTGGCGCTGGGTGCACCTCAACTCGGACCGACGCTCGGCCGACTACTACCGAGGCCGGGGTGAGCTCGGCTTCTGGTCCTGGCTCTGGTCGATCCGGCCGCCGGTGCGTCCGGCCTACTTCGCGATCGACGACCCGGGTCCGGCCCTGTCGATCGCCGTCGATGGCATCCGTCGCGTCTTCCGCAAGCTCGGCCGACTCGTCGGGCTCTCGTCCCGCGCGTCCGTTCCCTGATCCCGCACGATGAGCACCGTGACACCCCTGGACCCGAGCCTGCGGCGAGAGCAAGCCCTCTTGCGCCTCATGGCCGACCGTTACGTGCCGGTCGCCCTGCGTGGACTCGAGCGCTCGCTGACCGACGGCGGCGCGTGGCTGTGCTTCAAGGCGTTGCCCGGTGCCGGCGATGGGGAGCTCGTCCTCGAGGGCCGCTCCGAGCGCTACACCGCGATGTCCTTGATCGGGTTGACCGCGCAGGCCGCGCGCGGTCGGAGCGCGGACGTGCCGGTCGATCGGCTGCTCGCGAGCCTCTGCGCGTGGGCGCCGACCACGGCCGAGCTCGGCGATGCCGGTCTCGTGCTCTGGCTCCTGCTGATGCGCAACGACGCGCGCGCCGAGGCCCTCGCGACGGCGATCCTCGCGCGCGGCGACGAGGTCCTGCGGCCGACCTACGTGCCCCCGAGCATGGAGTTCGCCTACCTGCTCATCGGCGTGTCCGAGGCCGTCCGCTGTGGCGTCGGCGGCGACGCGATGCGCAGGCTCGCGGACGCCGTGGCCGAGCGCCTCGCCCTCAACCAGGACGAGCGCACGCAGCTCTTCTCGTTCGCCGCGAAGGCGCGCCGCAAGAACTTCCTCCGCAGTCGCGTCGACACGCGGCTCGGGTCGTTCGCGTCGCAGGTCTATCCGACCATCGGCTTCGCCTTCCACGCCCGCGCGACCGGCGACTCGCGATCGTCGCGCATCGCGCGCACCTGCGCGGACCGCATCTGCGCGCTGCAGGGCGAGTCGGGACAGTGGTGGTGGGTCTACAACGTGGTGCGTGGCGGTCCCGCGTCGCGCTACCCCGTCTACTCGGTCCATCAGCACGGCATGGGGCCGATGATGCTCTGCGCCGCCGAGATCGGCGGCGGTCACGATCCGCGCTACGACGCGGCGATCGAGAAGAGCTTCGCCTGGTTCGACCGGCGTCCCGAGCTGCCGGGAGCCGCGATGATCGATGCGTCGCGCGGGATGATCTGGCGGGCGATCCAGCACGACGATCCGCACACCACCGAGCGGCTCGGCCTCTCCACCGCGGAGATCACCCGCATGAGCCGAAGCGCATGGTTCGGCGGGCTCGACGAACGTCCGCTCGCGGGGACCGCGGGGTTCGTGTGCGGCGAATGCCGCCCCTACGAGCTGGGCTGGATGCTGCTCGCCGAGGCGATGTACGCGGACTGCGTGGCCGCGCGCGCGCTGCGCCGCTGATCGCCGGGGAGGCCCGGGACTCCGGTCGATCAGCCGCCCTTCGCCCGCTGCTCCTTGAGCCAGCGGATCTCCTGGCGGGCTTCGCCGAGGAACTCGATCAGCCAGGACGCCTGATCGGCGAGCTCGCGCCGTGCGCGCTCTTCGTGCGCGAGTCGCTCGCGGAGGTCGCCCTCCCGCAGGAGCGCGGTCTCGATGCGATCGAGGCGCGCGGCCAGTTCGTCGAGGCGACGGACGAGTTCCGGTTCCATGGGGGTCAGATGCCGCGGTGCATGCGGCGGTCGAGTTCGGCGAAGAAGGCGGCGTGCGGGCCGCGCGAGTTCTCGGGCCAGCCGGCGCCGAGGAACATCCCGAGCGCCGAATCGTGCGCGTAGGCGCGCGCCCAGGCGTGGAGGGCCTTGGACTCGTCGGCCGGCAGCGAGAGCTCGTCGACGATGCGGCCGTACTCGCGCTCGCCCCATGCGACGCCATCGCGGTACGACTCCCAGGTCGGCAGCAGGTGCACGCCGAAGAGTTCGCGGAGGTTCTGGTGATCGCAGTAGATGCGCCGTCCCTCCTCCTTCGCGGGTCGGTTGTGGCTGTGGATCACCGCGCTCTTCGCCTGGAACACGATGCGCCAGCCGCCCAGCACGAGGCGTTTGCCGAAGGCGACGTCTTCGCCGAAGGGGCGCCGGCCGAAACCGCCGACCGCCCGCCAGGCGCTCCTGCGGACCGAGCCGGCGACGTTGTCGTAGGCGCAGCGCTGGAGCCGCTGCATCGGCTGCAGGGCCTCGAACTCGGCGGCGCTCGCCGGCTCCTGCACGACGGGCTGATCCTTGCCGGCGGTCCACTCGCGCAGCCGGCGGGCGATGAACGGGTTGCAGTCCGCGCGCGGCAGCTGCTTGCAGTAGGCGGCACCGACGCGCGGGTCCTCGTAGCAGGCGGCGAGCGCCGGCAACCAGTGCTCGTCGGCGGGGACCGCGTCCTGGGTCAAGAGCAGGATCACGTCGGCCGAACAGCGTTCGACCAGCGCATCGCGCGTGGCGCCGTGGTCGAAGTCCTTCTGGTCGATGACCGCGACGTCGAAGTGGTGGCGGCGCAGCGCGGCGACGGTGCCGTCGCGGCTGCCGCTGTCGATGGCGACGCGTTCGAGCCGATCGGCGCCGGGCTGACGGTCGACGGCCGCGAGCACCTGTTCGAGGAGCGAGCCGCCGTTCCACGTCGGGATCGCGAGGGCGAGCGTCGGCGCGTTCGGTTGAAGCATGGCGGAAGCGGGGGCGGCAGCGTAGACGTGCGCCGACCGATCGTCGAATGAAGAGCCTCGTGCTGTGCCCCTACCTCCCGTTCCCACCGAACCACGGTGGACGGCTCCGCAGCGCGATGCTCTGCACGGCCCTGTGCTCGCTCGGCGACGTGACCCTCGCCGCGCCCGTGCCGGCGAGTGAGGAGGCCGAAGCGCATCGCCTCGCCAAGGCGAACGGCTGCACGCTCGCCTCGCTCGGGCCGCCGGCGACCGCCACCTCGCTCACGCGCAAGCTGGGCGCCTGGCTCACGGGACGCAGCGAGATCCTCGAGCGCCGCTGGACCGGCGCGGCGCGGACCCGCGTCGCGGAGCTCCTCGCGCGACACGGCTTCGATCTCGTCGCGTTGGATTCGAGCTTCACGATCCCGCTCGTGCCAAAGGCCTGCCCGGTGCCGCTCGTGATCCAGCTCCACAACCTCGAATTCGCGGTGCTACGGCGCTCGGCAGGACACGCGCCGAGCACCGCCGACGCCATGCTCCGTCGCATCGAGTCGCGGTTCATCGCGCGCGCGGAGCGCCGCACCGCGGACCGGGCGCGGCTCGCGATCGCGGTCTCCGACGTCGACCGCGCGCTCGCGACGGCACTCGCGCCGCGCGCGCGGATCACCGTGATCGAGAACTCGATCGACCTCGCCGTCCATCCGCAGCTCCCGCCCACGCCTTCGGGCGCGCCCCTGCTGCTCCTCGTCGGCAGCTTCGCCTATCCGCCGAACCTCGACGCCGCACAGGTGCTCGTGACACAGCACCTGCCCGTCCTGCGCGCGCGCTGGCCGGACCTGCGCGTGCGTCTGATCGGCCACGATCCCGACGGCGGCCTTCGCGCGTGGCATGGCCGGCCCGGCCTCGAGATCCTCGGCTTCGTCGACGATCTGCGACCGCACTACGCCGCCGCCACCGCGCTCTACGCGCCCATCCGCGACGGCGGCGGCACGCGCATCAAGGTCATCGAGGCGATGGCGCTCGGCCGCCCGGTGATCTCCACCGCGGTCGGCGTCGAAGGTCTGGCCGTCGAACGCGGCGTGCACTGGCTGCCCTGCGAGACGCCGACCGAGGGTGTCGCGAGCGTGCAGAGCGTGCTCGACGGCGCTGCGGCGTCCCTCGTGCGCGCGGGGCGCGCGCTCGTCGAGGGCCGTCACGCGCACACGGTGACGGTGCCGGCCCTCGCCGCCGTCATCTTCGCCGCGCTGCGCAACGCGTGAGCGCCTGGGCGAGCGCATCGGGGTCGGTGCTCGCGACCCAGACGCGCTCACGGTCGGCGGCGGACAGCGCCGCGGTCGCCGCACGTGCGCCGTCGTCGGCGAGCACGACGAGATCCGCGTAGTGCTCCGCGAGGGCGCGGCGGGCGCGCTCCACGGGGGACAGCGGGCCCTCGCCGAGCGCCACGGTGCTCGTCTGCGCGGGCACCGGGAGCGTGAGGCGCGGGGCGCGATCGACGTGCAGCACGAGCACCTGCGGGACGCGGCCGGTGAGTCCGAGCGAGCGGCAGTAGGCCGTCACGTCGTTGGCGATGCGCAGGATCGCGCGGTCGGGGCGGCGTGCCGTTGCGCGCGCGCCTTGCCGCAGACGCAGGGCCCGCGGCAGGCGTGCGAGCGCGCGCACGAGCGCCTTCGCCTGCACCAGCAGTCCCGTGCGACGCGCCTCCTTGCGCACGTTCCACGGCAGCCAGAGGACGTGCGCGAGCGCGATCCGCCAGTCGGTGATCGTGCGCCAGAACATCAGCTCGCGGTTGCGGCGGTCGAGGACCTCGACCTCGCTGCGGCCGAACACGCGCGTGGAGGTCGCGCGATGCAGGTGGTGCACGACGCTCTGCGGCGCGTACTCGATGCGCCAGCCGCGCTTCCAGGCGAGCCACGACACGCTGGCGTCCTCCGCGTAGCACGGCGCGTACAGCTCCTCCATGCCGTCGAGCTCGCGGAACTTGGCGAAGTCGTAGGCGGTGCTGCCGCCGCCGGCCCAGGCGACGGGGATCGCGGGCGCATCGTCCGGACCGAGCACCTGCTCGAAGCGGAGCAGCCCCTTCTTCTCGACGATGCGCGTGCGACCCGTCTCGACCTTCGCGCTCGCCTCCTCGGCGTGTGGCATCTCGATGCGCGACGTGACCGCGAACAGGTCGGGGGCACCGAAGCGATCGAGCAGCGCGACGAGGAACTCGGGCTCGACGCGCATGTCGTTGTTCAGGAGGACGAGCACGTCGCCGCGCGCGGCGTCGACACCGGCGCGGATGCCACCGACGTAGAAGCGGTTCCGCTCCAGGCGCACGACCTTGACCCACGGATGCTCGGCGGCGAGGAACGCCGCGGTGCCGTCGTCGCTGCCGTTGTCGACGACGAGCGCCTCGTGGCCGTCTCCGGCCCGTTGCATCGCGACGCGGAGCGTCGGCAGCAACGCGGCGAGCAGCTCGCGGCCGTTCCAGCTCGGGATGACGATGCTCGCGCGGCGACCGGCCGGCGCGCGGTCCGGTGCGCGCGGCCGCCGGCGCGCGAGGAGCACGACGGGCGTCGCGACGAGATCGACGAGCAGCGCGGCGAGACCGACCGGCAGGGCGAAGCCCCAGAAGAGCGGCAGCGCGAGGGCGGAGCCGAGGGCCCCGGCAGGCGACGCGATCGGCCGGGTCTGCCTCACGCCGGTCGTCCCTGCTCCAGTTCGCGGATGCGGCGCCTGGCCTCGTCGAGCCGCTCGAGCACGTGCAGGCTCTGCTGGCCGAGCGCGTCGAGCTCCTGCTGCTTGAGCGCGAGCTCGCCGCGCAGCGCGTCCTCGCGCGCGGCCTTCTCCTGCACGAGCGCGTCCAGCCGCGCTTCGATGCGGGCGAGGCGCTCGTCGAGGCCGCCGACCTTCGCGAGGATCTCGTGGTGCTTGAAGAGGGTCACGGTCGCTTCTCCGAGGCGGTTGCACCCGCGAGCTCCGCGTAGATCGACAGGATCTCGGCGCCGTGCTCGTCGAGGGACTGGATGCGGGGTTGATTGCCGCGGTAGCGCGCGAGGCGCTCCGGTTCGCGCGCGAGGCGCTCGAGACGCGCACGCAGGTCCGCGAGATCGCCGGGCCGGAACAGCTCGCCGTCGTGTTCCTGGCGGATCCGTTCCGACAGCCCGCCGTGGTCGGACGCGAAGACCGGCACCTTGGCGGTCTGCGCCTCGAGCACGACGAACGGTGCGTTCTCGTACCACCGCGAGGGCACGACGACGACGTCGAGCCTGCCGAGCACGCGTGCGAGCTCGTGCCGCGCGAAGCTGCCCTCGAAGCGGACGTTCGGCAGCGCCTGCGCGCGGGCGTGCAGCGCCTTCGCCCAGGGATCGTGCTCCTCCACGCGACCGAACACCGACAGGGTCATCGGGACCGCGGCGCCGGCCACGGCATCGACGACGAGGTCGGTGCCCTTGTACTCCGCGATCGAACCGAGGTGGCCGACGCGCAACGGGGCGCCCGCGGCGCGAGGCTCGGGCACGAGCGCCGCGAAGTGCGCGGGATCGAGTCCGAAGCCCAGGACCGCGATGCGCTCCGGCGGGAAGCCGTTCGCCGCGAACACGCCCTTCAGGAAGCGTGACGGCGAGACGATGCGGTCCGCCCGCAGCAGCGCCTCGCGCAGCACGCGCGGTCGTTCGAGGAGCGTGGCGGCGCGGCCGCGTGCCGTGCGCGATGGCGTGCTGTCGACCGGCAACGTCGACGAGGTGCGGCGCATGGCCTCGCGCAGCCCGTTGCGGTCGAGCTCCCGCCCCACGTCGGCGCGCACGCAGTCGATGCAGCCGAGGCCGCCTTCGGGCGGGCCGTCGCAGAGCGAGCCGTCGTGGCGCCGCAACGTGACCGCGGGGCAGAGGAACCAGAAGTCGTGCAGGTGGACGACGACGGGGATGCCGAGCTGCTTGCTCTCCTCGAGTGGTCCCACGCCGAGGTACCGCAGGTGCGCGATGTGCACGAGGTCGGGCCGGACCGACTCGAGCAGGCGACGGAAGCGCTCGGCCACCAGCGGGTGGCGGTACTCCATCCGCTCGAAGTCGCGGTCGACGTGCATCCAGAAGCGGACGCGCGTGATCGGGATCCCCTCGAGCTCATCGGTCGAGACCGAGAACAGCGGCGAACGCTCGCCGAAGTCGGGTTCGAGCGTGAACACGTGGACCTCGTGTCCGGCGCGCTTCGCGGCGTTCGCGATCGCCCAGGTGTGCTGCTCCGTGCCGGTGAAGTACCGCGGCAGGAACTGGTGCACGACGTAGAGGATGCGCACGCGGGCCCTTCTCCGGTTCAGGTTCGGGACAGGCGTGCCGCGATCGCCGCGTGACCGGCCTCGCGCGCGAAGTCCGCGGGCACGCGGCCGTCGTCGCACGGCAGCTTCGGGTCCGCGCCCCGCGAGAGCAGCAGATCCACGAGGTCGGCGTCGCCGCGGTGCGCGGCCGCATGCAACGACGTGTAGCCGCCGCGCTGCGGGGCATTGGGCTCGGCGCCGGCGTCGAGCAGCAGCATCGCGATGCGCGCGCTGCCGGCGGCGACCGCGCTGTGCAGCGGCCGCACGAGGCTCGGATTGCCGGCGACGGCATCGATCGGCGCGCCGTGGCGGATGAGCCATTGCACGAGGTCGACGTGGCCGAAGTACGCGGCGAGGTGCAGGACCGTGAAGCCGTCCGGCGAGCGGTTGGTGATCACGCTGTGCGAGCGGCCCGCCGCGCTCAGCAGGTCGTTCATCCGGCCGAGGGCGGCGGCCTCGAAGCAGTCGATCCCGCCGACGCGCTCGAGCAGGAACTCGACGAGCCCGAACTGCCGGTGGTAGAGGGCCGTCATGAGGAGCGACGCGCCCGCGGCATCGCGGCAGAGGGCGCGACCCGGCTCGGCTTCGATCGCGCGGCGCACGCTGTCGACGTCACCCGCGCGGAGCGCGAGGAAGAGTTCCGATTCGCCTTCCATCTCGTTGCGTCCTCGTCGTCGGGCGGGTTGCGGTGCGGTGAGGGGTCGACCCTGGGATCACGGAACGGTCAGGTGACGACGAGCGGCTCGCGGTCGTGCGCGCTGACCAGGTATTCGACGCCTCGTCCCTCCGCGGCCAGTCGCTCGCGCAGCACCGGCAGGTAGCCGCGCTCGCTGCTGCTGTGTTCACAGAGCACGACGCTGGTGCCGCGCTCCAGCGCCGCGAGCACGTCGTGGTGACGGAGCTCACCGGTCCAGTGGAGATCGGCCGCGACCCCGGCGAGGACGGAGCCGCCGGCGCCCGCACAGATCGCCACGCGCTGCACGAGGCGCTCCGACGCCGCACGTGCGACGCGGACGACCGCCACGCCGAGCCGGTCCTTGATGCGCGCGACGAGGTCGTCGAGCGATGTGGGCCGAGCGAGATCGACGCAGCGTCCGGCGCCCGCGCCGGGTTCGCCCGAGGCGGCGGGTCTCACCGGTGTGCGATGACCCTCGCCCAGCGCGTCGGCCAGCCAGTCGTTGACGCCGCCGCGCACCGCGTCGAGCGCCGTGTGCGGCGAGTGGATCGCGATGCCCTCGCGCACCGCCCGCAGCAGGATGCGGGCCCTGCCGTCGCTCGCCAGGAGGCGGCGCAACGGGGCGAAGAGGGGCGGGTGGTAGGCGACGATGAGCTGGCAGCGCCGCGCGATCGCCTCGTCGAGCACGGCATCCGTGAGATCGATCGTCAACAGCGCGCGCTGGACCGGTCTTTTGGGCAGCGCGTCGACGAGGAGCCCGACGTTGTCCCAATCCTCCGCGAGAGCGGGCGGTGCGATCCGGTCCAGGATCGCCAGGACATCGTCGAGGGCCGCGGGCACCCTCGAAGCTTCGGGCTCCGCGATCGGCGGGGCAAGCGTCGGTTCGGACCCATCCGCGAGCCCAATCCGCGATGCGAACGCGGCCTCGGGGTCCGAGGTGTCACGACGATGTGGGGGTCACGACGATCGGGGTGTCACGACGAGAGGAACTCGGCACTCGTGCGGTCCTGCTCCGCGACCTCGATCCGCACGGCGGCGGACCCCGGAGCGTCCCCGGTCCAGGCGCTCCGCGCCGCCGCGAGCGCGAGGGCGGGTCGGTTGTTGCGGCGGCTGAGATGCGCGAGCCAGACGCAGCGCAGGCGTGGATGGACGAGCCTCGCGAGCAACGCCGCGGCGTCGTCGTTCGCGAGGTGGCCCGTCGGCGCGAGGATCCGCGCCTTCAGCTCGGGAGGGTCGTTGCCGGCCGCGAGCAGCGCACGGTCGTGGTTGAACTCGAGGAGCAGCGCCTCGCAGAGGCCGAGACGATCGATCAGGAGCTCGTCGAAGACACCGAGGTCGGTCGCGTGGCCGTAGCGGCAGTGGCCGTCGTCGACGCGCAGCGCGCAGGTCTCCGGCGCATCGTGCGAGAGCGGGATCGCGCAGAGCTCGAGGTCGTCCTGCACGAAGGACTCGAGCGGCGCGATGCGGCGGATGCGGCGGTGCGCCTCGCTGCCGAGGGCTCGCGCGGTGCGGGGGGTGGCCCAGATCCGCGTGCGGTGGCGCGCCGCCATCGCGGTCGCGGCGCGGATGTGGTCGTGATGGCGATGCGTGACGAAGAGCGCGTCGACGCTCTTCGGCGACGCGCCGACCGACTGGAGTCGGCGCTCCAGTTCGTCGATCGGCAGTCCGGCGTCGATCAGGAACCGCGTTCGTGCGGTCTCGACCAGCGTCGCATTGCCGAGGCTGCCCGAGGCGAGTGGGATGATCCGCATCGTCAGCCGCGGGTCGAGATCGGACGCGAGCTGGACATGGGGCGATGGGGCGGGCTCACGACGCGGCGAGGTCGTAGTCGAGCCGGTCTCAGCCGTCGAGCGCGACGCCGAGTTCAGCGAAGGCACTCGCCGCCGCAGCGTCCCAGCCGCGGTTCGCCGCCGGGCTCGCGGGGCTGGGGTGCGGAATGCGGCCGAAGCGCAGCGGCAGGTTCGCGAGCGCCCGTCGCGCCCGATCCTCGGCGAAGGCGCCCACGCCGACGACGAGCGATGCGCCCGTCGCGCGGACCACGTCCGCCAGGTAGCGATCGCAGGCGGCGAAGAGCGGGGCCGTCGCCTCGCGCGGGAGCTTGTCGGGAGTCAGGTTGCGGCCGCTCGCCTCGACGAAGGCGAGCGGGCAGTAGTTGTGGACCCAGAAGCGCGCGAAGAACCGCGCGGGCGTGCCGAAGCGGGCGCGCACGAAGCCCCAGAAGCGTCGCCCGCTGACCTCGCTGCGGCGGCAGGCGAAGCCTTCGATCGGGCGCTTCGCGTGCTCCTGCTCCGGGCGCTCGACCGGCTCCTCGATGCCGAGCCAGTCGCGCACCGCCGCGACCTCGCCGAAGGGCACGCCGGTCTGCACCATGCCGAAGGGACCGGGGTTCATGCCGACGAGCACGAGCTCCTTGCGGCCGCTGCCGTAGCGCGTGAGCCAGGCCTGATGCGCGCGCCGCGCGTGCACGAGGGGGTCGTAGACGACGTCGACCGGGGCCGGGAATCGCAGCCCTTCGAGCGCGGCGACGACGCGCGCGGTGGCGGTCTGGAGCGGGCTCATCGCGTCGCGGGCTTGCGCGCGTCGATCGCGGCGAGGATGCGCTCGTGCAGTCGCGGCTCCGCGACGCGGATGTCGAACTCCCGATCGAAGCGCGCCTTCGCGCGCTTGCCGAGGCGCGGGGCGAGCTCGGGCTGTTCGATCAGACGCGTGATCGCGCGCGCGAGCGCCGCGGGATCGCGTTGCGGCACGCGCAGGCCCTCGACGCCGTCGTCGAATGTCTCGGAGATCGAACCGGAGTCGGTCGCGACGATCGGGAGACCGGTCGCCATCGCCTCGAGGATCGCCGTGGGGATGCCGTCCTTGTCGCCCGTCTCGGTCTCGACGAACGGCGCGACGAACGCGTCGGCGCGGTCGAGCAACGGCCGCAGCTCCTCCTGACGCATGCGCCCGTGGCGGATCACGACGTCGCCGACGCCGAGCTCGGCGATCCGCGCCTCGAAGCGCGCGCCGTACTCCTCGCTGGCCGCGTTGCCCTTGTCGACCGAGCCGATCACGTGGATGCGGAAGCGCTTGCCCGCGTCGAGCAGCAGCTTCGCGGCCTCGGCGAGTTCGAGCATGCCCTTCTTGGGCTCGATGCGGGTCACGCACGCGAGCTCGATGGGGCGACCCGCGACCGGGTTGCGCGCGACGAAGCGGAAGCGCTGGCCGTCGGTGCCGTTGGGCTTCACGACGATCTTGGACGCGACCTCCGGTCCGCCGAGCTGGATCAGCTCCTCGCGGATGCGCCGCGAGGTCGCGACGATCACCGCGGCCGTCTTCAGGTGCAGCGGCACCATCTTGAGCGGCCAGTCCTTGAGCATGTGGTCGGCGTAGGTCGAGAGTCCCCGCGGGATCTCGTTCATCCACGACGACACGAGACCGCAGAGCGCCTGGTCGTAGAAGAAGTAGGTGTGCACGTACTCCGCGCCCCACATGGCGTGGCGGCGCGCGTACGTGAACGCGAGCATGAGCTCGAAGCGCTTCTCGAGCTGGTCGCGGGGGATGCCGGAGTACTTCGTGATCTCCGCGAGCAGCGCGTCGACCTTCGCCGGCTGCGTGCGCTTGTAGTGCTCGTAGTCGGCCTTGTGCACCTCCCACGCCGGTTGCAGGTGCTCCTTGTTCGACGCGAGGTACTGGAACGCGGCGTGGAGCGCCGCGGGGTCGCCGTTCTCGGTGTGGAAGACCTTCACGTCCGCACCGAGCATGTCGTGCATCGCCGTCAGCTCCTGGTAGACGAACGTGTGCGACAGCACGGGGAAGTGCGCGGTGGCCCCGGCGGCCACCTTGAGTCCGGGGCGCTGACCTCCCGACGTGCGCGCGCTCTTGCGCCCGCCGAGCAGCTTCTTGATGAACATCATGGTGCGTAGGCTCGATTCCCGGGTGCGACGCCAGGTCCCGCGCACGAGGCGGCGCGACTTGGCGAACAACGGTGTCTTGCGCCAGAAGGCGTAGCCGATGCGCCACTCGGGCGACTTCAGGAGTCGCTCGAGCTCCTCGGACTTGCCGCGGAACTGCTGGCGCAGCTCCGCGAGCTCCTGCGCCGTGCTGCGGAGCCGCGCCTCGAGCTGGTCGCCGCGGGTGACCGCGGCGCGCCGCTCCTGCTCGACGCGATCGCGATCGGCGGCCACGGCCTGCTTCTCGGTCCGGACGCGGTCGCGCTCGCCGGCGACGGCCTGCTTCTCGCTCCGCGCGCGGTCGCGCTCGGCGATCACCGCCTGCTTCTCGGCGTCGAGGCGGTCGCGCTCGGTCTGCACGCGCGCCGTCTCGGCGGTCGCGCGTTCCATGGCGGCCCGCAGCTGGTGCAGCTCGACGGCGAAGCGCGCCGACTCCGCGAGCAGCGTCTCGATGCGCGCCTGCGCCTTCGCCCGCTCGGCGTCGGTGGTCTCGCGCAGGGTGGTGAGCTGCGTCTCGAGGAGCGCGCGTTGGGCCGAGAGTCCGGCGAGGTCCTCGAGCCCTGCGCGGAGGGCACGTCGCGACTCGTCGAGCCGCGCGCCCAGTTCCGTGAGCGCCTCGCGGTGCGTCGCGAGGGCGTGCTCGTGGGCGCTCCGGGCCTCGGAGAGCTGCGTGCGCAGCGACTCGGTCTCGCGGCGCGCGGCATCGTCGGCCTTGCGCACGCGGGCCATGAGCTCGCGGTTCTCGTCGCTCTGCGCCGTGAGCAGGCTCGCCGCGACCTGCACGCCGGCTTCGAGGGCGAGCAACGGATCGCCCACCGCGGCCGTGTCGCCGACGCCGAGGGCCCGGAGCCGATCGAGCACGACGTGCGCGCGCTCCAGGGCGTGCGCGAGCTGTTCGGAGGCCTCGCGTTCCCGCTGGCGCAGGCGGCCGAGTTCGCCGTCGAGTTCGGCGCGGCGTCGTTCGACGCGGTCGAGCTCGCGGCGGGTCCAGGTCAGCGCGTCGCGGAAGCCGCGGGCATCCTCGCGGGCGAGATCGCCGATCAGGCGCGAGGCCTCGAGACCGTGCGCGCGCGGCAGCATGCCCAGCGCGGACTCGAGGCGCTCCGAGCCGATCGCGCGCGCGGCGTAGCCGAGGCGCGTGAGCCGTTCGGCGCGGTCGTTGAGCGCGAGGATCGCATCGCGCACGCCGTCGTCGCGCTTGCTCAGCGCCTCGAGCTCGGGGCCGCCGACGGCGGTGTTGAGCCAGAGCGCGAGACCGTCGGTCTCGGTGTTCGTCGCGAGGTCCTGGGCGATCTGTGCGACGAGCCGCGGGGCATCGGCGGCCCCGCTCGCGATCTCGTCGCGCAGCGCTTCGGCCGCCACGCGATTGACCTCGAGGAAGTAGCGCCAGCGCCGGCCGTCACGGAACCACACGGTGTTCGCGCCGTGCAGCCGGTACGCGGCGAGCGGTTCCGCGACGTGGCGCAACGTGCCCTCGCGGGCGGCCGTGAGGAAGACGTGCCAGTCGAGGCAGAACTCGAGGCTGCGGAGGGCGTCGGCACGCGCGCGCAACCAGTCCGTCCGGCAGAAGAGGTTGGAGCTGGTCGCGAGGAAGTTCTGGCGCAGCAGCTCGGCGAAGAGGTCCGTGCTCTGTGCGCCGGTCGTCCGCGCCTGGTCGTACCAGTGCACCCAATCGAAGATCATCCGACCGTCGCGCAGGCGGCTCGTGTTCTCGGGGTTGAGCTCACCGCCCTCGGCGTCGACGAGCGCGAGATCCGTCGTGACGAGCTGTGCGCGCTCGTCGTCGAGCAGGACCTGGCGGCACCGGGCGATGCGCTCCGGGTGCAGGAAGTCGTCGGAGTTGAGGATCGCGACGAACGGCGTCGTCACGTGCTCGAGCGCCGCGAGGACGCTGTTGCCGAGACCGAGATTGGCCGGATTCACGCGCACGGTGAGGCGCGGATCGCGGATCGAGCGCGCGTGCTCGGCGGTGGCGTCGGGCGAGTTGTCGTCGACGACGTGCACGACGAGCCAGCGGTGGGTCTGCGCCAGTGCGCTGCGCACGCACTCCTCGACGAACCTCTCGTGCCCGTAGCTCGGGACCAGCACCGTGACGTCCGCGACGCCGTCGCCGGCCGTGGGCTTCGTGGCCGACGGGATGCGCCAGGGACGCTTGCGGGCGACGAGCCGTGCGAGGCCGAACCACTCGCGCCAGTGGTCGGCGGCGCCGGTGATGCCCGCGCGTGCGGCGAAGGCGCGGTCCGCCTCGATCCGGTCCTTGCGCGAGCTCGGGTCGGTGTAGGTGCGCAGCAGCGCGGCGAAGGTCTCCCGCGTCGGCTGGGTGACCGCGGCCTTCTGCAGCATGAGCCGCGCGGTCGGCCGCTCGTTCAGGAGCGCGTCGGCATCGCCGCGGGCGAGGAACCCGGCGGCCCAGTTCGCGAGTCCGGGCGAGTTCTCGAGTCCCGTGAGCCAGCCGAGCAGCGCCTCCGCGCTCGCCGCCTCGTCCCAGAGCGGGTGGTCGATCGCCGGCAGGGTGATCGGGTCCGAACCCTGCAGGAGCGCCGCCGCGTCGCGGTCCCTCTCGCCGCGGGCGTGATCCTCGACGCGTCGGCGCAGCTCGGCGCGCAGCCGTTCGAAGGCGTCGATCGGCACCGACGCGGGGCGGCGCTCGCGCGCGAAGAGGAACCACAGGCTGCCGAGGACGCCCACGACGAAGCGTTGTTCGGCGAGCGGCGCGGCGAGCAGCGGGCAGTGGCCGTCGGGCTCGGCACCGCGCAGGTCGAGCGTGGCACCCGCGGCGGCGGCCAACGTCGCCACGCGCGCGATGTCGAACCAGTTCGACGGCCCGACGAGATACCGCACGACCAGCGCGCCGTTCGTGTCGAGCACCGACGCGAGGAGCGGCGCGATCCGTGCGAGGTCGACCTCTGGGGACACGCTGACGCGCACCGGCCGCAGCGAGCGCAGCGAGCGGAGCAGCGCCTCGGGGGCCTCGAGGCGCTGCGTGCGCAGCTTCAGCGCCGGACGCGTGGGGCGGGCGTCGAGCAACGCCATCACCGCATCCGCGAAGGGATCGGTGCTCACGTCGTCGGCGCAGAGCTCGAGGCGTTGCACCGTGTCGAGCACGCTCGTGATGCGGCGCAGCAGCGCCACGTCGTCCTTCGGTCGCGCGCCGCGGTCGAGGCGCACGATCAGGCGGTGCGGGCCGGTCGGAGTGGCGAACTCGGGATCGTCGACGTGATCGCGGAGGATCGCGCTCTGCGCCGGCAGGTCGAGCCGCAGGCAGCGGATGCACGCGTGGCAGTGCTCGCCGGGCAGTTCCCCGGCGCGGAGGCTCGCGCGGAGCTCCTCCGCGAGCGGGCCGCGGAAGACGCGCAGGAGGTCCTGCGACCTGCGCTTCGCGAGCGGGCGATCGGTCGCCTCGCAGGCGTAGGCGTCGCCGGCGAGATCGAGCACGAGCGTGGTCGAGGCAGCGCCGCAGACGGGGACGCTCTCCTGGGCCTGCGAAGGGGCGCGCCTCAGCAGACGCCGCAGGCGCTCGAGCTCGTCGCGATCGAGGGTCTGCGCGGCGGTGCCGGTGACGCGGACGACGTCCATCGGGCGCTCAGCGAGCGGCGGCGATCTCGCGCGCGTAGAGCTCGGTCGCCTGGCGTGCGATCGCGACGTCGGTGAGGCGCGTCTCGACCGTTCGACGCGCCGCGGAGCCCAGGCGCTCGCGCAGGGCCTTGTCCTCGATCATGCGTTCGAGCTGCCGGATGAACGACTGCGCGTCGTTGTTGGTCGCGACCAGGCCGTTCTGACCGTCCTGGATCAGCTCGGGCATGCCGCCGCAGTCCGACGACACGATCGCGCGACCCGCGGACATCGCCTCGAGGCACGAATACGGCGCGTTCTCCCAGAGGCTCGGGATCAGGAAGATGTCGACGCGCTTGAGGATCGCCCGCACCTCGGCGAGCTGCAGCTTGCCGAAGTAGTGGAAGCGCTTCTGCAGGCCGTGCTTCTCGATGAACGGCTGGATCTGCTTCTCCATGAACTTGAAGAGATCGGCGCCGGCGAACGCGAAGTGCACGTTCGGGTACTTCCGCATGACGTGGAAGCACATGTCGCGCACGAGGTGGATGCCCTTCCGCTCCTCGAGGCGGTTGGCGAAGAAGACCGTGATGGCATCCTTCGTCGGCAGCCCGAAGCGCGAGTGCACGTCGATCCCCTCGTCCTTGTCGAAGAGCTGGAGGTCGATCCCGTTGGGCACCACGTGGATCGGCTTCCGCACGTTCATCTTCGTCCGCACCTCGTCGGCGACGAACTGCGAGCACGACGTGCGCACCGTGCACTGGTTGATCGCGAGCTGCTCCACGAACGCGGTCACCTCGCGATCGAGTCGCCGCGTGTCGTAGATGTTCATGATCAGCCGCGCGGGGCTGTGGAACTTGATCGCCGACGGGATGTCGAGCAGCGTCGTCACGACCATGCCGTCGGCGCCGCACTCGGGGAATTCGACGATGTCGAACGTCTCCTTCTCGAGCGCCTTCCGCAGCGCGTAGTAGGCCGCGTAACCCGTGTCGATGCGGTTCTGCGACCACCAGAGCCGGCGGTCGCGCATCCCCTGCGTGAGCCGGTGCAGCCAGCTCTTCTTCTGGATGCGCGTGACGCGGACTCCCTCGTGTTCGCCGTGGTAGATGCCGGGCTTCAGCGAGCCCGCGAACACGTGGACCGAGTGGCCCAGTTTCGCCAAGGCACGCGCCTGGTACCACGAGTAGGTGCCGATCCCGCCGAAGCCGGTGTCGGGCGGGTACTCGTAGCTGAGGATGGCGATGTTCATCGGAAGGGCGGCAGGATCGGTGGGACGAGAGGATCCGGTCGGCGGGGCGAAGACCTTAGCCGCAGCGTGCGATGGGTTCGATCGCGCGTTGGGTCGCCACGGTCATCGTCGGGAGATTCGACACCGCGGCGGCGCCGCCTTGACGAAGTGCGGCATCTCCCGTCGCGATGGCTCGCTGACGACGGCGGCGAGGCCCCATCGAACGGTCTCGGCGTGCGGCGCGGCGTGTGGCGGTGGAGTCCCTCGCCGCGGAACCGTTCGAGGCGATCCGCGCGGGGCTCGCTTCGAGCACTGGCCCACGGCTCACGCGCGAGACAGCGACCCCACACCAGGAGCCGATCACGAGCCTGCGAAGATCGATGATCGGAAGCGACCGATGACCAAGCGATTTGCAGCGTGTCTGTTCGTGCTCGGAGCCCTGTCTTCGAGCCTCTTCACTTCGAACCTCGTCGCCCAGGACGAGGGTGCAGCGCCGCGCCGCGCGCGCCCGCCGGTGGTCCGCGACGGTCTCGGCGAGGAGATCCGGGGGCGGATCGTGGAGCGCCTCGAGACGCTCCGCGGCGGCGACCAGTCGCCGCAGCGGCTCCTCGACGAACTCCACCGCGCGAACGAGCGCATCGCCGAGCTCGAGCGCCGTCTGGGCGAGCAGCGCGGCCCGCGTCAGGGAGAGGGTGAGCAGGGTGGGCGGCGCCAGGGCCCGCGCGGCGATCGTCCGGAGCAGCAGCGGCAGGGTCGCGGCCCGCGCGGTCCGCAGGCGGGAGGCCGCGGGATGGCCCTCCGGCGCGGCCTGATGCTGCACCGTGGAATGCAGATGCGGGGCATGCAGATGCGGGGCATGCAGATGCGCGGCATGCCGATGAGGGGGATGCAGATGCGTGGTCAGGCGCAGCGCGGTCAGGGGCTGCGCGGTCAGGTCCAGCGCGGCATGGCCCAGCGCGGCATGGCACCCGCCCCGCGCGGCCAGCGCCCGGACCAGGGTCGCGGGCAGCAGCAGGCCCCCCGCGAGCGCATCGAGCAGCTCATCCGCCGCCTCGAGGAACTCCGCGCTCGCCTCGACGCGCGCAACGAGGGTCGGCCCGACGCCCGCAAGCCGGACGATCGCGAGCCGAACGAGCGCAAGTCCGAGGAGCGCCGGCCCGAGCGCAAGCGCGCCCGCGTCAGCGCGTGATGCGAGGCGATGCCGAGCGGCATCGCGATCACGCCCGGCGGGATTCGAACCCACGACCCCCGGTTTAGGAAACCGGTGCTCTATCCATCTGAGCTACGGGCGCGCGAGGCGACCAAGCTAGCGTCGCCCGTGCGCCGTGCCACGCGGGATCGGAAGGGTTCGCGTCACTTCGACTTCGCGCCGCTGCTCTCGTCGGCGGCCTTGCCGGACTCGAAGCGCGAGTAGACGAAGACCGGGATCTTCAGCGCGCCCAGGTGCTGTCGGATCAGGGGCTCCACGAGCTCCCAGTCGAGTCCGCCGATGCCGGTGGCGAGACGTGGCAGGGCGAGGCTGCCGAACTTCTCGGTCTCGACCAGACGGTGCAGCTCGCGCAGGCAGTGGTTGACGTTCGCCGTGCTCGCGCGGCCCGGCTTGCCGCCGTGGGTCGGGGCGCCGTCCTGCGTGAAGAGGTTCACGATCCGCACGTGACCCGGGCCGCCCCAGGTCCAGAGCGTGCCCGGCTTCGGGTGCGCCTGGTGGCAGTAGTGGCGGAAGTCCTTGTACATCGCCGGCCAGCGCTCCCGGAGGGAGAGCGCCAGACCCTGGTGGAAGTCGTCGTTGGGCGCGATGCCATGCGCGATGGCAGCGGCCTTCGAGAGGAGGATGTCCCCGGATACCTCGTGGATCATGGATCGGCTCGTTCTGCGGGCCTCGCCCGCAGCAGCCCAACGCGACGCTCAGGAAGCGAATTGCCGCACGCGCGCCCAGGCGGCCGCCGCGGCTTGTCCTCGGCGCGAGGCGCGTCATGCTCTCGCCGCGTGCAGTACGACGACGGCAACGTGTTCGCGCGCATCCTGCGCCGCGAGATCCCCGCAGCGATCGTCTGGGAGGACGAGCGCTGCCTCGCCTTCCGCGACCTCGATCCGCAGGCGCCGCTCCACGTGCTGGTGATCCCGAAGGCGCGGATCCCGCGCGTCGGTGATGCGGTCGAGGAGCAGCGCGAACTGCTCGGCCATCTGCTCTGGGCCGCCGGCGAGATCGCCCGCCTCCAGGGGCACGGCGAGGCCTTCCGGCTCGTCGTCAACCACGGGGCGGGCGCCGGACAGTCCGTCTTCCACCTGCACGTGCACCTGCTCGCCGGCCGCCCCATGGCATGGCCGCCCGGCTGACTCGCTCCGCAGCGTCGGCCCGGGCGCCCGCCGCCCGAACGGCCGGGATGCCCCGTCCCCGCGCCATCGCCGGCCTCTCGCGGCGATCCCTGGCCCCGTCTTTTCGAGTTACCCGCTACCGGCCTCGCGCTCTTGGCGGTTTGATCCCGCCCGGCGGCGAGCCCGCCAGACGATGCGCGATGCACCCAAGCGGCCCGACAGCCTGCCGATGTGCTGCGGCCGATCGCGGCGCGCTCCATCCCCGACCGAGGATCGCGGCACACGATGAGTGACGCAGCGCGCGAGGGCCAAGGCGGCGAGCCGCGGTCGTCGAACCAGCCGGGCGTGTTCCTCATGCCCTTCGCCGTGCCCGAGCCGATCGAGGTCCCCGGCATCGACGTGGCGGTCGTGGCGCGACGCCTGCCCGACGTCCTGCACCTCCTGCTCAACGCCGGCCGGACGGGACCCGCGGGCCTGCTCGAGGTGCAGTCGCCGCCGAGCGACGGCCCCCGCCGTTGGATCACGCTTTCCGACGAACCCTCACCCGACGAGGTCTTCACGATGCTGGGCTCCGGTGGCGGCGCGCGTGCGCTCGTCGTCGGCAGCATCCGACCCGCGGACGACGGCATCGCCGTGCACCTGTCCGTGCACTTCCACGACGGCAGCGAGCGCCGCGACCCGGACGCCGACGACGAGCGGGCCGAGGAGTCGGCGTTCGTCGCCCCGCGAGGCGTGCACGGGGTCGTGCGCTTCGCCGACCCCGCGGCATCCCTGCTCGCGATCGCGGAGCACCTCGCGCAGATCCTCGGCCTCCCGTTCCGCCGCCCGCGCAAGCACCTGCTCACGCACCGCGCCGATGCCTTCCTCGCCCTGCTCGAGGGCCTCGACGGGGCCGCGCTCCTCTCCGGCGATCCGGCACTCGCGACCGCACGCGCGGGCGAGGACCTGCGGCTCCCGCGGGCGCGCGCGCTCAAGCTCGAGCCCGGCTTCGGCCTCGCCCTGCGCACGCTCGCGTCGGCGCTCTTCCCGGCGCTCGAGAGCGGTCGGGTCGATCGCGCGGCCTGCGAGCGGATCGTCGACCTCTCGCTCGCCGCGCGCGCGCTCGACGGCGAGGGCTGCGTCGCGATCGCCGATCAGCTCGGGATGCTCGGCGACGAACGCCGCGCGCGCGCCTGGCTCGAGCACGCGATCACGCTCGACGAGCCGCTCCCGCGCGCCTTCGAGTCCCTCGGGGTCTCGCTCGCGAACGCGAACGAACTCGTGCGGGCCCGTGAGCTCTGGCTGCGGGGCCTCGCGCTCGACGGCAACCCCGACTTCTTCGCCCACCTCGCGCGGCTCGCGATGGCGGAGCGACAGACGGTCGACGGCTGGGACAAGTTCGCGCGCGGACTGCGATGCATCCGCGAGCGCGCGTTGCGTGCGTCGGAGTGGGCCGACGAGCCGCGCGCGCCGAGCGTGCTGCTGCGCTACCTCGCCGAGCACGTCGAGGATGCCCCGCCGCCCGCGGGCATCGCGGCGGCGGTCGTCGAACTCGCCGGCCTGCTCGAGGATCCCGTCGAGCGTGCCGACCTCGGGGTCTGTCTCGTCGCCTTGCAGCGCATGGACGAGGCGGGAGTCGAGCTCCGCGCGGCGCTGCAGGACGAGCTTCCGCCGCATTCGCGCGAGCGCGCCACGCGCGCGCTGCTCGCGGTCGACGTCCCCGGCTTCGAGGCCAGCTTCGCCGCCGCCTCCGAACGCGCGGTGAAGGGCCGCGACCCGCGCGGCGCGCTCCTCGAGATGCAGGCCTGCCTCGAGCGCGCGCCGGACTTCTGGCCCGCGATGTACTACGCGGGCATCGCCCTGCGCCGTCTCGGTCGTGACGAAGAGGCCCTCGACCTGATGAACGAGGTGCTCGCGCAGCATCCCGGTCAGGCCGATGCCCTCGGCGAGATGGCCGAGATGTTCGATGCGCGCGGCAATCCGAAGCGCGCGCTCGAGTGCGTCGACGAGGCCCTGGTCGAGGAGCCCGAGGACGTCGAGCTCCACCTCCTGCGCGCGCAGTGCCTCGAGCACCTCGGGCGGCGCGACGAGGCGACCCTCGCGCTCGACAAGGCGATCGAGCTCGAACCGCACAACGCCGCGCACCGGCGTCGCAAGCGTCGCCTGCTGCGCTGATGGTCCGCGTCGACCCGCGCCTGGGTCTCCCGCTCGGCCTCCTGCTGGTCGGGGTCTCGCTCTCGGCCCTGCTCGTCTTCCGTCGCGGGGAGCCGCCGCCCGTTCCCGAGTCCACGCCGCCGGCCGAGCTCGGCGAGGTTCCGCCGCCGAGCGGCTTCCGCGTCGTCGAGTTCGCCGGCGACGAGGACCCGACCGACGCGACGGCGAGCTCCGGACGGACCGCAGCCGCGTCCGCGAACCCGCTCGATGCCGCCGAAGCGGAGCCGGGCAGCACGGCGCCGGCAGCGCCGCTGCTGCCTGGCTGCGTGCCCTGCCCCGCGAACCTGCGCAGCGAGTACCGCGAGTTCCGCCGCATCGCGCGCACCCGCGGGGTGGTCCTCGCCGAGGGACTCTGCCTGCCGAAGGACTCCTGGGTCCCGCTCGGCGAGGCGGTGAGCGAGCACCGCGCGACCGCGGCGCAGCTCTACCGGCGCTGGTCCGAACTCGCCGCGGAGATCCGCGACGGCCGGCTCCTGCGCGGCGATGTCGAGCGCTACGTCGATCCCGAGAGCGTGCAGGATGCGGCGGCGCAGGCGAGCGCACGCGAGGCCTGGCGACGCGCGCAGCGCCCCACGCGACCCGGCCAGCAGGTCGTCGTCGACCGCGCCGGTTCCATGCGCTACGTGATCCGCATCGATCGCGACGACGATCCGCGGCTCGGTCCCGTGCTCGACGCCATCGACGCGGCCGAGCGACTCCTGTTCGAGCGCGTGAGCCTCGCGTGGCAGGGCTTCGTCGATCTCACGCCGCGATGAACGGCGGGTGACCCAGGCTCACTTCGGCGGCGAGGCGAGTCCATCCATCGCGGGCTGCGTCTGGATGAGGTGACCGAGCTTCTCGCGATCGAGCCACTCGTAGATCGACTGGATCGGCGTGCAGAGCCCCATGTGCGGGATGACCACCGGGTTGCCGCGACCGTGCGTGTAGATCTTCGAGAAGACGCCGACGAGCACGCGAGACTCGGCGAGGAAGATGCCGCCGCCCGAGTTCCCGTAGTAGGTCGGCGCGTTGATCATCCAGTAGTTCGTCCCGTTGAGGACGTTGTGCTTGCTCGCGATCGAACCCCGCGTCGGGATCGGGTCGTTGCCGAGCGGGCAGCCGATCGCATAGACGTCTTCCCAGACCTGGATGCGGTCGGCCTGGTCGCGCGGCAACACGCGTGCGACGTGCGAGAACTGGCGATCGGTGCGCAGGCGCAGGAGCGCGGAGTCGAGGTCCTTGTCGAACGCGACGAGCTCGCCGCGCGTCTCGACCTTGCCGCTCGGGTCGTAGAGGGTCACCGCGATGCCCTCGCGCTGCGACTCCGGCGAGTCGGTCAGGATGTTCCGCACGACGTGGTAGGCGGTGAGCACCCAGTTCTCGACCTTGCCGGTCGCCGCGTCGCGGCAGGAGCGGATCAAGGTGCCGGAGCCCACGGTGTCCTGACCGTTGAGCTGCACCGCGGGCAGGAGCAGGTCGCGCGTGAGCTCGTCGGGGTCGGGCTGCACGAGGCCGCTGAGCTTCTCGATCTCCGCGCGGTCGCGTTCGGCGGACTGGTTCGCGGTCTCCGAGCGGATCCGCAGCTCGTTCGCATAGGTCTGCACGAGCTCCCGCGTGCGCGAGACGTCGCGCTCGATCTCGGCCTTGATCGACGCCGCGGTCTGACGCGCCTGCTCGACCTCCTCCTTGAGGAAGCTCGCGTCCTTCGCGCTCCGCGTGGCGTCGGCGATGCGACGCTCGAGTTCGGCGACGCGCTCGTCGACCTTGGCGATGAGCTCCCGGCGCACGGTGTCGATCGCGGGCTCCGGAGCGATCCGACGCGAGGTCTGCTCGATCAGGCTCCGCAGCTCCTTCACTTCCTCGGCGTCGTCGTTCAACCGTGCGAGTCGATGATGGAACGAAGCCATCAGGACCAGCACGGCGAGACCAGCCAGGATCTCGACCAGCGTGCGCTTCATCGTCGGTGTGTTCCCCTCGGTGTCCGTTGCGCCCCTTGACTGCGTCCCGGTGATCGACGGGGAGCCCGGCCGGAATTGACGAGGGGAGAACGGCTTGCGTCCCGACCGGCGCGTGCCGTCCGTGCCGCGGGCGCTTCGCGATCAGTCGCCGAGCAGCCGCGCCGCGACGATCCGATCACCCTCCTCGATCAGTTCCGCGACAGCGAGGCCCTCGATGATGCGTCCGAGGGCGGTGTAGCGGCCGTCGAGCCAGGGCGCCGGGCCGAGGGTGACGAAGAGCTGGCCACCGCCGCTGTCGGGTTCGTCACTGCGCGGCATGCCGAGCGTGCCCGCGAGGAAGGGCAGCGGACTGAACTCGGCGCGCAGCGTGCCGCCGAAGCACGAGGTGTTGCCGTAGCCGTCGCCGCGCGCATCGCCGCCCTGCACGACGAAGTCCGGGACGACGCGGTGGAAGGGCAGGCCGTCGAGCGCCCCACGCTGCACGAGCTGGCAGAGGCTGAAGCAGTGGACCGGCGCCGCGGCCGGAGCGAGGGCGACGACCATGCGCCCGTGGCGCGTCTCGATCGCCAGCCGCGGTCGCGTCGCGAGGAAGGCGTTGGGGACCTCCAACCCGACGCGCGGGAAGCTCCCGCGATCGACCAGGTCGTGCTCCGGAACCGTCTTCCCGAGAGCGCGCAGCGCGCGTGCCGCTTCGCGGCGGACGGCGAGGTCCTGATCGGCGAGCGCCGCGAGCAGCAGCGGCTGCGGATCCACGGCGGCGGACGCGTGCGCGACCCACGCGGCGAGCAGCGCCTTGCGCGCCTCGGCGAAGGCGGGCGAAGACCGGCGCTCGAATGCGCTCCGCGCGAAGCCGGCGCGGGCCTCGGAGGCGCCCGTGCCGGCCAACGCAAGCAGCGTGGCCCCGAGCTCCTCGGCGACTCCGGCATCGTCGTCCGCGGCCGCACGCGCGAGCAGGGCGTCGAGTCCTTCGAGCCCGGCGTGTCCCGCGAGCGCCGCGATCGCGCTCGCCCGCACCTGCGCGAGCGGATCCTCGGCGGCGCGCGCGAGCCGCGGTCCCGCGAGTCCCGAGGGGAGTGCGGCGGCGGCGCGCACCGCGGCCACGCGGTCGAAGGGGTCCGTCGCGCCGAGCGCGGCGTCGATCGCGGGCAGGGCGAGCTCCGGCGCGGTGTGTGCGCGCGCGCGCAGCGCCGTGCGGCGCACGGTCGGCGATGCGTCCGCGGTCGCGGCCGCGAGGGCCGTGGCCAGGTCCTCGCCCTCGGCCAGCTTCGCGAGCAGCTCCAGCGCACGGGCACGCACGTGCGCGGAACCCGCACCCGTCACCAGCGCGTGCAGCGTCGCGATCGCCGCCGGCGCGCCCGGCGCGGGCGGTCGTCGCGCGAGGCCGCTGAGTGCGGCGAGCTGCACCATCGGGTCGGGGTCGGCCGCGAGGGCGAGCAGTTCCGTCGGCTCGGCGAACTCGGCGGCGACGAGCGCACGCACGGCGAAGACGCGCGTCCAACGCAGCTCCGGGTGGTCCTCGGCCCAGCAACCGGGTTGCAGCGCGCGGCGCGCCGCCGCCGCCGCATCGACGACGCCGGCCTCCGCGAGGGCGAAGGCGAGCGCGAGGCGCACGCTGCGTTGCGTCTCCGCATCGAGGCGGGCCGCGAGGTCGATCGCGGTCGATCGGCGCGCCGCGTCGTCGAGCGCACGCGTTCCGCCGCGCGCCGAGACCAGCGCGGCGAGCGCGGTCGCCGCCGCGGCGCGCACGACGGGCACGACCTCGTCGTTCACCATGGCGAGCAGCCGCGTGCGGGCCGTCACGCTGCGGCGGGCGCCGAGGGCGCGCGCCGCGAGCAGCCGCGTGTTCGCATCGGGCCCATCGAGTGCGGCGAGCAGGCACGCGTCGATTGCCGCGTCGCTCCCGTCGAGCGCACCCAGCGCGAACACGGCGGCGTGCGCGACCGCCGGCTCGGGGTCCTGCACGCGCGCGATCAGGGCGGCGGCGCTCCGCGCATCCGCGAGGCTGCCGAGAGCCTCGCAGGCGACGCGTCGCACGGTGGGATCGGCATCCGACGACCAGAGCTCGAGCGACGTGCGGCCGTCGCGCGCGGCCTCGAATCCGCGGATGGCATCGAGCCGCTCGAGGTCGGGACCGCCCGCGCAGGCGGCGACGAGCGGCAGGGAGATCCACACGCAGCGGGAGCGGTTCGTCATCGGGTCGCCGGCGATTCCTTGCCGATGGGGTCGGCGATCAGTTCGAGCTTCTGTTCGATCGCGAGGTTCTCGCCCTTCAGACGCACCGTGTAGCTGCCGGGTGCGACGCGTGGCCCACCTTCGTTCTCGCGCGCGAGGTTCCACTCGACGCGATGGAGCCCCGCACCGCTCGGCACGGCCAGCGTGCGGACCGCCGGCCCCGCCTTCTCGAGGATCTCGAGCTCGAGGGCCGGTGCGTTCGCGGCGCCGACCCACACGTGCAGCGCCGCCGCGACGGGCGGATTCGGCACGCTCCACGCCGCGTCGCCATAGACGAGGCGATGCGGGAGCACCGCCCATTGCACCGCGCGCACGGGTTCGATCAGCGCGATGTCCTTGGCGCGGGTCTTCCGCGTCAGACCCTCGAGGCCGGCGATGTCGAGCGCGAAGAGCCCGCGGCCGTGCGTCGCCGCCACGAGTTCGCGCTCGCGCGCCTGCACCGCGAAGTCGCGCACCGCGACCGTCGGCAGGTTCCCGCGCAGCGGCGCGAAGGAGTCGCCGGCGTCGAGCGAGACGAACACGCCGAACTCGGTTCCGGCGAAGAGCAGGTCCTCGTTGTGGGCGCCCTGCTGGAGCGCGAGCACGGGGCCGCGATCGATCCCCGTGCCGATGCGCTTCCAGCTGCGGCCGCCGTTCGTCGTGCGGAACAGATGCACGCCGAGGTCGTCGGAGCGATGGCCGTCGAAGGCGAGCCAGGCCACGTTCGCGTCGACCCGGGACGCCTCGAGGTCGGCGACGTGCAGGCCCTTCGGCGCATCGCCGAGATCCGCGGTGTGCTCCTTCCACGCCTTGCCCGCGTTGCGCGTCGACCAGACGCGGCCGTCGGCGGTGCCCGCCCAGACCACGCCCTTCGTCTTGTGCGAGAGCGAGAGGGACGTGATCGCGGCGAGCTCGTGCGTGGTCAGATCCTGGCTCACGCACTCGGCCTGCTTGCCGCGCTCGGTCGCGCGGATCACGCGTTGCGCCCCGATCCAGAGCACGTCGGGCTCCTTCGGATGCACGGCGTAGGGCGTGTCCCATTGGAAGCGCAGCGTCTCGCCCTCGGCGAGCTTCGGGCGCTCCACGCCGCCCGACTCGGCCGTGCGCAGGTGACGCCAGCCGATCGCGCCGTACTGCGACTCGAACCACACGAAGTCCTGATCCGTGGGATGCGGCAGCGCGGTGAAGCCGTCGCCCCAGCCGATGTTGAACACGTCGCCGACCCGGATGCCGTCGGAGTGTCGCGTGCGACTCGGCACGACCCAGGTGCCGTTGTCCTGCAGGCCGCCGAAGATCCGATACGGCAGGCGCTCGTCGACGGCGACGCGGTAGTACTGCGCACAGGGCAGGTTCTCCGCGAAGCGCCACGTCACGCCGCGATCGCTGCTGAGCGCGACGCCGCCGTCGCTGCCGATCAGCAGGGTCTCCGGATCGGCGGGATCGATCCACAGCGCGTGGAAGTCGACGTGCAGGCGATGGTCGCCGACCTCGGCGAAGGTCTTGCCGCCGTCGGTCGAGCGGTAGTAGTTCGGCCCGAGCACGTAGACGCGCTCCTTGTCCTGCGGGTCGACGCGGATCTGCGAGTAGTAGTACGGCCGCGGGTTGAGCGAGTTGACGCGACGCCAGGTGTCGCCGCCGTCGTCGCTGCGGAACACGCCGCCGGTCTCGTGTCCCGCGGCACCCTGCTGGTCCTGCACGTTCTCCTTCTGGCCACCGAGGAAGGAGCCGTGCTTGTTCTCGCCGCCGGTCTGGGCGCCGCTGTCCTGACCGATCCGCTCCGTCTCGATGACCGCGTAGAGCGTCGCGGGGGAGGCGACGCACTGCGTGATCCCGATGCGACCCATGGCGCAGCTGGGGAGACCGTTCGTCAGTCGCTTCCACGTCGCGCCGGCGTCCTCGCTCCGCCAGAGCCCGCTGCCGCTTCCGAATCGCACGGCGGGGTCGTTCACGTCAAAGGCGTTGCGGCGCCGCGTCCACGTCGCGGCGAAGGCGCGATTGCCGTCCTTGCCATCGAAGAGCACGTCGATCGCACCGGTGTCGGGGTCGACCGCGAGCACGTGCTGCCAGCTCCGGCCGCCGTCCCGCGTGCGGAAGACGCCGCGCTCCTGATTCGGACCCCAGAGCCGACCGGCCGCCGCGACGAGCGCGAGCGTCGGGTCGCTCGGGTGCGCGGCGATGCGTCCGATCTGGAAGGACTCGCGCAGCCCCGCGTGCGTGAAGCTCTTGCCGCCGTCGCGCGACACGTACACGCCATCGCCCCACGAAACCGAGTTGCGCGCGTTCGCCTCGCCGGTCCCGACCCACACCGTGTTCGGCTCGCTCGGCGAGACCGCGACGGCGCCGAGCGAGACCGTCGCCTCGCGATCGAAGACCGGCGCGAAGCTCGTGCCGCCGTTGGCGGTCTTCCAGAGCCCGCCCGAGGCGGTGGCGACGTACCACACGTCGCGGTCGCTCGGATCGACCGCGAGATCGACGATGCGACCGCTGGGATTGCCCGGCCCGAGCGATCGCCACGTGGGCGGCGCGGCGAGCTGCGCCTGCGCGGCACCGATCACGAGCAGCGCGGCGAGGCTGGCGCGGCGCGCGATCAACGGCCTGGCTCCAGCCAGACGCAGTTCCAGATCGCCATGAAGCTCTCGCCGGAGCGTGCCTTCGCGACGAGTGTGACGTGCAGCGCGCCCCGCGGCACCTCGGCGCTGAAGTCGACGCGGAGGCGATCGCCCACCACCTCACTGAAGCCGGTCACCCCGTCGACGCTCACCGTCACCGAGCTGCCCGGTCGGGCGCGCCTGCCGTACCTGTCGGCGATGCACATCGAGCCGCGCAAGGTGAGGGCCTGGTCCTTCGCCGGCACCGCGACCGGGAGCTGGACCTCGCCGCCGATGAACGGGTCGAGGCCGAAACGCCCGCCTTCGATCGCCGCGAGGTCGCCGTTCGGCAGGCGCAGGTCGGCGTGCAGTGACGATGCGAGCACGATGCCCGGATCGAGGTCGAGGATGTACCAGGCGCTCGCGCGTGGGGCATCCGAGGCGAGCGTCGCGAAGCGTCCCGCGAGCGTGCCGGCCGAGATCTCGTCGGGCAGCCTCGCGGTGCGGAAGCGCAGCGGGCCCGCGAACTCACGATCCAGCGCGTAACGCGGCACCGGTACCTCGAGGGTCCCTTCACGCAGCGTCGCGTCGACGAGCTCCTGTGCGCGATCAGGATTCGTCGCGATCTGCACGCGCTCGCCGTTCACCGAATGGAAGCGCCAGTCGCGGCGTTCGGCGCGCCGCGACTCGCCGAGGCGGCGCATCCACACGGTGGGGATGCTGCGTCCGACCCAGGAGCCGGCGCGGTCGAGCCGGCTCTCGCTCGCAGCAGCAGCGGCGACCGCGGGCTCGTCCCGCACCTTCTCCGTGGCGAGCTTCACCTCCTCGGTCGGCTCGAGGCGGAGCGCGTTCCAGAGCACTTCCCCGGAGGACTCCTCGATCGACCAGCGGACGCGGCGGCTGCCGGGCGGCACGTAGACGTCGAAGTCGACCGTGGAGTGACCCTTCTCGATCCGGTGCTCGAACTCGGGTCCATCGATCGCGAGGCCCGGCTCGACGTCGATCGTGACGACGGCGCCGTTCCAGTTGCCGGCTCCGGAGTCCCGGACGGTGAACTGCCCGCGGAAGCGGAAGGCGGACTTCGCGGCGAGTTCGGCGATCGGCGCCATGCCCCGCCCCAACCTGGTCTGCAGGAAGCAGGCGAGTCCGCCATTGACGGGTGGGAGGTCGAAGTCGGTGCACACTTCGTCGTTGCGCTCGGCGTCGGGCAGCATCGTGATCCAGTGCGTCGCTTCTCTCGCGATGAGGATCGCGAGCGACCAGCCCTCGGCGCTCGCGGTGATCACGTCTGCGCCGAGCAGCCCGGCGTCGACGCTGATGTGCGAGGGTATTGCGGCGATGCCGAGGCGGAGCGGCGCGTCCTCGTGGGACTCGCTGCCCGTGAAGTCGCGGAGCGTGGCACCCACGATCGCATCGCCCTCGAGGCGGAGGCCGACGCGTCGCGGCTCCGAGGCGAGCCGTCGGATCTCGCAGGCCAGGGCGCCCTCGGCGCTCGTCGTGAAGCGCACGTCGCCTTGCCAGCCCCAACGCTCGCCGTCGCTGCGGCGATGGGAGAGCGAGAAGGGATGACGGGGGCCGGCGTGGCGTTCGACGAACGCGCGGAGTCCCGGATCGTCGGCCGCGCGGGGTGGCGTACCGGGCTGCGCCGATTCGGCACGGCTCTCCTCCATCGCTGTGCGTTCGCCACCCTCGCCGCGGTTGCGCAGGAGCAGCCACGCGACGAGCGCGAGCAGCGCGATCGCGACGGCGGTGGCCCCTCGAGCGCCGATCCGCCCGCGGTTCGCGCCCCGCGTTCGGGGTGGAGGCCCCTGTCCCAGCAAGGCCTTCACCGTCACCGCCAGCTTCGCCAGATGCGCGGCCATCGGCGGCGTGATCGCGTCGAGCCAGTGTTTGCCTGCGAAGAGGTAGCGCGACGCGGGCCCCATCGGCACGTCCGCGATGCGCAGCGGTAGCACGTGCTTGCCCAGGCTGACCGCGATCTCGACCTCGCGCTTCGTGTGCTCCGACGCGTCGAAGTGCTCGGACCAGACCGCCACGAGCACCGCCGCATCCTCGATCGCCGCGGTGAGCTGCGCGGGGTAGTCCGCGCCCGCCAGCACGTCGCGCGGGGCGATCCACACGCGCACCCCTTCGCGCTCGAGGACGGCGCAGGCCATGTCGGCGACGGTCTTGTCGGCCGAGGCGTGGCTCAGGAACACGTCGTGCTTGGCGCCCATCGCGGGAGGGCGCGGAGCATAGCCATGCGCGGGCCCGATCCTCGCGCGTCGCCCCTTGGGCTCAGAGGCCGACGCGGATCTGCAGGCCGCTCGTCGCGGCGAGCACCTGGTAGATGCCACCGAGGGGATCGAGCACGACCCATTGCGTGAACAGGTTGACCCCGAGGTACGCGGGATCGTTCGGGATCGCCAGCGGCGCAGCACCCGAACCGCTGAGGTCGGTGACGAGGCTCGCGCCGGTGAGCATCGGGATCGCCAGGTTGATGCGGCAGCTCGAGAGCGGGACGTTGGACGGGAAGAACGAGAAGAGCTGCGTGGCCGCGGCGTTCGGCAGCGCCTGCGAGACCGTGATCGCGAACGACGCATTGCCGAGCCGCGGCAGGCCGACGGCGCCGATCTGCGGGAGTCCGGTGCTGCCGCGGCACGCCGGGCCATAGGCCAGGACATAGGCGGCGCTGCCGGTGCTCGGATCGAAGACCCAGGGCTCGAGCCCGGTCACGCCGTCGCTGCAGCCGAAGAACACCCGCGTCCCGAGCGCGCGCCAGTTGGTGAACGACGCCGCGCCGTAGCCGCTCGCGCCGAAGTACGAGGCCCGCTGGGTTCCCGCGTTGGTGCCGTCCGAGAGCCAGAGCTGGAGCCCGTGGGTCGGATCGTGCGCCGCGAAGAGGAGCTTCGAGTCGCCGAGCACGGGGGTCGGTGTCCCGAGCAGCGGACCGTGCATCCGGTCGGGACCGATGTCGCTGATGCGCTGCGTGCCGGACGGACTGCCGTCGGTGATCCACAGCTCGCGGCCGAAGCCGCTGTCGTCGTCGGTGAGGAAGAAGAGCCCGGCCTGCGTCCAGACGAGGTCGCTGAAGCTCTGCTGGGCGAATGCGGCAGGCACGATGCGCGTGGTGCCCGCGGCCGTGCCGTCGGAGCTCCAGATCTCCCGACGGCCGGCGACGAGCGCCGTGAAGTAGAGGCGGCCGCCGCCGACGGTGAGCTCCTCGGGCCACGAACTCACGAGCCCCGGCGCGACCTCGATCATGGTGGTGCCGGCGGGGCTGCCGTCGCTGCGCCAAAGCTCGCGGCCCGAGCTGGCACCGTTCGCGGTGAACCAGATCCGATTGCCGTCTTGGGTCAGGCGTTCGGGCTGCGACCCGGAGCTGCCCGGACGCAGGTCGGCCACGAGCACCGTGCCGCCCGGCGTGCCGTCGCTCCTCCAGAGTTCGTCGCCGTGCACGCCGTCGTCGGCGGAGAAGAAGACGTACGAGGCGGTCGCGGTGAAGTCCTCGGTGAGCAGGGGGACGCCGTCGGCGCTTCCCGGGCGGAGATCGATCAGCTCGAAGGTGCCGGCGGCCGTGCCGTCGGTGACCCAGGGCTCGCGTCCGTTCGGCGAGTCCGCGGAGAACACGGCCAGCGATCCGAGACCGACCATGCCGCGCGGCTGTGGGGCGGGCGCACCGTTCGTGAGCTGCGTCGTGACCTGGGTGGCGGCATCGCTGACGAAGAGCTGCCAGCCGCCGCTGAAGAGGTCTGCCGCGAAGACGACGCGCGTCGCATCGAGCGCGGCGGGGAACGAGGGCCGCGAGCTGAACGAACCCGGCTGGACGTCCGCGACCATCGAGGTGCCGGCGGGCGTGCCGTCGGTCCACCAGGGCTCGTCGCCGAAGCCGGTCCGGTTCGCGGCGAAGTAGACGCGGCCACCGACCTCCGTGAAGTCGCGCGGCGAGGAGTCGTCGAACGCCCGGACGATGTCGAAGAGCAGCGAGGTGCCGGCGAGGGTGCCGTCGGTGACGAGCGGCTCGATCGACGACGAGCCGTAGATCCCCGCGAGCAGGACCAGCGAGCCGAGCGGCGTGATCGCGCGCGGGAGGGTCCCGGCGTTGCCGGGGGCGAAGTCGAAGAGCACCGTGGTCCCCGGCACGCTGCCGTCGCTCCGCCAGAGTTCCGTGCCGAACGAGGCCGAGGCCGCGCTGAACCAGAGCTCCGTTCCGACGACGGCGAACTCGCCGGGCGACGAGGACCCGCTCCCCGCATGGAGGTCGGCGAACAACGCCGTGCCGCTGCCGCTGCCGTCGCTCCGCCACAGCTCGCGCCCGGCGGCGTTCGTCGCCCCGAACCACACCGCGCCGTTCCACACGATGAGTTCGCGGGGATCGCTGCCGTTCGCGCCCGGGTTCGCGTCGACGAGCATGGATGTGCCCGCCGCGGTGCCGTCGGTGACCCAGGGCTCGCGTCCGAGACCGCCGCCCTCGGCGGAGAAGACCGCCAGGCTCCCGAGCTCGCGGAACTCGCTCGGCGTCGAATGCGCGGAGCCGGGATTGAGATCGCCGAGGGCGACGGTGCCCGCCGTCGTCCCGTCGCTCACGTGGGGCTCCAGACCGAGACCCGAGTCGGCCGCGAAGAGCAGGCGTGTGCCGAAGGCGGCGAGTTCGCCGAACGCCGTCGAGCCGGTGCCGGGTCGGAGATCGGCGACCAACGATGTCCCCTGCAGGGTCCCGTCGGTGACGTGCAACTCGCGACCGTGCGCGGCGGTCGATGCGACGAAGAACAGCCGCGACCCGACCGGCGTCAGGAGCTGAGGCGTGCAACCCGTCGGACCGGCGACGTAATCGATCGCCTGCACGGTGCCATTGCTCGTTCCGTCGCTCCGCCACAGCTCGTCGCCGCCGATGCCATCGCTCGCCGCGAACCAGACGGCGCCGCCGAAGAGCACGAGCCGCGTGGGGTTGCCGCCCACGGTTCCGGGTCGGATGTCCTTCACCAGGACGGTGCCCGTCGGAGTCCCATCGGTCTTCCAGAGCTCGCGCCCCAGGCCCGGGACTTCGGCGACGAAGAGCAGCTCGTTGCCGAGCCGGACGAAGTCCCCCGGCAGGCTGCTCCCATTCGGCATCAGGTCGATCAGGATGCGCGTGCCCTGCGGGGTGCCATCGGTGACCCAGGGTTCGATCCCGTAATCGCTCGAGGCCGCGAAGACGGCTTTGCCGAGGACGGGGTGGTAGCGCTCGACCCCGCTGCTGCCATTGCCCCCCGTCGGGCTCATGATGTCCAGGATGAGGCTCTGCCCGGCGAGGGGGGCAGCGGCGAGGAACGCCCATGCGGCGAACGTCGTTCTGGAACTCGTCATGTGGGGTGGCAGCCGGGGAGGACTCCGAGAGTCGAACACGTCCTCGGCCTCCCGTCCAAGGGCCCGGCCGGTCGTGGCTCCGGACGAGACCGGTGCCGGGACGGCCGCCGACCCCAACCGCAGCGGCGGGTCCTCGCGCTGCCGAGGGAGGGTGCGCGGCGGACTATGCTGTCGCGATGCCCTCACGCGAGCAGAACATCGCCAACTGGTCCCAGTACGACTGGCACGATCGGGGTGATGCCTGGTCGACGGGCTTCGGATCGAGCAGCATGCTCTGGTTCCGGACGATCCTCCCGCGGATCTTCTTCTTCCTCCCCGCGCGGAACGTGCTGGAGATCGCGCCTGGTTTCGGTCGCGTCACCGCGTTCCTGCTGGAGCATTGCGAGCGCTACACGGGGGTCGACATCACTCCCAAATGCGTCGAGGCGTGCCGCGAGCGCTTCCTCGGCGTGACGAAGGCCGAGTTCGTCCGGAACGATGGGCTCAGCCTCGACTGCGTCGGCGACGGCAGCCTCGACTTCGCGATCAGCTGGGACTCGCTGGTGCACGCCGAGCCGGCGGTGCTCGAGGCGTACGTCCGCGGGCTCTCGGCGAAGCTGAGTCCGGGTGGCACCGCGTTCCTGCACCACAGCAACCTCGGGGCACTGCGCGATCCGGCGACCGGCGAGCTCTCGGTGGCGAACCCTCACTGGCGCGACGCGAACATGAGCGCTGACCTGATGCGCGGCTTCGTCGGCGATGCCGGCCTCGTGCTCGACGCGCAGGAGCTCGTGCAGTGGGGCGCCCCGGCGGCGATCGACTGCTTCTCCTGGTTCCACCGGCCGCGGGTCGGCGAGGCCCCGCTCCCGGACGCCGACACGCTGGTGCACCCGTCCTTCGAAGCCGAGATCGGCCACAGCGCCTGGCTGTGGTCGAACGCGGGGCGCGCGCGCCGGAGCTGATCGCGCGATCGCATGCCCGATTCCGCGGGCTCGGACGTGGTCCCGGGCCACCCGCCGACGAGTCCGCATGGTTCGCGTGGGCGTCGGCCTATCATGTCCCGCCCCGCCATGCCCTTTGCCTCCATCCCGGAAGTCCTCGACCAGCTCAGGCAAGGTCGCCCGATCGTGCTCGTCGACGATCCCGACCGCGAGAACGAGGGCGACCTCTGCTTCGCCGCCGAGTTCGCGACTCCTCAGCTCGTGAACCTCATGGCGAAGGAGGCCCGCGGCCTGGTCTGCCTCGCGCTCGAGGCGTCGATCTGCGAACAGCTCGCACTCGGGCCTCAGGCGCCCGACAACGGCTCGCGCTACGGCACCGCATTCACCGTCAGCATCGAGGCGCGCGAAGGCGTCACGACCGGCATCTCGGCGGCCGATCGCGCGAAGACGATCCTCGCTGCCGTCCATCCGAACGCGAAGCCGACCGACGTCGTCCGCCCGGGCCACGTGTTCCCGCTCCGCGCTCGCGACGGCGGCGTGCTGGTGCGCACGGGTCAGACCGAGGGCATCGTCGATCTCTGCCGCCTCGCCGGCCTGCGTCCGGCGGGCGTGATCTGCGAGATCATGAACGACGACGGCACCATGTCCCGCGTGCCGCAGCTCGAGCTCTTCGCGGAGAAGCACGGCGTGCTGATGTGCTCGATCGCCGACCTCGTCGAGTATCGCCGCCGCCGCGAGCGCATCGTCGAACGGGTCGCGCACGCGAAGATGCCGACGAAGTTCGGCTACTTCGACAGCTTCACCTACGCGAGCATCGTCGACGGCCGCACGCACGTGGCGCTCACCGTCGGCATCGAGCGCCCCAAGGAGATCGGTGGACGTTTCCCGCCGATCGAGGAACCCATCCTCGTGCGCGTCCACTCGCAATGCCTGACGGGCGACGTGTTCGGCTCGCTGCGCTGCGACTGCGGCGAGCAGCTCGAGCGGGCCATGAAGGCGATCCAGGCCGCCGGCAAGGGAGCGCTGCTCTACATCAGTCAGGAGGGCCGCGGCATCGGTCTGGGCGCGAAGATGCGCGCCTATGCCCTGCAGGACCAGGGAATGGACACGGTCGAGGCGAACGTGCACCTGGGCTTCAAGGCCGACCAGCGCGAGTTCGGGACCGGCGCGCAGATCCTGCACGACCTGGGCGCGCGCAAGCTGCGCCTGCTGACGAACAACCCGAAGAAGCTCGGCGCCCTGCAGGGCTACGGCCTGGAAGTCGTCGAGCAGGTGCCGCTGGTGGTGGACCCGAACCCGAACAACGCGCGGTATCTGGAGACGAAGCGCGACAAGCTCGGGCATCTGCTCGGGCCGCGGGGGTGATCGGTGCCGATCCCGGAGGCTGGACGGTCGTCCTCGGAGATCGTCGCGAGGAGAGGAAGACCGCCAGTCCTATGGGCGGCGCACCCGGCAGTGACTTGCCCGATCGAGAGCTGGGAAGGAAGACCTTGACTCTCTCTCTCTCTCTCTCTCTCTACTGTCGCGAAGCAGTTTGGCGCCGGCCCGGGAATGGTCCTCGGCGGTGGCCGAGGAGGACAGACATGAAGGGTTCCAGATTCGGGGTGCTCCTTCTACTCGCGGTAGTGCTGCCCGACACCGGGACGTTTGACATTGCCAAGGGGGACACCGAGGTGCTCTACCAGGCAGACGGTCAGGTCCGGCTGCAGATCTGCGTGACCAACGGCCACCAGCCGGAAGAGGGTGTGAAGCTCCAGGTCACCACGGAGTGCGTCGACCAGAACCTTCTGATCGAGGTCGGCCCGGGCGAGACCAAGTGCCAATGCTGCCTGGTGAAGGAAACGAGGGCGAAGGCCGTCGGCGACGCCATCGCCGGGAGCTACAACGTCACCGCGTGTCCGCCGCCGGTCGGAGGGTGACAACGGTGCGGCTTCGCGTGGGTGTGATCGCCGGATGCCTCGCAGCACTCATCTCCATCCTCGTCTGGAGCGAGCGCGGAGATCCGAACGAGCCGGGGGTCGTGACTCTGCGCGAGAGAACGAAGCTCGGCTCGGGTGAGGCAGCGGCGGAAGCGACTGAGGTGCTGCGAAAGCAGGTCCCGGTTGGAGTCTCCTCATCGCCGGCTCAGCAGGTCCTGGTCGTCGATGGACGGCGGCGTCCCATCGCGAATGCCTTCGTCGAGCTCGTCGTCGGGTCGCCGGCCGGGTCCCGGGTGCATCTACGGGTGCTCACCGGAATGGACGGCGTGGCGACGCTGGAGCACGAGGCCATGCTCGGGCTGCCCGGACGAGTCACCCTCCTGGCGCATGCGGACGGCTTCCGTTCCAGGCGCCTGGATCAGTTCGCATTCGATGGAGCCGAACGAGTCGTCGTGGAGCTCGATGGGGGGCGCAGCATTCGCGGACTGGTGCTCGATGATCTGGGGCGTCCTCTGCCTGGGGTCGCCGTGCGCGCGAGCAATGCTCCGGCACTCATCGGTCGAAGCGAAGCATTCTCCAGCGCCAGCCTGCTCGACGACGAGAAGACGCGACTCGATTCCGACGGGGAGAGCCATTCGCGGCGCGACGCCATCAGTGACGCGGCGGGGGAATTCGTCATCGACGGCCTGGCGGAAGGCCGCCATGCGCTTGTGGTGCTCGACCCGCGTTGGATCGCCGATCCCCCCGTAAGCGTGGATGCCGGCACCGTCGACGTCATGCTTCGTTGCTCCTCCCAGACGAGGATCGAGTTGATCCCTCGCGACGCAGAGGACGGACGGTTGATCGAGGCTTTCGTCGGGGAAGTTCACCTGAGCGGGACCCGCGGGGGCAGGGCAGTGCGGAGATCCCTGTTTGCGCGCAGCGCCGGTGCGGCCTGGTTCATCGGGATCGCACCTCGCGAATGGTCACCCGACTTCGAGGCTCGCGTCGCCGCCCTTGCGCCGGGCTACGAGCGAGCCGAGACCGTGGTCGCGGGGAGCATTGGCAAGACGGTCGAGGTGGACCTGCGGCTGGAGCGAAAGCCGACGCGGAGGGTCGAGGTGCGCTTGCGGACTGCCGAGGGTCTGCCGCTCCTGACCCAGGCGCTGTTTCGATGGACGGCGGATGATTCCCCGCAGGCGTCCGAGCTGAGTCTGTACCCCGATCCTGACGGCGGGTACCAGATCGACCTTCCGGCGGGAACATGGAACGTACAGGCGCTGCCCGATGGCCTCGTGATGCCCGAATACGCGGCGCGGTTCCGAGTGGAAGTCGACACGCAATCCATCGCGGCGGAGCTGCCACGAAGCGGATCCGTGGCCATCTACACGCCGGAGATCCGGTGTGGCGAGGGCTGGTCGCTGATTCTGTCCGGGCCGAGATACGGCGTCGTTCGGCCGCACCTGCACCGCGAGCTCGTCTTGACCGGTCTCGATCCCGGGACTTGGAGGATCGTTCTGCGAGGTCCGATGGGCGTGGCGATGTCGCGCGAACTCCAGGTCGCCGAGTCGGGCGTGGGCCTCGTCGACTTCTGGTGATGACTGCTGGGCCATGGCCTGGAGGTCGTGGAGCAGGTGCCGCTGGTGGTCGACCCGAACCCCAACAACGCCGTCCATCGCGACAGGCACGGCGTTGCCGTCATGGATGAGGACGGGGAAGAACTGCAGGTTGGTCGCGGTGCGGAAGAAGCCGACGGCATGGGAGAGGAGCCCATCGCGGTCGCGCATCCAGACAGCCCGCCTTGCCACGCGTCGTCACGCCAGGCAAGGAGGGGCTGCGCCGAGGCTCTCATGACTCGCCCCACCGGAGCTGTCCTCTTCCGCCCGTCGCGGTCGGTGCTGCGGAGAGAGGGCTACCCGCGCGCTCGCCCTGAGCGCAGACTCTGCGTCGATGTCGGGATGCTGCGCAAGCGCAGGACGGATCCGTCAGGTGCTCCTTCGGACTGCCCGGAGCCTCGTCCTCGTCGCCTTCGCGGTGAGCGTGCTGCTCTGGGTCACCGTCGGCTGCGCGCCCGGACTCCTCGACCGAGCGGGCGCCTGGCTCCGCGAGCGGGAGACGGCTCACCATCTGCGGCAATTCCAGAGCGTCGAGTCCGCCGTTGCCGCGGGTGATCTCGAGGCGGCGGCAGATCTGATCGAGGACTGGAGCGCGCAGCTTGCCGGGGCTCGAAAGCTCGACGCGCTCGCGCCGGTATCCCGGTGGGTCGCGCGGCGTGCGAGCGAGATCCACGCGATGTCGGGGCGGCGAGACCTCGCTCTCGCCCACGCGCAGCGTGCGGTTGCCTTCGATGACCGCGACGTCGATGCCGTCGCCCGGCTCGGGATCCTGTTGATGCACGAGCCCGGCGGATCGAAAGCCGCGGTCGAACTGCTCGAGCCGACGTGGGAGCGCTTGCCGCAGCTCGCCTCGCTCGCGATTCCCCTCGCGCGGGCGCTGATCGATCGCGGCGAACTGGGCAAAGGGGCGCGGGTCATCGTCCGCCTCGCAGGAGCGGTACCCGCGGAGATCTGGCACGTCCAATGGTCGCCGCGCCCGGTCGACGTGAGCTGGTTCCTCTGGCGGGCGCTCGGCGAAGATCAGGTCGAGGCGCGCTTCTCGATCGAGCCGCAGTTCCGGCAGCTTCGGCTGCGCCTGCCGCCGTTCGCCGCGGTGGAGCTTCGCGATTGCCGGCTGCTCATCGCGTCGGCGGACTCGGTACGGGAACACGAGCTGATGGCCCTGCGACCTGAGCTGACGGGCCTTCGCGAGGCGAACGGCGTGCTCGTCGCGCCCGGACTCCACGAGCAGGGCCTCTCCGTGGACCTGGGAGCTCCAGTCCAGGCGGGCAGCGTCGTCACCTTGCGCGCGAGGCGTCACGCTCGGATCTCGGATGAGCTTCGCGACGCGCTCCTCGGCGAACTGGGAGACCAACTGCTCGCTCGGCTCCCGGCAGACGATGCGCTGCGCGATCCGCTCTGCTCCGCCTGGGCGCGTGCGCTCCTCGTCGGCGGCTTCTCGATCCGCTGCGGTGACGAGACGTGCCCGCTGGCGTTCACTGAGACGGGTCCTGGCGGTTCCTTCAGGTTCGACGGCCAGCTGGCCCCGGGTTGCCGCACGCTCACCGTCGTCGTCCCCGCACTCGAGGTGTTCCGACGGCGCGGCGCCACGATCGAGGTGCAGGGGGAATCGGGCCGTCTCCTGGCGAGGATCCCCGACGCGGGGTCCGCTGCGGAGACGACGATCGAGGTCTCGCAGCGCAGTTCGGATCGGATCCGCCTGGTCCTTCGGAGAGGTGGACCATGAGGGCACGGCGGCAGGGGCTGACGGCGCTGCTGTGGGGCGCTGCCGTCGCATTCGTCGCGCTCACCGGAGTCCTCGTGGCGCGTGGCTTCGCGCGTTTCCGCCGCTTCGGCATCGAGCGGGACACCGTGCCCTACGTCGTCGAACTCGGCGAATGTCTGGCGGAGTCCTTCGGTCGACCTTGGATGACGGCGTGGACTCGTCGCCCCGGACCGCTTCGCGTCTTCCACATCGATGCGTCGCCGGAACTCCTCGCCGCCCTCGACGACGACCCGCCCTACTCCGGCAGGGCACCCATCCCTGCCGCGCTCCGGGTCGGCGATCGCCGCCTGGACGTGGAGATCCGTCGCCGCGGAGACACCTACGGGCATTGGGGTCGGGCGAAGCGCTCGCTGCGCGTCCGCACCGCGGAGACGCAGCCCTTCGAGGGCATGCGCACCTTCCACCTGATGGCTCCCGAGTTGCCCGAGCAGCTCAACGACGCGCTCGGCTTTGCGCTCGCCCGCCGACTCGGTCTGCTGGCGCCGCGAGCCGAACTGGTGCAGGTGATGCTCCGGGGCGAGGATCACGGCCTCCACGTGCTCGTCGAGCACTGTGACGAGGGCTTGCTGCGGCGCAACCGGCGTCTGTCCGGCCCGATCTACGAAGGTGACCTGATCGGCTCCACGGCGTGGACCGGCGTGCCGAACGAGCTCTTCAGTGCTCCGGGACTGTGGTCGATCGGAAACCGCGACGGGCGTTCTCGCCGCGACTGCGAACCTCAGCTCGCCGAGCTCATCGGGGTGATCGGCCGTCCGATGGACGAGGCCTCGGCACAGCGTCTCGCGGAGATCGTCGACCTGGAGGCCTTTGCACGCCTGTCGATCGTCGAGCAGCTCACCCAGACGAACCACCTGGACACGTTCCACAATTGGCTCCTGGTGTGGGACGAGGCGCGTCGCTGCTTCGAGCCGATCGTCTGGGATCTCAATGGCTGGGAGCGGAGCATGTGCCCATCGCCGGGGACGCCGCTCGACTTCCATCCCGTCGTGACCCCATTGACGCGACGGCTCCACCAACTCGTTCCATTCCTCGACGCGCGAGATCGCGCGCTCGCGGGGTTCATCGAACGCGGCGGACCGGAGTGGTTGCTGGGGGTTCTCGACGACATGGTCTCGGCGAGTGCAGACGTGTCGTCGGGAGATCCTCTGCGCACACCGCGGAGCGAGGCCGAACTCGTCGCGGCACGTGTGGACTTCAGGGCGCGCGTCGTGCGCCTGCTCGACGAGTGCGCACGGGATCGCGAAGCGGGGAAGCGGCTCGCATCGTGGTCTCCGTCGGTCGGGCGCGCGGACGGCGTGGTGCTCCGGGTCGACGGCGTCGTGCCGCTCCGCGGCCTCCGGATCCTCCTCCGTAGGGCCAGTTCTCCGACCGCCGTGAGCATTGCGCTCGCGAGCGACGGCGAGCGTCAACCCTTCGACCTGGGCGGGCGATGGTCGATGGAGGGTCGCTGCATCGAGATCGACGTCGTGCTCGTCGCCGAGCTCGAGACCCAACTCGGTTTCCGCGCACCCGAGGTGATGCGCAACCACCGCTGTCGCCCTCGCCCCACGGACTGGGAGCTCCGGCTCGTCGGTCTCGACGCGGATGCGATCGAGGCGATCACGGCGTTCGACGGACAGTCGGTGCCCCGAGGCGAGCGCCGGCCGATGCGCCCGGTCGGCGATCTGTTCCTCGGCTGGCCGGCGGCAGCGCCGACGCCGCTCGTCCTGAGCGGGACGATCGACGTCGAACGGACAATGACTTTCGATGGTCCGGTCGAGATCGCTCCGGGCACGGTGTTCCGCCTCGCGCCCGATAGCGGGCTGCTCTTCCGCAACCGCGTCCTCGCCGAGGGCACGCGCGCGGCGCCCATCCGCTTCGAGCGGGCGGCCCAGGGCTCGGCCTGGGGCGGCATCGCGATCGAGGGTCGACGTGCCGACGGCTCCCGACTCCGTTGGATCGAGATGAGCGGCGGCAGCGGCTTCGAGGCGGAGCGTGATGCCTTCCCGGCGATGCTCACGGTGCAGAACGTCCGCGGGGTCGCGATCGTCGACAGCCGGGTTCGTGCCGCCTCGATCGCCGACGACGCGATCCATGCGATCTGCGCGGACCTGTGGCTGGAGCGGATCACGGTCGAGGACGCGAGCTCGGACGGCATCGATTGCGACCGGAGACGGCTCGTCATGCTGGCCTCGCGCGTTTCGCGCTGCGGCAACGACTGCGTCGACCTCATGGCGAGCGATGCCGTGATCGAGGGCTGCGTCCTCGAGAGTGCCGGAGACAAGGCCGTTTCGGCAGGCGAGGCGAGCCGTTGCCTCGTCGCCGCGAGCGTGCTCGGCGCCAGCGCCTGCGGCATCGAATCGCGCGACGGGACGCTGGCGTCGGTGCTGTCCTCCGCGATCCTCGATGTGCGCGTCGCGTTCGCCGCGCGGGTGAAGGACTCTCGTTACGGGGCCGGTGGCCGACTCGGCGCCATGGACTGCCTCGCCATGCCCCCGACGCAGAGCGCCGATCCGGACTCGAGCCTGTCCGTGGTACGGAGGAATCGATGAGCAGATCCGGTTTCATCGCCCCCGAGCTGGTGCCGCTGTGCGGTCGGCTCGCGGACGCCTTCGACGTGTTCGCGAGCGAGCTCGCCGCATTGACCCAGGACGACTTCATCCCGTGGTTCGACTACGACGTCTACTCGGGGGAGTGGTTCGTCTACCCGATCGTCGCCAGGCTGGACCCGCTTCCCTTGGGCTTCGATCTCGATCGGGCTCGACGGCAATGCCCGAGGTCGAGCGCGCTCCTCGCGCAGGAGCCGCAGGTGCTGCTCGCGGGATTCTCGCGTCTGATGCCCGGCACGTTCATCCGGCCGCACACGGACCGGCCGGGCGTCGACGTCCTGCGCTTCCATCTCGGCTTCGGTCCGCAGCCGTGCGCCGAGCTCGAGTTCCCTGGTGAGCGCCGGGTGACCGGTCGCCGGCACCACCTGCTCATCGACCACTCGATGACGCATTCGTCGCAGAACCAGGGCGCGCTGCCGCGAGACGTCCTGCTCGTCGACATCCGGCTCGGGCCCGCCGAAGCCGCTGCGGTGCGCGCGGTGCGTGGAGACGTGCACCTCGGTCGCACCGCATATCGACCCGATGAGGACGCCCGTCAGTCGACATAGGTCTTGTCGAGGGGAAGCGCGATCAGGCGTTCGTAGAGCCGGCGTTCCCAGCGCGGTCCAGGGCGACCCTCACGGAGCCGACGCTGAGCGCGTCGGCGCAGGACGCGGTAGAAGGCATGTCGGAGTCTGCCGGGGACCGGCTGTCGGGAGGTGGCGAGGGGTAGGTCATGGTTGACGAGCGCCTTGATCTCGAGCTCGTCCTCGTGTGGTAGCCACGGCATGGTGCGGACGTCCTCGCGAACGAAGAGCGGGCGCTCGGCGAGCCATCGATCGAGGCTGGTCACCGGGGACGGGGCCGCCGCCAGCGCGAGTTCGCCGAGCGCCGTGTCCCAGACCGGCTGGTAGTAGCGGTAGGTGAAGTGGTTCATGTCCGGAGCGATGCTCCGTATGCGATCGACGAGCGCCAGCGTCTGCGCGCGGTCGGCGCGCGTCTCTCCGGGGAAGCCGAAGAGGAAGTTGTTCATGGGGACGATGCCGCGCTCGAGCATCTTCTGACTGATCGCGAACACGTGCTCGGCCGTGTGGCGCTTGCCGATGCGTTGCAGGACATCGGTCGAGCCGGATTCGCTACCCAGTTCGACCTTCCGGAGTCCACCGGCGCGGAGCCGATCCCAGTCCGCGTCGCCGTAACGGATCAGATCGATCGGCGAGCCGAGCGCGAACCACACGACGTCGGGACGGCGACTCGCGAGCAGATCGGCGAGTTCGAGGCCCCGCGGTCGGCTCATGAAGAAGTCGAGCTCGCCGATGTGGAACTGCTTCACCCCGTAACGGTCGCGCAACGCGGCGAGGACGTCGAAGCAGTCCTGGGCAGGAAGCACGCGTGACGGGTGATTGCTCCACGCACAGAACGCGCACCCCTTGGTGCAGCCGCGACCGAAGCTGACGGTCAGCGTGGGTTGGTCGTTGCCGAAGACACCGCCACGCTGGATGTAGGGGCGCATGTCGACCAGCCGGTAGAGCGCGAGGTACTCCGCAGTGAAGTCGGGCTGGCGTGAGGGCGGGACGTGAGCCACGCCGCCGTCCGCGCCGCGGAAGACGATGCCGGGGACATCCACGGGCAGGTGTCCGGCCCTCAATGCCGCGAGGAGCATCGGTGCGGACCGTTCGCCGTACCCGCGGAGGAAGAAGTCGATCGGTGCGGCGAGGTCGAGGAGTCCCGGGGGACAGATCGTGATGAATTCGCCGCCGACGATCACCGGGAGGGCGGCCCGCGACGACTTGGCGAGCTCGGCGAGACGGAGGGCATTGAGCGTCTGGTTCGAGGGATAGAGCTCGTTCATCCACACGAATGCGGCCTCACAGCCGGCGAGCGCTGCGGCGATCTCCGCCCGGCGATCGGCGCGGTCGAGGTCGCGCTCCTGGTCGACGAAGAGCAGCTCGTTGCCGGCCTCGAGCAAGGCCGCCCCGAAGTTGAAGACACGGAAGGGAGTGCCCTGCGGCTCGCGTGCTCCGCGGTCCGTCCAGCGCGGGACCAGCAACGCGACCCTGCCCGTGGCGGGGCGTCCGGAGGGCATCAGGAGGTCCATGCATTCCGTCCTTCGTTCCGTGTCCCAGGTGGCGCGCCTCTCGAGTCGAGGTCCCGAGCCTGCGCGCAGGCTAATGTCTCGCGCGTGACGCATACACCGCCTCGTCCCCGCGAGACTCCGCCGGCCGACATCGGGGTCCCGCCGTCGTGCGTCGAGATGCCGACGATGGACGACTGCGGGGTCTTGCTTCGCCAGCTCCTGGATCCGGGATGTCTCGAGGCACTGTCTCCCCGGGCTGACGAACTGGTGCTCGATCTCGGCTGTGGAGAGGGGGAGTTCACGGCACGGATCGCGTCGCGGGCACGGCGTGTCGTCGCCGTGGATCGCGACGCCCGGGCCCTCGACCTCGCACGGTCCCGTTCTCCGCAAGTCGAGTACCGGCTCGGCGATGCGCATGCGCTGCCCTTGCGCGACGAGGAATGGGGTGGCTTCGATGTCGTCCACGCGCGGTTCCTGCTCGAGTCGGCGCGCGATCCTGCCAACGTGGTCGTGCAGATGATGCGGGCGGTGCGGCGCGGGGGCCGCGTCGTGCTCGCGGACGACGACCACGAGGCGCTGTGCCTCTGGCCGGAGTGCCACCACTTCTCCCGCGCATGGGCGGCCTATCTGCGCTGCTTCGATTCCCGTGGCAACGACTCGATCGTGGGCCGGCGGTTGGTCGAGTTGCTCGCCGCCGGTGGGGCAACGGCACTTCGCAATCGCTCGCTGTCCTTCGACGTCTGCGCGGGGGACCCCCTGTTCGCACATGCGGTGGAGCGCCTCCTCGGGATCCTCGGCGGCGCCCGCGACGTGCTCCTGGGCGGGGGATTCGCGACGGCGGCCGAATTGGACCTCGCGCGGTCGGAGCTCGCGGCCTGGCGGCTGATGTCCGGCGCGTCGATCTGGTATGTCCTGCGATGGACTCAGGGTCGTCGGCCGGGATGACCCTCGTGCGTCGCAGGGATGGAACTGCGCGAGACCTCGACGAGGAGACGGAGCGAGAGGCACCGACCCATGCAAGAGACCCTGTTCGACAGCGCGGTTCGCGTCGAGTCCTGGGATGGCGGCGCATTCTGGCGTGTGGTGCTGAACCGTCCGCCGGAGAACCGGCTCGACGACACCATGGTGCGCGACCTGACCGAGGTGTTCCGCGCCGCGGCGTCGGCGCCGGGGCTCCGCGCCACGCTGCTGGTCGGCGCCGGGGCGCACTTCTCCCTCGGGGCCGATCCCCGGGAGCTGTTGCCGGAACGAGGCGCGGAGTCCCTGCGCGCCTGGCTCACGCTGATCCGACTCATCCTCGACGTTCCCGTGTTCCGGATCGCGGTGGTCACCGGGGAGTGCAAGGGTCGCGGACTGGAGCTGGCGCGCATCTGCAACCGCGTCTATGGCGCGCCCGACGCGATGCTCGGGCTTCCGGAGATCGCAATGGGGCTGTTCCCGCCGGTCGCGGCCGTGGTGCTTCCCGAGAGGATCGGCCGTGGCGCCGCTGCGGAGCTCTGCGCGACCGGGTATGTGAAGAACGCCCGCGAGGCGAGCTGGATGCACCTCGTCGACCACGCGGTCGAGAACCCCGAGGCGTTCGCGATCACCGAGGTCCGGCATTTCCTGTCGAATCTCTCGGCTTCGAGCCTGCGCCTCGCGCTCCGCGCCGTGGACCTCGGTTTCCGCTCCCGGGTCCTCGCCGGTCTCGAACAGGTCGAGGCGCTGTATGTGGATGGCCTGCTGCCCACGCACGACGCGCAGGAGGGCGTGCGAGCGGTGCTCGAGCAGCGCGAACCGCGGTGGCAGCACGGATGAATGACGTCCCGGGCCTGCGGCGACGCGGTCGCGCACTGCTCGGCATCGGGTGGCGCGACGAGTCCCTCACCGCGGAGGGCGAGCCGCTGATCGCGAACCGAGGCGATGGCGCGTGGGTCGAGGACCTGGGCGGGCAGCGCTTCGTCGACTGGAACATGGGCTTCGGCGCACTCGCCCTTGGCTATCGACATCCGGAGGTCGATGCCGCGGTGAGCGCGGGTCTTGCCGAGGGCACGATCTTCTCGTTCCCGCATCGGCTCGAGATCGAGGTCGCGGAGCTGCTCTGCTCGATGATCCCGTGTGCGGAGAAGGTCGCGTTCGGCAAGAACGGCTCCGACGTCTGCACGGCGGCCGTGCGGATCGCCCGCGCCGTGACCGGTCGCGAGGGGGTCCTCCAGTGCGGGTACCACGGCTTCCACGATTGGACGATCGCGGCCAATCGCGCCGCCGAGGGCGTGCCGGCGGTGCTGCGCGGTCTCGTCCACCCGCTGGTCTACGGCGACCTCGAGGGCGTGCGTGGCATCTTCGCCGAGCACGCGGGGCAGATCGCGGCGGTCATCCTCGAGCCCATGCGCGAGACCTTGCCACCGCCGGGTTGGCTCGAGGGTCTTCGCGCATTGACGCAGGCACACGGCGCATTGCTCGTCTTCGACGAGATGGTGACCGGCTTCCGTGTCGCGCGGGGCGGCGCGCAGGCTTTGTTCGGCGTCACGCCGGACCTCGCGTGCTTCGGCAAGGCGTTGGCGAACGGGCTCCCGCTCTCGGCACTGGTCGGGCGCGCGGATCTCATCGACGTCCTGCCGCGCGTGGCGTACGGAATGACGATGCGTGGGGAGACCCTGGCGCTCGCGGCGGCGCGCGCGACGCTGCGCGTCCACGCTCGGGAGGATGTGGCCGGCAAGCTGCACGACATCGGCATGCATCTCCGGGATCGACTGACGAAGGCGTTCGGCGGCTGCCCGGAAGAGGTGCGGCTCGGCGGCCATCCGGCCATGCAGACGCTGATCGCAGCTCCGGAGCTCCGCCGAAGGCTGCTCGCCCTGGCGCGATCCGCAGGCGTCTTCTCCTTCGGCCATTTCCTGCCCTGCGTGGCGCACGGCGAGCAGGAGATCGAACTCAGTGCCGCCGCGTTCGCTGCGGCATCGAGGGCCTGATCCGGGCCTCGCCCTCGGACCGAGCGCGTGCGGGGCGACGACCTGACGGTCGCTTCGTCACGGTGCACCCACTCAACGCAATGCCAACGCAATGGGCGCTCCGGCGCCGAGCTCGTTGCCCTGCAGAAGCACCGGCGCCACGTGCAGGCGCAATCCCTGCAATGCGGTGGGCAGCGGCGCCAGCGCACCGAGCGCCATCGAGGCATGGGCCCGTCCGGAGGCGTCGAGCACACCGGCGAAGCCGGGCAGGAGCGGTGAGTTGGTCGCGTCGAGGAAGGCCAGCGTGAGCGCGTCGGGTGCGAGGTGCAGCCAGGCGGAGGACGAGAGCGGCAAGGCCGGTCCCTGACCGGTCAACGACGCGAGCAGCCAATACGCGGCGCCGGCCTGCGCGGGAGAGCTGCGCAGCTCGAAGGCGACGGGGGCGGGAGCGGCGAGCGAGAGCTCCGTGCTCGCCGTCGCCACGTCGACGCGCACGGAGGGGCGCAGGGGCAGCGCGAGCCACGACGCCGCGCCGGGGCGATGTTCGATGGCCACCTGCGCATTGCTGAAGAAGGGCAGGTAGCGGAACGCGTCGGTCGCCGCGGCCTTGGACAGGTAATGGTTCTGCAGCGTCAGGCGCAGCCGCGCGCCGGCGGGCACGACGCAGGCCGTGGCGCCGAGCTGGATCTCGAGCGTCGCCGGCTGCGGCGCACCGGCCTGGCGCACGCCGAGGCCGCCGTGGGAGAGCACCTGCGCCGCGTTGCCGGGCACCAGGCTCTCGAGGCGGGCGGCCAGGAGGAACTTGCCCTGCTGCGGGCTGAGTTCGAGACGGAGCTGCGGTGAGCCCGCCAATTCGAGGTCGGCGGCGAGCGGCGCGGTCTCGTACACCGCCTGCGACAGGGGCATGCGCGCGAGAGCGAGCGCGAGGTTCTGGCCGGCACCGTCGGCGCGCCAGGCCGCGAGGTCGTAACCCGCCGGCACGGAATGGGTGATCGTCTCGGGAGTCTCCTGGCCCGACGGGGCTTGGGTCGACAGCGCCGCGCCCTGCCGCAGGTAGAAGCGCGTCGGGACGAGGTCGGGCGGCGGGAACGAGGTGTCGGCGCGCTGGCGCCAGAGCGTCGTCGCGGACAGATAGGCCCCCGGGGTGGCCGGAAGGCACGCGCTCAGCACCGCCGGTCCGAGCTCGACGGGCTCCGCTGTGGACTTGAGGAAGCGATCGAACCACGCGTGACGCTCGGCGCTCGCACGCGCCTCCTCATGCGCATTGACGGGTGTGCCGTGGTTGCCGGTGCTGAGCAGCACACGGCGGCCCCGTGCCGCGTTCATGCTCTCGAGCGCCGCGATCGTCGCATCGGCGTTCATGCCGTGGTCGAGCCAGGCCATGGTCGCCAGCACCGCGGTGTTCGACGACGCGAGCAGGGGCGCGAAGTCGCGGCCGGGGTCGGCCAGCATCCAGGCCCGCATCCCTGCGGGATCGTCGGCGAGCAGGTAGCCGCGCATCACCGCCTGGAAGGTCGGGTCCATCGCCACCTGGGGCGCCGCGGTGGCGAACGCGAGGTTCGCCCAGGTGTCGACGAACGCGGTGCCGTCGAGCGTGGCGGCGTCCGTGTGGCTCGGCACCATCACCGTCGGTGCCACGGCCTTCACGACCGGGAACGGGGCGCTGCGGCGCGGATTGGGCGGCGGCGTCCGGCCGGACCACGCCGCTGCGGCGAACGAATGCGCGCCGCCCTGGCTGATGCCGAGCACGCCGATGCGCTGGAGGTCGACGAGACCCGGGAACGCGGCGGCCGTCCACTCCATGAGCTCGAACATGTCGAGCCACTCGGTGAGTCCCATCAGCGTCGTTCCGCGACCGGGATTGAGGCCGATCGCGCTGCCCTGGCCGCGCACGTCGTAGGTCACCACGCAGTAGCCCCGCGCCGCATACTCCGCGGCCATCGTTCCGACGGGTCCTGCCTTGCTGCCCGGAAAGCCGTGCACGGCCACCAGCAGGGGCCAGCCGCAGGGGCCGGGCGCCACGCTCGGGTAGCGCAGGTCGACGCGGGTGCGGTAGCCGTCGCCGTAGTTCAGGAGCCGGTCGGCATCCAGCGTGACGGCGAAGCCCGCCGCCGGGCGAGCCGGGTCGGAGCATTGCGCGGCGAGCGGAGTCGCGAGGAGCAGGGAGACGGCGAGGCGAGCGAGGCGCATGGCGGCGGCGGGCCATCATGGCGTCGCGGCCGACCTGCGCCGCGCCGATGGGAGCGAGCGCGCCGGCATCCCCCCCTGGGATCGCCCGGTCCGCTCCCCCAAGATGCGCCGGAAGAAACCCGGCGCCGCCCCCCTCCAAGGGCGGCCATGTTCGCGCTCCGCCGCATGACCGAGATCTCCGACGACGCGCTGATCGACGCCGTGCTGGCGGGCGAGGGCTCGGCCTTCGGGACGCTGATGGATCGCTACCAGGACCGGGTCTTCCGGCTGGTCTCGCGGTTCACGCGCGACCACGGTGAGGCCGAGGATCTCGCGCAGGAGGTCTTCGTGAAGGTGTTCCGCAAGCTGCACACCTTCCAGCGCGACGCGGCCCTCTTCACCTGGATCTACCGCGTGGCGGTGAACACGGTGAACGACCACTTCGGGCGGGTCGGACGCCGGCGCCTCCGGCTGGTGGAAGACGAGAGCGAGCTCGACGCGAGCCCGTCCGCGCGGAGCGACGGCGCATCCCCGAGCCAGCCGGTGCTCGACGACGAACTCCGTCGGGTGACGCGCGAGCTCCTCGACGAACTGCCGGAGAAGTACCGCACGATCCTCCTGCTGCGGGAGTTCGAGGACCTCTCCTACACGCAGCTCGCGGAGACGCTCGGGCTGCAGATGGGCACCGTCGAGTCGCGGCTCTTCCGCGCGCGGCAGCGCTTCAAGGACCTGCTCGAGAAGCGCTATCCGGACCTGGTGCCCGGCAGCCGTGCGGAGGGCCGGAGCGGTCTGCGCCGCGAGCCCGGCGAGAACAGCGGAGCTTCACGATGAACCTGGACGATCGCGAGGAATCGGTCGATGTGCGCGCGCTGGAACTCCAGCGCTACGTCGATGGCGAACTCGACCCGGCGAGCCGCGCGGCCTTCGAGGCGCGGCTGCGGGCCGAGCCGGAACTGCGCGCCGAGTGCGAGGCCCTGCGCGGTCTGCGCGCGGTGCTGGCGCGCGCGGCGCAGGGCACGGCACCGAAGCTCTCGCCGGGCTTCCGCGACCGCGTCCTGGCGAAGGCGCTCGTCACACGGGACGAGCCGGCGGTCGATCTGCCGCTGGCCGGCGCGGGCGAACTGGCGGCGGTCCACGCCCTGACCCAGCGCTTCGTGCGCCGCGCGGCGATCGCGGCCGCGGTGATCGCGGTGCTCTCGCTCGTCGTCCTCTCGGGGATCCTGCGCCGTCCCGACTGCGGGCGCCTCGAGGCTTCCGAAGCCGACGTGCAGAGGGCGATGGCGGACCTCGATGCCCGGATGCGCGGCGAGACCCCGGCGGGGGGAGCGGAGCGGCGGTGAGTGCGGCGTGCACGGTCCGGGTCCGCCTGCTCGGCGGCCTGCTCGCGGTCTTCGTGGCCGGCGTGGTCTTCGGGCTCGCGCTGCCGCGCGCCGGGGAGCTGCTCTTCGGCGCCGAGCCCGAGTCGGGGGAGGAGTTCTACGTGCGCGAGCTGACCGACCGCTACGCCCTCGACCGCGACCAGGTGGAGCTCGTGCGGATGGTGCTCGCCTCGCGGACCGCGGAATACCTGCGCGTGCTGCTCGCGGACCAGGGGCGCCTGCCTCAGGACCTGCAGCAGTTGGTCGTCGAAGCCGATCGACGGGCCCAGGAGCGGATCAAGTTCGTGTTGACCGAGGACCAGCGGCGGAGATTCTTGCGCGACTCCACTCCCGAGGAGCTCGCCCCGACGGCACTCGACCCGGATCCCCGGGCGACGCGACGGTGACTTCATCGGGTCCGTGACGAGACGGTAGTCGAATGGCCAGAGCAGTCGGATTGGACGCCGGCGTGCACGAGGTGAAGGTGGTCGAGCTCGATGGCTCGTACCGCAAGCCTCGGCTCGCCAAGGTGAGCATCGATCGTGTGCCCGGCGGTGCGTCCGCCGAACTCGTGGCGCAGGGCGAGGCCCGCGCGGCGCTGCACGCGTTGAAGGACCAGCACATCAAGCTCGACACGGTGAACCTCGGCTATCCCTGCCGCGACGCCGTGCTCCGGACGCTCAAGATCCCGTTCGTCGGGGACGATGCGATCCGCAAGGTCATCAAGTTCGAGGCGGAGAACTCGATCCACAGCCACTCGGTCGACGACATGGTCGTCGACTTCCTGACCTTCGAGCGCGGCGAGGGCGAGTCCTCGGTGCTGGTCGCCGCCGTGCCGAAGAAGTCGCTCGGCACGCTGCTCGAGGCGCTCGAGGCCGAGGGCCTGGAGCCGGAGCGGGTCGAGCTCGACACGATGGCGCTCTACCGCGTCGCGGAGTGGGCCGGTTGTTTCGGTGAGGAGGCGGCGAAGAAGGCCGCGGCGGCGGCCGAGAGTGCCGGCGCCCAGGCGAGCGCTGTCGTGGAGACGGTGACCGGGCGCCGCGCCCGCATCGTGATCGACGTCGGCGCCGGTTCCACGCGTGCGCTCGCGGTCGTCGACGGCAAGCTCGTCGACATGCGGGCCATCCGCATCGGGACGGAGTCGATCGCCGAGGAACTCGCCGCGGAGCTGAAGCTGCCGGTCGAGAAGCTGCGCGACGCCGTCCGCGAAGCCCTGGTCACCGGCGAGGACGTCGCCCTGCCCGCCGACGAGGCCGCTGCGGCGGCGCCCGAGCCGGCAGAGGGCGAGACGACCGAACTGCCCGCGCGCGCGTCCGTCGTCCCGCACGAGCTCGTCGAGAAGGCGCGCAAGCGATTCCTGGAGCGGCTCGGCCGCGAGATCCTCCGCTTCATGACCGCGCTCCCGCGGATCAGCGAGGTCGAGCGCGTCTACTACACCGGTGGCGCGTCGCAGCTCCCCGGCGTCACCGAGGTGCTGAAGCAGGGCTTCGAGTGCGAGATCGAGCCGCTCGACGTGCTCGGTCGCCTCAGCCATGGTCTCTCCGAAGACGAGGTCCAGAAGATCGGGCCGCGCATCGCGGTCGCGGTCGGTCTCGCGCTCGGGATGATGGGCGCCGCCGGTGGCTTCGACTTCCGCCGCGAGCAGTTCGCCTACAAGCGGCGCTTCGACCGCGTGAAGTTCCCGCTCGCGATCGTCGCGATGCTGGCGGTGTTCCTCCCCTTCATCGCGGCGCTCCGCGTGCGCGCGGAGGTCTCCGACCTCGAGAAGCGCTACGGCCAGCTCTTCGAGGTGCAGGACGCGGCGGCCGCGCGCGGCGAGAGCCGCGTGAAGGCGCGCTTCTGGGGCCACGTCGGGCGGCTCATGTCGGCCGGTTCGGCCGACAACCTGCAGCGCTATCTCGGCCCGCAGGAGTTCGAGAAGCTGACCCGCGACATCATCGCGCGGCCGACCTTCGAGCGGCTGCCCGTGATCCGCGAGCGGCTCGGCAAGCAGCTCACCGCGCAGCAGGAGAGCACGGGGATCTACGAGAACCTCCAGCTCCCTTCGGGCGTGCAGGTGCTCTCGGCCTTCTCCGAGACCTTGCAGTCCATCGAGCGCGACCTCGGCGAATTCCTCGTCACCGAGGTCGACCTCTCGCTCCCCGCGACGAAGGGTCAGAAGTACCTCCAGGTGCGCTTCGCGTTCCGCGGCGAGGACTATCGCCAGCGCTTCACGAAGCTGCAGGAGGCCCTGCAGTCGACCTTCGGCAACGGCTCCTCGCCGTTCAGCGGTTTCGGGCGGGCCCAGCAGGGCAGCGCGGGCGAAGAGGTCTTCGCCGATCCTTCCACCCCGGGCGCCTACTACTGGATCAGGCTCGAGGTGCGCGACGATTTCCAGGCCGAGTCCCAGGGCTGAGGAGCAACGAACGCCATGTTCAAGTCGATGGATCTCTACAAGGGCATCGTGCTCGTGTGCCTGCTCCTGCTGCCGGTCTCGCTGGGCTACCTCTGGTACGTGCGGGGCCAACGGACCGCGGCGCTCGCCGCGGTCGACGCCGCGGAGAAGTCGAAGGGCGAGCTCGACAAGATCGGTGAGGCGATCCGCAAGCTGGAGACCGTGGCGAGCAACTCCTCGCGCGGCGGCGATGCGGAGAGCTACCGCCTCTACTTCGAGCGCTGGATCACCGGTTCGGCCAAGTCGGGCATCAGCACCAACGACTTCCAGCTCACCAACGAGACGCCGAGCGCCGTGCCGAACAACGCGAAGGCGGAGGACCTCACGGTGGGCGTGACCTTCAAGCGCGCCGGCAAGGAGTTCGACCTGCCTCGCGACTTCATCCACGCGGTCGCCCTCAACTGCGAGTCGGGCGGATCGCAGATCTGGAAGCTGCGCACGCTCAAGATGCGCAACGCCGACGTCCTGGAGCTGACGAAGCAGAAGAAGGCGCCGCCGAAGACGGTCGGCGACAACTGGAAGCTCGAGAGGTTGGAGTTCGCGCGGCGTCGTCCGAAGCAACGCGCCTCGTGACCATGGCGGTACCGCGCGCCGTCCTGCATGCATTGGGTCTCGGCCTCGCCGTCGCTGCTCTGCAGGGCTGCGCGCAGGTCGTGCAGTACACCGATGAGCTGCGCGACGACCGCACCGGCCGCACGGTCTTCGTCCGCAGTCCGGCGACCGTCGGCGGGATCGCGGGTTTCGCGGTCGGTGCGCCGGTCTCCGTGGTCGCGTTGCCCGTGACCTGGGGCGTCTACCGCTACCAGAAGGCGACCACGCCGCTGCAGGCCGATCCGACTTCGACCCTCCTCTTCCCCTCGTTCCTGTTCTGGCGCGTCGGCACGCTGCTGCTCGGCGCGCCCTTCGACGCGCTCGAATGGGGCCTCTGGCGCGCGTGGCAGGATGCTCCGAGTCCGAACGCGGCCGAGCGCGAGGCGATCGAACTCCGTCACGACGAGGCGGTGTTGTCGAGCTATCCGGTGGAGCCGATCTACCCGCTGCTAGACTCCCGCGCCTCGCGATGAACTTCGAGTCCCGAGTGTCGATGGCGGTGGCCGCGGCGATGCGTCGCGTGGGCGGGAGCACGTGAGCACGCCCGACCCGGTGCTGGCGAGGCTCGTCCGTGAGGCGCTCGAGCACGCCGGCCGGGTCGACCTCGGCACGCTGCTCGCCCGGGCGATCCCGATCGCGGAGCTCCGCGCGATGGCGCAGGAGCACGGCCTCAGCCCGAAGGGCTTCCGCATCGAGCGGACTCCCGCGGCGAAGCTCGTCCCGTTGCTCCTGGACGCGAAGCGTCCCGAGGTCCTCGAGGCGACCTGCCGCGCCCTCCTCGCCCGGCTCGACGCGCCCAGGCAGACCGCGACGGATGCGTCCCTCGAGCGCAGCGACGCCGACGCGCTCCTCGCGCTGCGCACGCGCGAGAACGCGGAGCTGCGGACCGAGATGGAACGACTGCGCCTCCTCGCCGCGGAGTGGCGCGATCGCGAGTCCGCGCTGAACCGGCGCGCGCTCGAGGCCGAGTCCCGGGCGGCACGCACGCGCGCCGAGCTCGATGCGGCGCTCGCGCGCTCGTCGCGCCGCACGGAACGCGGTCCATCGAAGGCCCCGGACCTCGAGCGCCGCCTGCGCGAGATCGAGAAGGAGCGCGACGACCTGCTCGCCACCGAGGCCGAGCTGCGGCGACTGGTGGCACTGCGCCAGGCGCGGATCCGCGAGCTCGACGAGCGCGTGCAGGAACTGGTTGCGCTCGTGCCGTCGGGCAAGCGGCGGAAGACGGAAGCCGCGGTCGAGCCGGCGCTCGCCGACGAGTTCCGGCTGCCCTACTTCCAGCCGTCGTTCTACAAGTCGCTCGCCGACAAGGACCGTCGCGCGATCGAGCAGGCGGTGCAGGCCGCGCTGCTCTTCTGCACCGAGGGGCATGCCTATCCGGGCCTCGAGGTCAAGCCGATCGAAGGCCAGGACCTCTGGAGCCTCCGCGCCTCGATCAAGCTGCGGGTCTACTTCCGCCACCGCGAGGACGGCGGCGTCGACTTCCTCGAAGTCGCCGACCGCGAGGATCAGCACACCGCGCTGCGGAGGCTGAAGGAGAAGTGACGGCGCGCGCCGGAGTCCTGCTGCTCGCCCTGCTGCCGGCCTGCTCCTGGCTCGAGCGTCGTGCCCGCGACGGCGCCGACTGCTTCCGCATCGCGGCGGGCGTGGGTATCGGCCTCGGCGTCGAGGCCCACGCAACCGATTGGGTCTCGCCGGGGCTCGGCATCGTCACCTACACGCAGAACGTCGGTTGGCTCGATCGCGGCGTCCACGGCATCTGGCTGGAGAGCGACGTCATCACGACGCCGCGCCTCGCCTACGAGTCGATCGGCGCCGAACTCGAGTCCCAGGCATCGAAGCGCAGCGAGCGCTCGTCGAACCTGCTGCGGCTCGCGATCAGTGGGCTCAACCTGCCGAACGAGCGGTGGATCCGCTGCCACGGGGTCACGAGCGTCGAGTACTACGCGCTCATCAACGCGGCCGAGCTCGGCAAGGCCGGACATGCGACCTGGCTGACCGATCTGCTCGTCGAGCCGGGTGCGCCGATCTTCGTCACGCGCCGATCGGTGTGGCAGCGCGGCTGCTTCGAGATCGGGGCCACGGTGCTGATCGCGCACGGGCGACTCGGCTTCAACCCCTTCGAGTTCGTCGACTTCCTCGGCGGCCTCGTCGGCCTCGACCTCGCCGGCGACGACCGGCTCGTGCCCTTCTACCGGCTGGAGCCCTTGCGGGACGAGCGCCGCGAACGGGTCGATCGGCTCTTCGACCCCACGCTCGACGATCCGTCGCCCGGCGAACGACCGCGGCAGCGGCCCGAGCGCAGCGGGGATACGCGATGACCTGGCAGGAGCGCATCGCCGAGTGCAATCGCCATCGCCTCGAAGCGCATCGCCCGCTCCACGTCGGCGACCAGCGCGTGGGCTTCGTGCGGCGGGACCGCCTCGCACTGCTTGCGGACCTCGCCGAGGCCGTGGTCGACGACGAGCGCGGTCTTCGGGTCCGCGGGGAGTGCTTCGCTTCGCGCAGTGCGTCGTTCGCGTCGCTCGCCGCACGGCTCGTGCGCGAGGGCGTGACGCGGCGGCCGACCGGCGAGCTGTATCCCGTCGCGCGCCGCGCCCGCGGCGAGCCCCTCGCGCTCGTGGATCGCGCGGCCGTGCCCGCTCTCGGCATCGCGTCGTGCGGTGTGCACGTCAACGGCTACGTGCGCGGGCCGCGGGGCATCGAGATGTGGATCGCGACGCGTGCCCGCGGCAAGCCGGTCTTTCCCGGTCTGCTCGACAACGTCGTCGCCGGAGGCCAGCCGCATGGCATCGGCCTCCTCGACAACGTCGTGAAGGAGTGCGGCGAGGAAGCCGGGATCCCGCCGGCGCTCGCGCGCACCGCGCGGGCGGTCGGCGTCGTGAGCTACGTCTTCGAGGACGAGCTCGGTCTGCGCCCCGACACCCTGTTCTGCTTCGACCTCGAGCTGCCGAGCGACTTCGTCCCGCGGGTCGTCGACGGTGAGGTCGAGTCCTTCGAGCGACTTCCCATCGACGAGGTCGCGGCGATCGCGCGCGACACGACGCGCTTCAAGTTCAACTGCAACCTCGTGATCCTCGACTTCCTCGTCCGGCACGGTCTGCTGGACGTCGAGGGCGGCGAGTACCCGGCATTGGTCGCCGGCCTGCGCACGAGGCTCGACGCATGACGAGGCGCTTCCGGCCGCAGGTGCTCGCGCCCACCGGTCCGCCGCGCTTCCCGGACCCGCGGCGCGCCGATGCGGAGGGACTGGTCGCGGTCGGTGGTGCCCTGTCGCCGCCGTGGCTGCTCGAGGCATACCGCAACGGGATCTTCCCGTGGTACGAACTCGGCGTGCCGCCGCTGTGGTGGTCGCCCGATCCTCGCGCGGTGTTCACACCGGACTCGCTCCACGTGTCGCGCAGCCTCGCCCGGACGATCCGCCGCGGCGGGTTCACGCTGCACTTCGACACGGCCTTCGTCGAGGTGATGCAGGCGTGCGCGGAGGATCGCGAGGACGGGACCTGGATCCTCCCGGAGATGATCGACGCCTATGCCGCCCTCCATCGGTTGGGGCATGCGCACAGCGTCGAGGTGCGCGTCGACGGGGCGCTCGCCGCCGGACTCTACGGCGTGCAGATCGGTGGCTTCTTCGCCGCCGAGAGCAAGTTCCACCGCGTGACCGACCTCTCCAAGGTCGCGTTGGTCGCCGCGGTGAGGAGCTTCTTCGCGCGCGGCATCGCGCTCTTCGACGTGCAGTTGCCGACCGAGCACCTCAACTCGCTGGGCGCCGTCGCCGTGCCGCGGGCGAGCTACCTCGAACTCCTCGCCCGCGCCGTGCTCCGCGAGGTCGACCTGCGCGGGATCTCGCTCGACTGCGGGGTCGGTGTCGCGAGCACCTGATGACCCGCCGACATCACTTCGGCGGGTGGTAGTCCTGCAGCGGCTTCACACCGAGGGGCTGCTTGTGGATCCACTCGAGCGCCTGGATCGTCGCGGCGGCGGCGGCCAGCGTCGTGATGCAGGGCACCTTGAACTGCACCGCCGAGGAGCGGATCTGCCGGTCGTCGGTCCGCTCGAGGCGGCCCGACGGCGTGTTGATGATCAGCTTCACCTCGCGGTTCTTGATGAGGTCGAGCACGTGGGGGCGACCCTCGTGGACCTTGAACACGCGCTCGACCGGGATGCCGTTGTTCGCGATGGCTCGCGCGGTGCCACTGGTCGCGATGAGCCGGTAGCCGAGGTGGGCGAGGCGTGCGGCGTGCTGGATGACGAAGCGCTTGTCCTCGTCGCGGACGGAGAGGAAGACCGCGCCCTCGCGGGGCAGATCGATGCCGGCGCCGATGAGGGCCTTGGCGAAGGCCGCGCCGAAGTTGCGGTCGATCCCCATGACCTCGCCGGTGGACTTCATCTCCGGACCGAGGACCGTGTCGACGCCGCGGAACTTGTTGAAGGGGAAGACCGGCGCCTTGACGTTGAAGTGCTCCGGCATGATCTCGCGCGTGAAGCCGAGATCGTGGAGCTTCTCGCCGAGCATCGCGCGGGAGGCGAGCTTCGCGAGCGGGAAGCCGATCGCCTTGCTGACGAAGGGCACCGTGCGCGAGGCACGCGGGTTGGCCTCGAGGATGAACACGCGCGAGCCCTGGACCGCGTACTGCACGTTCATCAGACCCACGACACCGAGGCGCTTCGCGAGCCGGCGCGTCGAGTCGGCGATCTCGTTGATCAGCCCGTCGGACAGCGTGTAGGGCGGGATCGAGCAGCTGGAGTCTCCGGAGTGGATGCCGGCCTCCTCGATGTGCTCCATGATCCCGCCGATCATGAAGCTGGTGCCGTCGGCGATCGCATCGACATCGACCTCGATCGCCCCTTCGACGAACTTGTCGACGAGGATCGGCCGATCCTCCGCCACTTGCGGCGCGTGCTTCTGCATCCACCGCTCGAGGCTCTTCGGCTCGTAGACGATCTCCATCGCGCGGCCGCCGAGCACGAAGCTCGGACGGACGAGCACCGGATAGCCGATCCGATCGGCGACCGCGGCGGCCTCGGCGAAGGTCGAGGCCATGCCGTTGGGCGGCTGATGGATGCCGAGCTCGGTGCAGACCTTGGCGAAGAGATCGCGGTCCTCGGCGGTCTCGATCGACGCCACCGAGGTGCCGAGCATCGGTGCCCCGTGATCCTCCAGCCCGCGGGCGAGATTCAGGGGGGTCTGGCCGCCGAACTGCGGGATCAGCCCGCGGGGCTCGATGCGGTCGACGATGTTCATCACGTCTTCGTGCGTGAGCGGCTCGAAGAACAGCGCGTCGGAGGTGTCGAAGTCGGTCGACACCGTCTCCGGGTTGCTGTTGACCATCACGGTCGCGTAGCCCAGCTCGCTCAGCGCGAACGCCGCGTGCACGCAGCAGTAGTCGAACTCGATGCCCTGTCCGATGCGGTTCGGTCCACCGCCAAGCACCATGATGTGGTCGCGACGCCGGCCGCTCGCCGGATCGAGGATCGGCAAGAACTCGTCCTCGCCCTCCTCGTAGGTCGAGTAGTAGTACGGCGTGTACGACTCGAACTCGGCGGCGCAGGTGTCGACGAGCTTGTAGTTCGGCAGCACGCCGAGCGCCTTGCGGTGCGCGCGGACGTCCCACTCGCTCTTGCCGAGCGCCTTGCCGAGCTGCCGATCGCTGAATCCGAGGGCCTTGGTCTCGCGCAGGAACTCGCGGTCGAAACCGGCGAGGCCGTGCTTCGCGCGATCCACGATGCGCGCCTCGTGCGCGACGAGCTCGGCGAGCTGGTCGAGGAACCAGGGGTCGATGCTCGTGAAGTCGAAGATCTCCTCGACCGACATGCCCATGTGCATGGCGGTGCGGATCCAGTCGATGCGGTCGGGGCGCGGCGTCGCGAGGTGCGCGTTCAGTTCCTCGCGGTCGATGCCCGTGGCCGCCACGTGGGGGACGCCGGGGCGCTCGCCGAAGCCGGACCGCCCGTTCTCGAGCCCGCGGAGCGCCTTCTGCATCGCCTCCTTGAAGGTGCGGCCGATGGCCATCACCTCGCCCACCGACTTCATCTGTGTGGTGAGCGTCGAGTCGGCGGTGGGGAACTTCTCGAAGGCCCAGCGGGGGAACTTCACCACGCAGTAGTCGATGGTCGGCTCGAACGATGCCGGCGTGACCTGCGTGATGTCGTTCCGGATCTCGTCGAGCGAGTAGCCGACCGCGAGCTTCGCGGCCATCTTCGCGATCGGGAAGCCGGTCGCCTTGCTGGCGAGTGCCGAGGACCGCGACACCCGGGGATTCATCTCGATCACGATCATCCGGCCGTCGCGCGGGTTGATCGCGAACTGGACGTTGCTGCCGCCGGTCGCCACGCCGATCTCGCGCATCACGCGCTGCGCGGCGTCGCGCATGAGCTGGTACTCGCGATCCGTGAGGGTCTGCGCGGGCGCGACGGTGATCGAATCACCGGTGTGCACGCCCATCGGATCGAAGTTCTCGATCGAGCAGATGATGACGACGTTGTCCTTGCGGTCGCGCATCACCTCGAGCTCGAACTCCTTCCAGCCGACGATCGACTCCTCGATCAGGAGCTCGTGGTTCATCGACTGCTGGAGGCCGTCGCGGCAGATCGCCTCGAACTCCTCCATGTTGTAGGCGATGCCGCCGCCCGAGCCGCCCAGCGTGTAGCCGGGGCGGATGACGGCCGGCAGGCCGATCTCCTGGACCGCGGCGCGCGCCTCGTCCATGTCGTAGGCGAGGCGCGAGCGGCACACCTCGAGGCCGCAGTTCGCCATCGCCTGGCGGAACTCCTGGCGTCCCTCGGCCTTCTGGATGGCGTCGCGCGAGGCGCCGATCATCTCGACGCCGTACTTCTCCAGCACCCCGAGGTCCGCGAGCTGCATCGCGCAGTTGAGCGCGGTCTGGCCGCCGAGGGTGGGGAGCAGCGCGTCCGGCCGTTCCTTCTCGATGATGCGCGCGACGACGTCCGGCGTGATCGGCTCGATGTAGGTCCGATCCGCGGTCTCCGGATCGGTCATGATCGTCGCGGGGTTCGAGTTGACCAGGATGACCCGGTAACCGTCCTCGCGCAGGGCCTTGCACGCTTGCGTGCCCGAGTAATCGAATTCGCAGGCCTGACCGATGACGATCGGCCCCGATCCGATGATGAGGATGGACTCGATGTCGTCGCGACGCGGCATCTTTGGGGCGAGAACTACAGCAGATGCGAGCGTCGCCCGCGAGACCTTTCCCTGGGCGGGACTCAGGCCATGCGCAGGAACGCGCGCGGCGAGAGCTTCACGAGTCGCGAGCTGCCCGGGGCCGTGGGGAGCACCACGGTGAGTCCCGCCGCATCGAGCTTCTTGTCGCGGGCCACGAAGTCGAGGAGCTCGGCGGGCGGTGGCAGCGGCCCGGCGGGGAGCCCCAGCGCATCGAGCAGCGCGGCGCACCGGGCGCCGTCGGCGGAGCTCAGCAGCGCGAGCTCCACCGCGAGTCCCAATACGTGGTGCAGGCCCTGGGCGACGGCGAGGCCATGCGGCATGGCGTAGCCCGAGCGGGCCTCGAGCGCGTGGCCGAGGGTGTGGCCGAGATTCAGCAGCCGCCGCTCGCCGCGCTCGAGCGGATCGGCGGTCACGATGCGGAGCTTCGCGGCCACGGCGGCCCGGACCGCGGCGGCGAGCGGCGCCGCGTCCCGCGCGAGCAGCGCGGCGGCGTCGCGCTCGCACGCGGCGAAGAGCGCGGCGTCGATGCCGATCGCGACCTTCGCGAGCTCGGCGAGCCCCGCGCGGAACTCGGGCTCCGACGGGGTGGCGGCGAGACCGACGTCGACGAGCACCTCCGAGGCCGGCCAGAAGGACCCCACCAGGTTCTTGCCCTCCGGCAGGTCGATCGCCGTCTTGCCGCCGACGCTGGCATCGACCATCGCGAGGAGCGTGCTCGGCACGAGGACGAGTTCGACGCCGCGGAGGCAGAGCGAGGCCGCGAGTCCGACCAGATCGCAGTGGGCACCGCCGCCGATCGCGACGACGCGCGCATCGCGTGTGACACCACGCCGCACGAGTTCGCGCAGCAGCAGCTCGAGCGTGGCGAAGTCCTTGCCGCGCTCCCCGCCCGCGAGCTCGATCGCCGCCGGCCCGGCCGCCTCTCGCAGCGCGGGGTGGGCGCGGGCGGCACCCGCGTCGAGGACGACGAAGGTCCTCGGCGCGAGTTCGGGTGCCCGCAGCGCGACGACCGCCCGCGCGGCGTCCGTCACGAAGCGAATCCGGCTCGCGCGCCAACCCGCCGGTGCGCAGAGCAGCGAGTCGGTGTCGCTCACGACGGATCCGACGGCGCCGACATCGCGACCGCGACGCGCTTGCGCCGCCGCTCGGCGACGTGCTTCGCCGTCTCTTCGCTCTGACCGCGATCACGACGGTTGAGGAAGTAGAGCAGGACGACGATGCCGGCCGCCGCCGCGGCGAAGCCATACTTGAGCGCCATGGTCACCGGGCTCGGCGGCAGCGTGACGTAGCGATCGAGGCGCGCCGCGACGAAGACCGGCGTCAGCGCCATCCCGCCCTGACCGGTCTCGTAGAGCATCCGCTTGAAGTAGTGGGCGCGGACCTCCACGGGGTCGCCGAAGCGGAAGCCCGTGACCTTCTGCGGCACCCAGACCGGGAGCAGCTTGCCGCCGAGGTCGGGTGTGGTGACCCAGACCGTCGACCAGTGCGAGACCCCGATCGGGTTCGGGTTCGCGGCCGACCAGCGCGACATCACGAAGGACCCGAGGACCCGGAAGCGGGTGCCGCGGGCGAGCCCGCCCGCGCGGACCTTGCGCATCTGCTCGGCGCGCGTGAAGGCCGGCTCCTTGCGCCAATTCTCCAGCGTGTCGTCGGGACCCTGGCTCGCACGCCGCGCGAAGCTCGCGAGGTGCCAGAGCGCATCGGACTGGGATGCCTCGAGGTCGGCGCGCGCGTCCTGTTCGTCGACGATCTTGAAGCCGACATCGGGACCCTCGCCGGCCTCGAAGACGCCATCGCGGATCGTGTCGAGCAGCGCGGGATCGAGAGCGGTCACCGGCTCCCAGGGCTTCGGCTCCGCGATGAGCTCGGCGCCGACCAGCAGCGGCGCCTGCTTCGCTTCGGGCAGCACGTGGCTGTCGCGCAGCTTGAGGAAGAAGCCCTCGATGCGCACCCAATCCCCGACCTGGAGCTCGGGCGACGGGAGGCTCGTGCGGAACATCACGATGCTGCCCGCGGCATCGTTCGTCTCGAGGAAGCCCTCGTAGACCTTGTAGCCATCGAGCGGGTGGCCGCTCTTCCCGGGCGAGAGGTAGCCGAGCTTGCCAGAGTACCAGAGCCATGCGCCGCGGAAGCTGTCGGGAGAACCCCGCAGCACGTCGATGGCGAGCGGCTCCTCGGGACGGCCGAGCGCTTCGGCGACGGTCGGCACCACGCCCAGCGACTTCTCGAGCAGATGGGCGAGCGCGGCCTCCTCGACGACCATGCGCGACTCGGCGCTCGCGTCGCTCACCGTCGCGAGCAGCTCGCGATCGAGCTGCGGCGTCGCGACCTGGATCGCCTGGTTCTCCTCGAAGCCGAGCGCGGGGGGCTTCTGCTTGCCGGAAGGCACCAGGTACGCGAACAGGACGATCGCGAGCAGGGCACCGGCGGCGATCACGCGCGACCATTCGCGCAGCGGTGACACCGGCCGGAAACGAGTCGTCGGCGTGGACATCGGACGGGGAGGATAACGAGCGTGTCCGCGGCCCGGTTCGTCCAAGATCCCGTCGCCTCGTCAGCGCGCGCGCATGAGCCGTCGCGGATCCGCCGCGCGGATCACGCGGCCGCGGCGCTCACTGCGGGCGCTCGAAGAGACCGCCCAGGTGGAAGTTCGCGATGTCCGAGCGATCGACGATCGTCGCCGCGGCGACGCCGAGCGTGATCGCGATGACCTCGGAGATCTCGTCCGCCGTGGCGCCGTCCTTCTTCGCCTTCTTCAGGTGGCCCTCGGTGCAACCCTTGCACCCGAGCGCGAGTGCCGCGGCGATCGCGACGAATTCCTTCGTCTTGTCGTCCAGGTGCGACTTGCCGTAGGTCGCTTTGTAGAACTGCATGTAGATCGCCTTGAGCTCCGGCTTCAGCAGCGCGTAGCTGCGCATCGCGGAACTCGGCAAGCGGCCATCGCCGAGCATCCCGAGCGGGTTCTGCGCGGCTTCCGGCTGAGCGTCTTTCTTCTCCATGGCGGGCGGGTCGTGAGTGGGCGAGTGGACGTCGGAAGGGCGCGGTCTACGACGGGAACCGCGTCCGGTGACGGCGATGTCGCGGCCGCGCTCGCTCGTCGATCGGGGCGGGAACTGTCGGTGTCCCCAGGGTGCGGCGCAAGGCCGAGACGGATCCGATGCGATCCGGCGAGACGCGCCGTGCTCCGGATCAGGCCGCGAAGCGCAGTTGCAGGCGGATGAGCACGTCGCGGTCGCGCCGCGCCTCGACCCGCTGGAAGGCCTCCTCGAAGCCCATCCAGGCCCATTCCCCGACCATCGGCCCCGGCTGGACCTCCGCCGGCCGGTCGGTGCCACCGGCGACGTGGAACGCGAACGGCCACTCGACCAGGCCCGTGTCGCCGAAGAGCTCCTTGCTCGGCTCGGAGAGATCGACGAGCTGCTCCGCGCGCCGCAGACCCGTCTCCGCCGCCACCTCGCGGTAGACCGCGTCGTCGAGGTGCTCGTCGACCGCGACGGTGCCGATCACCGGCCCCAGCGGCCATTCGGCTCGTGGCTTCTGGCGGAGGAGCAGATAGCGCGGTTCACGTCCCACGAACTGGAACACGAACACGCGCACCCGGTGATCGAGGGTCCACATGATCGAGCGTGTCTAGGGTCGGGATCGGCGCATGGGACATGGAACCGATGCGAAAGCTCCCGCCCTCCCGTTGCTGGACCCCGGTCCCGCGACGCCGTCGGCGCCATGGGCGCGTCGATCTCGTCCGGCCCGTTGCTCCAGACCGACCCGAAGCGCTCAGAGGTCGAGAGACAATCCGTCTCTCGACCTCTGCGTGGCCGCGGATGCGGCCACCAACAAGCATCTGAGAGCCCGTGCCATGGACTCTCTCTCGGGCTCTCAGTCCTGCGGTGCGTGCTTCTTCGCCTCGGGCGCCGCGTCCTCACCCTTGCCCTGATCACCCCCGAGCAGACCGCCGAGCCCGGCCTTCGCGCGTCCGACCGCCATCTGCGCCGCGACGAAGCCGAGCGAGTGCTCGAGTGCTTCCTGGGTGAAGCCCGCACCCCACGAGTGACCGCCGCCCTCGACGAGTCGCCACGCGTGCTTGAGCTTCTTGCCTTCGAGCAGTTCGTGGAGCTGCTGGTTGGTGTGGTGGAAGCCGTAGCGATCCTGATCGCCGCAGTCGAAGTAGATCTTCAACCCCGCGAGCTGGTCGGCATCGAGCGCGTTCGCGAGCCCGAGCACGTTCTCCGCGTGGTACTTCGCCTCGTCGAGCGGTTCGCCGAACACGCTCGCGAGCAGGCGACCGCCGCGTTCCTTCAGCCAGGGGAACTCCTTCATGAGGCGTTCCGGGTCGTCGGGCAGGATCGCCGACGAGTGCGCCGCGACGGTGCCGAAGAGCTGCGGGTTCTTGAACGCGATCTTCAGCGCGCCGTAGCCGCCCATGCTCACGCCCATGAGCGCGCGCTTCTCGCGATCGGTCGCGAGCCGGAAGGTCGCGTCGAGGTGCGCGACCAGGTCCTTCGTGACGAGGTCCTCGTAGTTCGAGTCCTTCGTCTTCGCGTTGGTCCAGAACGACGAGCGGTCGCCGTCGGCGCAGACGAAGACCAGTGGCGGGATCTTGCCCTCGCCGATCATGCCGTCGAGCACCTCGGCGCCGCCGCGCTGCAGGAAGCGATCGTGGTCCTCGAACATCCCGTGCAGCCAGATCGCGAGCGGCCAGCGCGTCTCCTTCTGCTTCTCGTCGCCGTAGTCCTTGGGCAGGAACACGCCGTAGCTCGCGCGCCTGCCGCCGAGCGAGGGCGCCTCGAAGTTGCGGGTCTCGTAGTCGAGGTTCTTCAACTCGGCGCGCGCCGGGGAACGCCGGGAGCGTTCCTGCGCGGGCAACAGGACGGTGAGGCCGAGGACGGCGACGACGATCGCGTTGGACTTCATGGGCTGCAGGGGAAGGGGAGCGCCCCGCGAGGCGATCACGGGACGCGGGAGCCGGTCCGCAGTCGGGCAGGGACTGCGCGCTGGCGCGCCGGCGGCGCGGAGAATAGGACAGATGCAGCGATCGACGCATGACCGACTCCGCGACCCGTCGGATCGGTGAGCTGCTCGCGCCGCTCACCAACTGGGAGAGGACCCGGGCCGATCGCCCGCGCTTCACCCTCGACACCATCCGCGCCCTGCTCCGCCGCCTCGGCCAAGGGCTCGAGAAGCCCGCCCGGTTCGCCGTCCAGGTCGGCGGCAGCAAGGGGAAGGGCAGCACCTGCGCCTGGCTCGCGATGCTGGCCTCGAGCGCCGGTCTGCGGGTCGGCACCTACGCCTCACCGCACGTGCAGACGATCCGCGAGCGGGTCGTGCTGCCCGAGGGGCTCTGCCCGGAGGAGCAGCTCGTCGCGGCCGTCACCCGCGCCCTCGGCGCCGCGAAGGGCCTGGATCCGGCGCCGAGTGCCTTCGAGGTCCTCACCGCGGCCGCCGCGATCTGCTTCGCCGAGTCGCGGCTCGACCTCGCGATCTGGGAGGTCGGGCTCGGGGGGCGGCTCGACGCCACGACCGCGTTGCCGGTCGAGCTCAGCGTCCTGACCGCGGTCGAACTCGAACACACCCAGGTCCTCGGCGAGACGATCGGGGCGATCGCGGCGGAGAAGGCCCACATCTTCCGCCCGGGTGCACGCGGCGTGCTGGGTTGTCTGGGCGAAGCCGCTCGCGTCGCCGAGGCCCACGCCGCCACGGTGGGCTGCCGACTGCTCGTCCTCGACCGCGAGTTCGGCGCGACGGCCGCACCACCCGCGGCCGACGGCTCGCGCGAACTCACGCTCTGGTCGACGGACGGCGTGCGCCAGTCGACAAGGGTCGCCGATGCTCCGCGCCACGAGCTCGTCCTCCTCGCCCTCGCCTGGGCCGCGCTCCGCAGTCTCGTGCCGGACTTCGCGCTGCCCCAAACGCTCGCTCGGCCGGGCCTGCCGGGTCGCTTCGAATGCCTGCTGGACCGCGACGGCCAGCCCATCGTGCTCGATGGCGCCCACACCGAGGAGTCGACCGCACGCCTCGCCGAGGAGCTCGCGCGGCGCTGGCCGGACCGTCGCTTCGCGTTCCTCTACGCCTCCGCCAAGGGCAAGCGCTGGCGAGAGGCCTTGAGCCGGATCGCCCCCCTTGCCGATCAGGTCGTGGTCACGGAGCTCGCCGACACCGCGTCGGAGGACCCCTTGACGATCTGCGACTGGCTGCGATCGCGCGGTGTCCGGGTCCGGGCGGTGCCCGGCGCCGCCGATGGCCTCGATGCGTTGCGAACGCATGCCGGTCCGCGCGTCGTCATGGGCTCCTTCCATCTCGTCGGCGAGCTGCGCGAACGGATCCTCTGACGGGTCGCGACCAGCATGAGCACGGAGTCGAAAGGTGGTTCGAGCGGGACCGGTGCGGTGCCCGCGATGGTGGAGGACCTCTTCCTCACCGACTCGTTCCTCATCAAGGGACGGGTCGCCGGGAAGTACCACCGCCTGAAGAAGGTCCTCGAGGACCTCGATCGCACCTTCGTGAGCATCGAGGACGCGGTGATGATCTCGCTCCGCGGGAACGACGTCGTCCGCACGCCGCGCGTGCAGGTCAACGTGAAGGAGATCATCCTGGCGCACGAGCTCGTCGACATGGCCGGCGACGACGTGCAGCGCCAGCTCGCGCAGGACGACAAGTCCGTCCGCATCCGCGCCTTCTACAGCGGCGGCATCCAGATCGAGCTGGCCGGGCGCGTGGCACCGCAGGCCTACGAGCCGGCGAAGGGCACCGTGCAGAAGTACTTCACGATGCGCGACCCCGTGATCCGCGGCCTCAACCTCGAGGGGCCGAACGACCTGCGCCTGTTGAAGAGCCTCGGCTACGCGATCGTGCAGAAGAACAAGCTGAGCTACGTCTACGACTTCAGCTGAGCGTGGGAGCCTTGGTCGTGCGAGCGCTGAGGGTGGTGACGAAGCGTTGACTCGGCGCCTTGGCCTGCGTCACTCGTCGGCGAGGTTGCGGTCGGCGTCCATCTTGTTCACGGACGTGCCCCGTTCGAGCGTGCGCAACAGGCCGTCCCTCAGCACCTGGAACTTCTGCCATTGCGGCTCACTGTGGGACGACACCGTCCCCAGACGGCGAAGCTCCTCCGGGCTGGGTACCACCAAAGCCATGAGGGCCGTGACGATCCAGCGGCGCCAGATGCGGGCATGTCCGTCGTAGCCCTTGATGCGTGATCGCCACAGCCATGCGAGGTCTTCGCGGCCGAGTCCACCGTCCGACGGGATGCCTCGGGCACCCATCTCCCTCAGATCTCGGTAGCTCACCTGGTCGCTGGACAATCGGGGCTCCCCCGACTCCTCGGGCCTTGGCTCCAGCCGAGCGAGCGGCGTCCAGAGCTCCGAAGCAGCGGCGTCCCGGCAATCCCGCACGGGGAGGCCGATACCCTGCTGGAGGCGCGCGATGTTGCCTCTCCTGGAACTGAGAAGGTCGATCGCGCGATCCGCAATCTGTTGCGAGCGGCTGCCGCGGAGCACGCCGAGGAACCAATCACCTCGGACAGAGAAATGGCCCGGCAGGGTCACGGCGACGAACGCCCTCTTGTCCTCCTGCTGCGTGCCGTCCTTCTGCTGGAGGTCGGCATCGTCCCCGGCCTCTCCGGGCTCGCCCTGCGTCTCAGTGGCGACTCCCCTCTGCAGCTTGCGCGCCGTGGAGAACCAGCATCGAGCCGCCACTGCGTGACCAATCCGCTCGTCGTGGAGCTCCCTGCGCTCCCGATCGAAATCCGCGTTGCCGAGCAGCTTGCGAAGGATGAGAAGGGCTTCGTACAGGTGCCCGTCCCAGGTGGTCACGAGGTCGCTGAGATCGAACTTGGCAGGGTTCTCGCGACTCGTCCGGAAATTGGAATCGAGCCCGCATTGAGAAGCCCAGATCTCCAGCAATAGGCACGACAACGTCTCTCCGGCATCCGACGGAATCTCGAGAGTCGCTCTCATCGAGTCGTCATCGGATCCACCCGAATGCGCAACGAAGCTCGCCGCGAGAGTGAAGTCCAACCAGGAAACGTGCTGGTTCGACCGAAGCGCATCCCACACGCGCTGGGCATCCCTCAACTGCCGATTGTGCTCCTTCCTCCGCTTCTTCTCGTCGGCGCTCTCGGCGCGCGGCTTCGCGCCCTTGCCTTGCCGGCAAGCCTTGAGCCACGCCGTGGCGTCGAGCATCAGGAACCCGAAATCCCAATAGAATGGGATCTTCACGAGCGACTTGGAATGTGCGGCGACGTAATCGCTCAGGTCGTAACCCACCGTGTGGAAGCAGTCCATACGACGCCATTCCTCGGCCTTCACGAGTCGCTCTGCGAGGTCGGCGCGGGTCGGTTGGAAGAGTCGGAAGGGATCTTGGATCAGGTTCGGTTGCGTCGACCCCTGCCCTGCGGCGCCGCCGGGCATCCGCACGTCGCATTCGAGATAGTCGCGGACGCGTCTCAGCGTGCGTTCGCCGTCGGGTTTGGCCCAGAACTCGTCCAGCATCAGCACTGCAGACTCGGCATCTCGCATGAAGCCCTTGAGGCGAGAGAGGTCCTTGAGCGCGTCGTACTCCTGTCGGGAGGCGTGGTACTCGATCTCGAAAGCGTTCCGACCGAGCAGTCGAGACGCGAGTCGTTCGAAGCACGGCCAATATCTCTCGAGGCGGGTCAGTCTATTCTTCTTCCTCCCGGGTGCCTCTGCGACGTGCACCAAGATGCGGAGCGGCACAAAGGTCGGCTCGCCGGCCTCGAGGCCCTGGTAGAGCTCGAACTCGGGGACGACTTCGGGCACGAAGACCCGCTCCGCTTCGTCACTCCCACCGGCGCTGCGGGTGCCGCGGATCCTCATCTCCCGGATCACCATGCGCCGCTCCGGGTCCCTTGGCGGGGACGCGGTGATCGCGATCCGCGACTGTCCGTGCAGAGGCACGCGCCACGTGAGGATGTGCAGCGAGGTCAGATCTCGCAGCGCCAGGGCATGCTTGAATTGGAGGTCTCGCGAGAAGCCCATCGACTCGTTGGCAACCACGACCGACGCAATGCCTTCCCGCCGTAGGAACAGGAGGACGCTGGGCAGCAGCCGATCGTCCTGCCGCAGCTCCGGGAACATCTGCTGAATGAGCGTCCAGTTGTCGATGACCAGGCGCACGCGATAGCCCTCGGCGCGCCGCTTGCTCTCGTCATCGGGGAGTTCGGACACTCCCAGCGCCACCCGCTGCGCAGCGCGCACGCACTGTTCCAGGATGTGCAGGAACATCGCCGAGCCGATGTAGTGGATCTCGAGGCGGCGGACGAGGAGTCTCCGCTTCTCGTCCTCGCTCAGCGACGGTTCGCCGAGATGAGCCGCGAGGCGCTGGGCCAGGCCTTCCTGATCGATGGTCTTGGTAGTGATGAGGAGGAGGGCGCAGCCCTTCCCCTCTTCCACACGCATCAACCGAATGCCCTGGGCCAGGAACGCCTTGCTCAGATTGCTCTTGAACGTGCCGTCCTCACCGATCAGTGCGACCGGATCGGCCGAAGAGAAGCCCGCCTCATCTCCGGCCTCCAATCCCGTCGGCCTGGAGCCAAGCATGCTGTCCAGGTATGGAATCCCAAAACCAACGGCAGGTGCAGGTCGCAGGCCGGGCGGATCGCCCTCCTCGGCCGCGAGCATGAGTTCTCTCGCCCGCCAGTGCAGAGAGGGTGCGACCGCGAAGTATGCCTGCGTACGCCCGGTACCGTCGGCGGGGTGCGGGACGGCTGGATCGTCCGGATTCGCCTGCAGACCAGTCGTGGATGGGCGTCCGGAGCGGATCGTGAACTGGTGCTCGCCCCGGATATGCCCGAGACCGCGCGCCTTCTCAACGGCCAGGACGCGCCGCTCGTAATCGTGCATGCGCTCGTAACGCAGCCGGACGACGAGGTCCGACAGGTACTCCTCGGCCGAATTGTGGCTCGAACCCCGGTCCGCGACCGTCAGGAGGAGGTGACAGCGCCCCATTGCCGTTCGGATGAGCTGTGCGAGGCGGGAGCGGCGATCCCGTTGGATGCCGTACGCGTCGAGATCGCCGCTGGCCACCTCCAGTCCGTCGATGCCGTCGATCACGAAGAGGTGCATCGGGGCACCAGGCCTCGGGGTCGGAAGGGCTGCGATGACGCGATTGAGATAGCTCCAGTTGTCCCCGCGGCTGTGCGCCCGCATGTCGATGAAGCGCACTTTGGAGTTGCCTGCCCCCGCTCGCTCTGCATCCAGTAGCACCTTCGCGAGGCCGAGGGTGCCGGTGCCCCGATCATGCACGAGTTCCAGATCACAGCCGCGTCGGCGGGCGACGAGCTGCCCCCGGGTGCTGAACACCTCTTCGACGCGCGAGGTTGCCCCGAGTGCGAAGTCCAGCCACGAACGTGTGGCGCGATGGATGGACAGATCCGTCGATGCGTAGAAGACGAGCGCGTCTGCTGCGGTGTCCTGGACCCACTGGGCAGCGGCATGGAGAGCGAGGAGCGATTTGCCGGTGCCGTCAGCTCCGATCAGCGCTGCGCAGATCGACTCCGGCGCGGTGTCCCCGCGATCGACGCTCGCTGGATAGCGCAGCGGGAAGCCGAACATCTTCTCCGAGCTCGCGTGCGAGACCGACGCCGGAAAGGGCGCCGAGATACCCAGCAGACGGTCCAGACTGGGGATCCCGAAGCGGAGTACGAGGGGGTTGGTCATCGGTCAGTCCCCGGAGATGTCGTCCTCGAGCGCGAGGCGCTGATAGGCTTCGCGATCGGTGTCGGGAATGGCGAGCTGGCGGGCGAACCACAGGCGACTCAGGCAGGCGTAGTCGGCGGCCGAGGCCGAGGCTGCCGCCTTGTCCGAAAGCGGAGGGTTGCGTGGGATCAGGGCGCTGAGACCATCCGAGACGATGTCGGCGAGACCCTGTGCCGTCTGTCGCCAGACAGTCGGCACGACGACGGGCCTCAGTCCGGGTGGTTGGAGCGCCTTCTGATGGATGACCGCGCGGATGCGTGAGGCGACTTCCCCGCGCTGGGCAGGGGTGCTGGCTCGCATGGCGCTGAAGATCTTGCCGAGTGTGACGGACAGGGACTCCGCGTGCGTGGTCGTGATGACGAAGTGATTGGTGGCAGCGAAGTCGAGGATGTGTCGCCAGTCTCCGGCTGAGCGCGCCTCTCCGACGAAGAGCACGGAGGGTGTCTGGCGCTTGGCCTCGTGCACCGCGACGGCGAGACTCTCCACGTCGCTGCCGATCTGTCGGGGCGTGTAGTCGACCCCGGTGGTCCGGCCGTGATCGAGGAACTGGTCTCGCGGGTACCACCAGGTCTCGATGGGATCCTCCACCGTCACCAGGTGGGGGCGGCGCTTGCGCACTTTCGGAGACCCGAGGAGTTTCGGTCCTGTCAGATAGTGGTGAATGAGGCCACGGGCGACCTGGCTCTTCGCGGACGCGGTGGAGCCGGAAATGACGACAAGGCCCTTCTCGGGAATGCGGTCGCCGGAGAAGACCAACCGCGCGAGGACCGAGCAGAGATCCGCGATGCTCACCGGCGAATGCTGCTGCCCCTCGCTGGGCGCATAGCCACACAGAAACCGTGGGCTCGAAGCAACCAGCGGGTATTCGCGAAATCCCGGCACGGGCTTGACCGTACCCGTGGAGCCCTTGTCAGTCGGTGGATCGGGCTTCCTGCGCACGGTGAGGCTAAGGAACGCTCCTGCGCCGCACCAGCAGATGAGCCCTCTGCCGTAGATCGAAGCCGAAGGATTGCCATCCTTCGGATCCGCCGGTCTCGAGGAGGCAGCCTTGCTCGCCGCTCCGACGCTTGCGCTCGAGGGCGAACCCTCTCGCAGCTTCACCTCGCAATCTCGAGCGTTGGGATCCGTGGCTCTCTCGATCGCCGCTCTCAGCTTCAATCGCCGCTTGCGCTTCTTCCTGCTGCCGCGTGAACCCGGCCTTGGGACCTTGACGTGGTAGGTGCAGTCATCCAATCCATGGAGCTCACGAAGTGTGACCTCCAGGATGGCAGTCTTGTCCACGGACGGATCCGGCACGGTTGAGTCCTCCTCTGGGCTCCGACCGGGGAGCGTCGATGGGCCGGCGAGACGAGTCAAGCGCTCGTTGGACGATCTGCTGCTCCGTGGTCATTGCGCTTCGGCGGTAGCGCGACGGATGCACTGGGACCGGAACCCGGCAATCAGTTCACCACCTGAGCCAGGTCCAGCCCCAGCCCGCGAAGAACAGGGCGATCGCGGTCGCCGCGAGCGTGCCGAGCGGCCAGAGCGAGATGCGCGCGAGGAGCGACTCGCGCAGGAGCAGCGCGCGCAGCGCGAAGCACGCGAGACCGACACCGGCGAGGGCGAGCGCCGCGCCGAAGGGTTGGGTCCAGATCGCGTGGAGCGGCTTCAGGTGCACGACGAGCGTGGCGGCCGTGGTGACGCCGCAGGTCGGACAGGGGATGCCGTGCTGCTGGGGCCAGCCGCAGGGCGGGAGTCCGAGTTGCTGATGGGTCCCGTGCCCGCGTTCGTCGGGCTGGATCCTCGCGAGCATCACGACGCAGACGATCGCGGTCGCGACCACGGAGAGTGCGATCAGGCGGTCGAGCAGCGGACCGGCCGGGGAGTCGGCGAGAGGGATGCCGCGCTTCAACGGGTGCTCCGCGACGCCAGCGCGGCGGACTCGAGCTCGCGCAGGAAGGCGAGGAATGCCCCGCGCGCACCACAGAAGAAGCTGTCGCCGTCGCCGAGGAGGAGGGCCTGGAGGTTGAGGTCGCGCAGCGTCGCGAGGTCGGCGCAGAGCCGCGCGCGATCCGCGAGTTTGTCGTCGGGCAGCAGGCGGAGCACGCCGCTGACGTGGCTGCGCACGGCGTCGCCGAGGTAGAGCCCACGCACCGGCTTCAACCAGAACGCCGCTTCGACCGGCGACTTGCCGCCGTGGAGGAGGCGCAGTTCGAGATCGCCAGCCAGTCCGCAGGGGAGCTGCGCCACCGAGTCGAACCACACGTCGACGCGCTCGGCGCGCGCCTCGAAGCGCTCGCGATCGCCGCTCGGCGCGCAGACCTTCGCGCCGAAGCGATCCACGACCGCACTCGTGCCGCGCCAGTGGTCCGCGTTCGTGAGCAGCACGCAGGCGACTCCGCCCGCGGCCTCGACGAAGCGCGCGTTGGATTCGTCGAGCGGCAGCGGATCGAACATCACGTTGCCGCCGGGACGCCGCCAGAACCACGCGCAGAAGTCGATGCGACGATCGGGCTGGAACGCGCTCCAGCCGTGGACGCCGTCGAGGATCGTGTCCTTCATGACGGCGTCAGGATCGCGCGGGCGCCTCAGTGGATCCAGAGCATGCAGCTGTTGCTCAGGTGGAGCGCCGAGCCGCGGATCTGCACGCACTGCACGAAGAGCTCGCCGCCGATCAGCGACGGGTCGTTGGGCACACCGAAGCTCGGGCTCGCGTTGCCAGAGGCATCGAGCTGGCCCTGGCCCGCGACGATGAGGGTCGCGACGTCGAGCAGCAGCGGACGATTCGCGCCGAAGCCCGTGTTGCCCGTGCCGAAGGACATCAGCACGCCGAACGGCGCCCCGGCGGGACCGTCGAGCGCCAGCACGGCGTTGCTGCCGATCGCGGCGTCCTGCGAGACGAGCAGCCCGTCGGGCAGGCCCACCGTGGCGAGCATCTGCGTGAGGGCCGGCCGGTTGCCGATCTGTCCGCCGTTGCCCGGGATCGCCGTGCCCGTCGTGAGCAGCGCGTTGCGGAGCTCGGCGAGCGTCGGTGCGCGCAGCAGCTGCTCCTGGATCGCTCCCGACATCGAGGCGAGCACACCGGCGAGCGCGGGCGTCGCCGCCGAGGTCCCGCTGAAACCGTTCGTGTACTGCTGCCGGACGTCGCCCGGATCGAACGCGCTCCCGTACCCGGTGGTCGCCACGCCGCTGCCCCAGCAGTTGGCGACGACGACCGCGCCGAAGTTGCTGAAGCCCGCGCGCGACAGGTCGCCGGAGCCGGATGCCCCGGTGATGAACGCGCCCGAGGGCGTCGACGACGGGAGGTAGCGGTTGCCGTAGATCGCCGTGTCGGCGAGGTCGTGGTTCGTGTTGCCCGCGGCGATCGTGTAGACGATGCCCGATGCGGCCGCGATGCGGATCGCGTCGTAGACCGACTGCACGTAATCGGCCGGGGCATGCAGGCTCGAGACCACCCAGGCATAGCTCGAGCTCATCACGTCGCCCGGGCGCAGCACGCCCGTCGCGAGGCTCACCATGTTGTCGGCGCCGTTCTGCAGGCTCGAGGTGTAGAAGCGCTCGTGGTCGCTCGCCATGCCGCGCACGCCGTAGGCGTTGCGTTGCGCGCCCATGATCCCGAGGCACGCCGTGCCGTGCTGTTGCCAGCTGTCCCACGCCGAGGTCGGCGGCGACCCGAGGATCGTCGCCGCACTCACCGTGCTGTGATCCTCGTGATCGAGCGTGTGCTTGCCCTCGAGCTGCGCGAGGTAGAGCCCTTCGCCGCGTGCCCCGACGATCGTCTCGACGGTGCGGTACTCGTAGCCCGACGGCGCGGCGCCGAGGTAGCCCTGGTTGGCCTCGAGCAGCGGCGTCGGCGGCGGCAGGTCGTTGGTCGGCACGGCGATGAAGTTCGCATAGGCCGTCTCGACGAGCGGTTCCTCGAGCAGTGCCGACACGATGCGCTCCGTCGCGGCGATGCCGCTCGTGGCAATCGTGAAGTAGTTGTTGAGGTCGGCGAGCGGCGCCTCGTGGGCCGGCACGTTGCGCGCGGCGCGTGCCCGCTCCGCCTCGAGCTCCTCGACGCCACGGGTGAAGGTGCGCATCAGCTCGCTGCCGACCAGGATCCCGTTCACCCGGCGCAGGTCCGCGCCCTCGAGGCTGACGAGCTTGCTGCCGACGAGGCGCACCCGGAGCTCATCGCGGAACTTCACCGTGATGCGGTCCTGGGACTGGCTCTGCGGATCGAGACGGAAGGGCGTCGTCGGCCGGTACACCCAGCGCTCGAGGCGCGGCTGGTCGTCGCGCCGCGAGGGCGCGCCGGGTGCAACCTGCGCTGCGAGGGCCGTTGCCAGCAGCGTCACCGTGACGGGAAGCGACACGAGTCCGAGAACTTGGATCGTCATGAGCGGAGAGAGACGCGGGCAGGGAGCGGCGCGGAAGCTTAGCCCCGTGCATCTGTGCCCTCGCGACGAAGTCGGTCGCGGGCCCGGTCGGGGTTACGCTGCGGGCGATTCCCACCGTGACGTCCACTCCCGCCGCGCCGCCTCCGTCTCCTTCCTGGACCGTGCCGATCCTCGTCGGCTCCCTCCAGACCCTTCTCGGCCTGCTGCTCGTGTTCGGGCTCGTCATCCCCCTCGCGGGTGCGGGGATCGGCGGTGCGGCGCTCTGTCTCGGGGTCCTGTTCGTCGCGCCGTTCGGCATCCTGCCCGCGCTCGTCGCGCTGCGGCGCGACGCGAAGCTCAGCGCGGCACAGGGCTTCGCCGTGGCCTTCATCGCGGTCGGATTCGGCACGTTCCTCTGGGCCGCGCCGGCGATCGCGGAAGCGGGTGAGCCCGATCTGCGCACCGTGCGCAAGGCACTCGTCGACATGCAGGCGCAGCTCCCCGAGGACCAACGCATGAGTGCCGAGCTGGTCGACGATCTCGCGCGCACCATCGTCGACCTGGCGCCCTACGTGCCGGCGATCATCGCGAGCTTCGTCACCCTCCTCGCGGGCTTCGTCGGCATGCTCGCCGTGCACCTGCGCCTGCGTCGCCGGCGCCTCGCCGTCGAGGCCGCGGCGATGTCCTCGCCCGACGATCCCTCGCCGGACGAGCCGCCGCGTTGAGTCCGCTCAGGACTCGCCGCGCCGCTCGCGTTCGTCGGCCTCCTGCAGCTCGGCGAAGAGGTGCTCGTAGCTCGCGTGACGGCTCGCGTGGATGGCCCCCGACGCCAGCGCGCGGCGCACCGCGCAGTCGGGTTCGCTCCGGTGCGTGCAGTTGCGGTAGGCGCAGTCGCGCGCGATCGGCGCGTACTCGCGGAACCAGAACGTGAGCTCGGTCGGCGCGACGCCGAACAGCACGAAGTTGCGGATCCCCGGCGTGTCGAGCACGTAACCGCCGCCAGGCAGCGGGAAGAGCTCGGCTGCGGTCGTCGTGTGGCGGCCGTGGCGCACGCGGTTCACGTCGCCGACGCGCAGCGCGAGTCCGGGCACGAGCGTGTTGAGCAACGAGGACTTGCCGGCGCCCGAGAGGCCGGTGAGCACCGTCGTGTTCTCGTGCAGGCGCGTGCGCAGCGCGTCGAGAGTGGCCGTGGTCTCGTGACCTGCGGCGACCGAGGTCTCGTGCACGGTGTAGCCCAGCCCGCGGTAGAGCGCGGACCAGGCGGCGGACTCGCCGCGCTTGTCGCGGTCGAGCTTGGTCAGGACGAGTTCGGCGCGCAGCTCCTGGCGTTCGCAGGCGGCGAGGATGCGATCGACGAGCAGGGCCTGGAAGGGCGGTTCGCGCAGCGCGGAGACCACGAGCACGAGCGAGACGTTCGCCGCGAGGACCTGTTCGAGTTCGCCTTCGCCCTTGCTCCGGCGCGCGAGCTGCGAGCACCGCGGCAGCACGGCCTCGATCGCAACGCCCTCGGCATCGGCGCCCAGTTGCACGCGATCGCCGACCGCGACGGGATTGCGCGAGCGTCCACGCTCCTCGAAGAGACGCCCACGGAGGGGAACCGCGAGGCGCTGGCCCTCGAGCTCGACGTGGCAGACCTTGGCGTCGATCTTCAGAATGGTGCCGATGCGCGGTGTGGACATGACGACGGGCGACGCCGCGGCGAAACCGCCGGTCGGTCGTCTCGCTCCGAGTCCGACCGGCGTGCTGCACCTCGGCAACGCGCGGACGTTCCTGCTGACCTGGCTCGACATCCGCACGCGCGGGGGAACCTTACTCCTCCGCATCGAGGACATCGATGGCCCGCGCGTGAAGAGCGGCGCGGAGCGCGCGACCCTCGAGGATCTCGCATGGCTCGGTCTCGATTGGGACGGCGCGCCGCTCCGCCAGAGCGAGCACTGCGCGCGCTACCGCGCGCACGTCGACGGACTGATCGAGAGGGGCCTCGCGTACCCGTGCATCTGCACGCGTAAGGAGATCGAGGACGCGGCCTCGGCACCGCACGAGGACTGGCTCGACGCGGCGCCCTATCCCGGCACCTGCCGCGGGCGCTTTCCGACGCTCGCGGCGGCGCGGGCGGCAACCGGTCGTGAGCCGGCGGTGCGCTATCGGGTCGACGTGGAACGCGTGCCCTTCGTCGACGGCTTCCGCGGTGCACAGGACGGCCGCATCCGCGGCGACTTCGTGATCCAGAAGCGCGACGGCGAGCCGGCCTATCAGCTCGCGGTGGTGGCCGACGACCACGCCCAGGGGATCACGCGGGTGATGCGTGGCGACGACCTGGTGCCGTCGACGCCGCGCCAGCTCCTGCTCTATGCGGCCCTCGGCTGGGAGGCGCCGCAGTTCGCGCACCTGCCGCTGCTCGTCGGCGAAGACGGTCGACGACTCGCGAAGCGTCACGGCGACACCTCGCTGCGCAGCTACCGCGAGCGCGGCATCGATGCCGAGTCCGTCCTCGGCTGGTTGGCGGCGCGCAGCGGGCTCCTGCCGGCGAGGCGGCGCTGCAGCGCGACCGAGTTGCTCGCGCGCTGCCGGGACCGCGGCGGCTTCCTCGACGCCGTGCCGCGCGATCCGCTCGTCGTGCACGCCGACGAGATCGACGGCGCGCGCGGATAGGCTCAGGCGATGGCCCGTCTCGTCGAACTCAGCTCACCGAAGAACCCGCTGGTCGCGCGCGTGAAGGAGGCCGCGGCCGGGGACCGTCCCGACGAGATGGTCGTGGAGGGTGCGCGCGTCGTCGGCGAGGCGATCGCGGCCGACTGCGAGATCCTCGTCGGCGTGCTCGCCGAGCGCTTCGCGTCGAGCGAGGCCGGCGCGGCGCTGCGCAAGGGCCTCGAGGCGCGCGCGCATCAGCTCGCGATCGCGCAGGACGCGGTCTTCGAACGCCTGAGCTCGCTGACGACGCCGCAGGGCGTGCTCGCGCTGGTGCGCACGCCGCGATGCGAGGAGCGCGCGCTGTGCGGCGCGGATCCCGCGCGCGCGCTGATCGTGGTCGCGGCGGGCGTGCGCGATCCCGGCAATCTCGGCGCCATGCTGCGCGCGACCGAAGCCGCCGGAGGCACGGGCTTCATCGCGCAGAAGGGCAGCGCGGACCCCTTCCGCGAGAAGGCGGTGCGCGGCTCTTCCGGCAGCGTGCTCCGCCTGCCGACCCTGCGCGGCCTCGACGCGCCCGCGCTCCGCGCCTTCGCCACGCGCCACGGCCTCTGCCTCGCGATCGCCGACGCGCATGCTCCAACCGAGTACCTCGACGCCGATCTGCGCGGCCCCGTCATGATCGCGCTGGGCAGCGAAGGCCAGGGCGTCCCCGGTGAACTCGTCGACGTCGCGGACCTGCGCCTGCGCATCCCGATCCAGCCGAGCGTCGAGAGCCTGAACGTCGCGGTCGCCACCGGCGTGCTGCTCTTCGAGGCGCGTCGGCAGCGGCGTTGAGCCATTGCCTCCGAGAAAGCACGCGGAGCTCTTGGACTCCCCGGTGATCGTCCCCGGACCGAAGGCGCCGTCGCCGCCCGTCAGGCGGCGGGGAGGGGGAGATCGAATGGTCGCAGCCCGTCCGTGTGAGGCGAGAGGCTTGCCCTCTCTCGACAGCAAGAACCAGCGCGGGCCTTGGACTGTGGATTGGGATGCGGCCTGATGCCCGCTCCCCGGGGGGGGAGTTCCCCTCGGGGAGTCCAAAGGAGACAGCCTTGCCGACCGCGTCCAGCCACGATAGGGTCCGGCTCTGTCCGGCCTGCGAGGATGGATCTGCGTGGATGAGGCTTCCCTTCCCTTGGCATTGACGTATCGCTTCGATGCCGCTGTGGTGGTCGCGGCGTGCCGGGGGGGGCATTCCTCCTCGTATGGCCGAAGAGCGGAGATCGCTCGTGAGCATCGCCGCGGGCGTCATCCTCGCGGCGAAGCAGGGCGATTCCGAGGCGATCCATTCGTTGATCACGGATGCTACGTCGATTGTGGCAGGGATCCTCTCGGCGCTGCGTGCCCGTGGGGTGTGCGGTCGGGGAATCGACGTCGACGACCTCAGTCAGGAGATCCTGCTGCAGGTACTGGTTGGTCTGCCGTTCCTGAGGGCCGAGGATGGAGGTCAATTCGGGCTCTCCTAAAGGAGCTGTAGCTCTGGCAGCGTAATGCCGCCGCAGCAGAGGTAGATGGTCGCGATCATCGGCACCGCGGAGTGGAAGCCGAAGGCGCGATGGCTGAGGAGCCGGATCTTGT
>JADLHO010000089.1 GCA_020848735.1 Planctomycetota bacterium | reverse complement strand
TCGACGAGCCCGCGGCGGTCGGGGCCCGCGGGGACCGCGGGGCGGCGAGCGGCCGGGCGCGCGGCGAGTTCGTCGAGGAGCTGGCGGACGGCGATCTCGAGCATCGGTTCGCGGCCGGCCTGGATGAGCGTGGGGTCGTCGAAGACCTCGAGGTCGGGCTCGACGCCATACGCCTCGACGTCCCATTCGCCGTCGGTGTTGACGAACGCGAAGTTGGGGACGGCGAGGCCGCCGCCGTCGACGAGGGTCGGCGTGCCGCTGTAACCGACGAGGCCGCCCCAGGTGCGTTGGCCGATCAGCTTGCCGAGGCCGAGCTTGCGGAAGTAATAGGGGAAGGCGTCGCCGCCCGACGACGAATAGCCATTGATGAGCATCGCGCGGGGACCGTCGAAGGCATTGGCGGGAGCCGGGCCGAGCTCGCGGTGGCGGCGGGCCCACCAGTTCAGCGTCGGCTGTCCCACGCGGAAGATCATGTCGACCGGGACGAAGCCGCCGCCGTTGTACCGATCGTCGAGGAGGAAGGCGTCCTTGGCCCGGGACTGGGCCGTCCAGCCCTCGAAGACCGCGCGATGGCCCTCGACCGCGGTATTGGGCGCGTGCAGATAGCCGATGCGGCCGCCGGAGAGGCGGTCGACGATCTCGCGGTTGCGCTCGACCCAGGTGAGGTAACGCAGGCCGACCTCGCTCTGCGCCGCGCGGACCGTGACCCGGCGGGCATCGAAGCCGCGCGGCTGGTCGTTGACGAGCAGTTCGACGCGACGCCCGGCCTTGCCCTCGAGCAGGCGATAGGGATTGTCGCGCGTGGTGAGCTCGACCCCGTCGATCGCCAGCACGAAGTCGCCGACCGCCACGTCGACGCCCGGCTCGCGCAACGGATTGCGGGTCTCCTCGTGCCAGTTGGCGTGCGCGAAGATGCGCGCGATGCGGTAGCGCTCGCCCACCGCCTCGAACTCGCAACCCAGGACACCGGTCGCGACGCGCTCGACCGTCGGGAGCTCACCGGGCAGCACGTAGGTGTGGCCGCAGTTCAGCTCGCCGATCAGCTCGCCGAGCAGGAAGTCGAGGTCGCTGCGGTGCGCGATGTGCGGGACGAGCGGCGCGTACTTCGCCAGCATCGCCGGCCAATCGACGCCGTGCAGCTTCGGGTCGTAGAAGAAGTCGCGCATGATGCGCGCGGCGTCGCCGTACATCTGCGTCCATTCGGTGAGCGGGTCGATGCGCACGCGGATCCCACCCGTGGGCAGCGGATTCGCGCCGGCGCGCTGGCCCGGCGAGCTCGCGGCGAAGGCGAGACGTCCGGCATGGCGATGGAGCAGCTTGCTGCGGTCGGGCGTGAGCGCATAGGCGAAGACGCCCTCGAGCACGTTCGCCGCCTCGCGGGACTCCAGCGACCACTTCACGACGTTGCCGCCACTCGCATACAGCAGGCCGTCGTCGAGCCCGACCAGTCCGCCATAGTTGCCCGCCTGGAGCGGCAGGACCACGAGGCGATCGGCGAGGCCGTCGAGGTCGATCCGCACGGCGCCGCCCGCCGCGGGTTCGTCCGCCTTGATCGCCGGCGCTCCTTCGCGATCCTCCCGCGCGGCGACCGGGCTCGTGCCGTCCTTCTGCAGGACGAGCGCATAGACGCGCTGGTCGAGCCGCGGCGACTCGCCGTGCACGTAATCCCGCGCCGACGTGAACCAGAGCCAGCGGCCCTTCGGGTCGAAGCTCGGCGAGCCGTCGTTCCAATCGTCGCCGGTGACCTGGACGGGCGTGCCGTCGCGGCTCCTGCACAGCCAGACGGCGTCGTAGCCGTTGCGCGAGGTCTTCACGTAGCAGAGCCACGCGCCGTCGGCCGACCATTGCACGGCCCGGATGGTGGACTCGGTCGCCGTATCGAGGACGCGGCGCTCGCGCGTGGCGACGTCGACGACGGCCAGCCGGCCGGCATTGTCGGTCGTCGCGATGCGATCGCCCTGGGGCGACCAATCGAGGTCGAGCAGCCAGGCGCCGGTCGAGGTGGTCAGCTGCGTCTCCTCGCCGTGCTCGATGCCGCGGAGGAAGAGCTCGTAATCCGCGCCGGACTCGGCAAAGAACGCCACCGCGCGGCCGTCCGGCGACCAGGCCGGATCGCGCTCGCGACGGGACGGCGTGTTCGTCAGGGCGATCGTCTCGCCGTCCTTCTTCGGCACGGAGAAGAGCTCACCGCGGAACTCCACGACCGCGCGGGCCCCGGACGGCGAGGGCGAGAAGCCGCCGAAGGACGTCTCGCCGTTCTTCCAGACCGGACGGGTCCAGGGCCGGTCGTCGGCCAGCGTGATCGCGAGGCGGCGCACGCGCTCGGTGCCGCGCTCCATCAGCCAGAGCTCACCGCCGCGCTCGAACGCGATGCCGGCGTCGCCGCGGGAGGGGAAGAGGACGTCGAAGCCGCCGCCGCTCGTGACCTGTCGCGTGAGCTTGGAGGCCGTCTCGAAGCACCAGAGCTCGAGCGTGCCGCTGCGGTCGGACGTGAAGTAGATGCGGTCGTCGAGCCACATCGGCCAGTTGTCGGTGCCCTCGAACTCGGTGATGCGCTCGACCCGGTTCTGCAGCAGGTCGTACACATAGACGTCCTGCGCGCGCCCGCCCGTGTAGCGCTTCCAGGTGCGCCATTCGCGGCTGATCGGGTTGTAGGCGAGCTTGCTGCCGTCGGGCGAGAGGGTCGCCGGTCCACCCTCGGGGATCTGCAGGGGCCGCTCGAGTCCCTCGCCATTCGCCGGCACCAGGAAATAGCGCGCGATGCGATCGCCGTACGGCGTGCGGTTGCTCGCGACGAGGATGAAGCGCCCATCGGGCGTCCAATCGTGGGGCAGGTTGTCGTAGCCGCCGCGCGGCGGCAGGCGCCCGACGTCGGGATACCAGGTGAGCTGGCGCGGCACCCCGCCGCTGCTCGGCACGACCCAGATCTGCCGACTGCCGGAATACTCGCCCGAGAACGCGACCCGTGTGCCGTCGGGAGAGAGGCGCGGCATGACCTCGAACCCGTCGTCGAAGCTCGTCAGGCGATGCGCGACGAGATCGTCGAGCGCGGCGATCCACACGTCGCCACCCTTCACGAAGACGAGCTTGCCCGCATGCGCGTGCGGGAAGCGGAGGAGCCGCGCGCCCTGGTCCTGGGCCAGCGACGGCGGGGTGAGGCCGCTCAACGCGGCGAGGAGGCAGGCGAGCGTGGCGAGGGGGGTCCTGGACATGGTGAGCCCCCCGATCTGAACACGGCGCGCCGCGATTTCCGAAGCCGAGTCGGGGGCGGCGATGGGGTGAATTGCCGGGGTCGGAGGGGGGTGGGCTCACCGACCAGCTTGTCGAGCGGAGCCAGAGGGGGGCGGGAAGCGGCTGGAGCTCCGTCATCTGCGATCTCGGACCGCTCGAGGATCGACGGCGCGGCGGCATCCGGCGCCTGCGAGGCCCGAGCCTGGGGTTTTGCGGGAGGGGGTAAGGTGACGAGGCGCTGGGGTGACGACTATCTGGCCCCTGCTTGGGCCGAGACGCCGCCTCCTCGCTCGAATCCCCAGCGGCTACGGTGCGGCGCCCTCGGAGGCGCTCGCTTGGGTGTCCGGCCGCCGACTGCATGTGCTCCATCCTCGCCGGACTTCGTGATCCAGCTCCGGGCCCTTCGGCCCCTGGATCGTCGCGCCCCGCGACGACCCTCCGGCCCACGGACCCAACGCGATGAACCCTCTCGTCGACAGCGGCTACGGCGGCGGCTGGCC
>JADLHO010000088.1 GCA_020848735.1 Planctomycetota bacterium | reverse complement strand
CGACTTCTGGCAGCCGTGGTGCGAACCCTGCCGGAAGGCGATGCCCGAGCTCGTCGCGGCGCAGACGAACCATGCCGGTCGCCTGGCGGTGCTCGGAATCTGCCGAGTCGAGACCTATGGCTATGACGTCAGCGAGCGCAGGGCCGTCCGCCCCCTCGCCCCGGAAGATTATCCTGCGCACGTCGCCGACTTCCGCTCCGACATGGCGCTGAACTATCCCCTCCTCATCGCGGCCGACGCCTCGAACAATGAGGCATACCGGGTCAGTGGCATCCCGACGCTCGTCGTGATCGACCGCGAGGGGATCATCCGCTACATGTCCTGCGGGGCCGGCGAGCCCGGTCTCTTCCACCTCGCGCTCGAAGGCGTGCTGACGCACGCGGAGACGCGCTGACCTGTCCGACCACGCGCCGCCCTGCCGTGACCCCCGATTCCCTCGACCTGAAGTCCCTCGACGCACACGCCGTGCGCGTGGTGCTCGATCGGAACGGGCAGATTCGCGACTTCAGCCCGCGGGCACCCGCACTGCTCGCGACCCGCAGCGATCTGCACGGGCAGTCCTTCCGATCCCTGCTCGAAGCGCAGCCCCTCGACCTCGCCGAGTTCGAACGTGCTCTGCAGGATCGGAAGCTCTGGAGTGCGGAGTTCCCCTGCCTGACCCGCGACGGACATCGCCGCGCGCGGCTCGTGTTGGTTCCGGTCGTCGCGCGCAGCGGGGAGGAGCACTTCCTGCTGCTGCTCTCGGAGCTCGGCGCGGAGCCCACGACGGGCCGCCATCTCGAGGACGTGCTCGATTTCTGGGACCGCGCACCGTTCGCCCAGCACGCCCTCGACACCACCGGCCGGATCGTCCTCGTCAACGAGACCTGGCTGAGCTGGATGGGTTACGACCGCGAGGAGGTCGAAGGCGTGCTCTGCTTCGAGGACATCGTCACCGCGGACTCCGTAGGCGCCTTTCGCTCGCAACGCGAGGCCTTCCTGCAGAACGGTTTCGTCCGGGACCTCGAATTCCGATTCCGGCGCAAGGACGGCTCGACCTTTCCCGGCTTGCTCACGGCGAGTGCCGTGCGTGACTCGACGGGTCGCATCGTGCGCACGAGGACCGTCTTCGTCGACGTCTCGGAGCGACGCCGCGCCGAGGCCGATGCCCAGGTCTCGAGGACCCGGCTCTCGGATTGCATCCAGTGCATCGACAACCCGATCGCGGTGCTCGACGGCGAGGACCGCCTCGTGTTCTGCAATGAGGCGTTCGCGCGGTTCATGGGGCTTCCCGAACGGGATCTGCTCGGTCGGACCTTCGAGGCCGCTCTCGACTTCCTGATCGCACAGGGCGCCAAGCAGCTCGACGCGGAGACCGCAGAGGAGTGGAAGGCGAGGTGCATCGCCTACCACCGCGATCCCATCGGCTCCTTCGACGATTGCGTGATCCGTGGCCGGACCTACCGCGTCACCGATCGCCGCACGAGCGAGGGTGGCACCGTGGTGGTCCTCGTCGATCGCACCGACGACGTTCGCCGCGCCGCGGAACTCGAGACGGCGCGCGTCGCGGCGCTCGCGGCCAATCGGGCGAAGAACGAGTTCCTCTCGTCGATGAGCCACGAGCTCCGCACGCCGCTCAACTCCGTGCTGGGATTCGCGCAGCTCCTCGATCGCGACCGAGAACCGCAACTCTCGACCCGGCAGCAGAACTGGCTCCAGCACGTGCTGCGCGGCGGCGAGCACCTGCTGCAGCTCATCGAGGAGATCCTCGACCTCGCGCGGATCGAGTCCGGCAACTTCGTCTTCGAGCGCGCGCCGGTCGACCCCTACGACGTGATGCGGGATGTCGCGCGGAAGCTCGAGCCGATGGCCAGGCAGAACGGCATCGCCTTCGAGGTCGAACCTGCCTCGACTCCCCTCGGGTCGATCGAGATCGACCGTCGGCGACTCGCGCAGGTCCTGCATCACTTCGGAACGAACGCGATCAAGTTCAATCGCAACGGAGGTCGTGCGACCTTCTCCGCGCGGATGACCGCCGCCGGTTGGCTGCGCATCACGATGACCGACACGGGCCCGGGGATCCCGAATGCGCGCCGCAGCGCGCTCTTCGCCGCGTTCCAGCGCCTCGGGCAGGAGTCGGGGCCGATCCCCGGCACCGGCATCGGGCTCACGATCTCGAAGATGCTGGCCGAGTTGATGGGTGGGCGCATCGGCTTCGAGAGCGAGGAGGGCAAGGGCTCGGCCTTCTGGGTCGAGTTCCCCGCGCACGCGCCGACCCCGCAGTCGCCCACCCACCTCGCGTGCACGCCGGCGGGCCCCCGCGAGAGCCCACGCGTGCGTGTCCTCTACATCGAGGACAACGCGGCGAGCGTCGATCTCATGAAGGCCCTGCTCACCGATGCCGAGGGCTTCCGGCTCCGCGTCGCGACGACCGGCGAGATCGGGATCCAGCTCGCCCGTGCGCATCGGCCCGACATCGTGCTGCTCGATCTCAACCTGCCGGGAATGAGCGGCCATGAGACCTTCGTCCGCCTGAAGGCGATGCCCGAGACGTGCGAGATCCCGGTGCTGGCGATCAGCGCCGCGACTTCGGAGCACGACATCCAGCGGGCGATCGACGCGGGCTTCGTCGGTTACATCACGAAGCCGCTCGACGTCGACCGGGTCGTCGAACAGGTGCGCCAGCTCGCACGCCCACGGCCGACGAGCGCGGGCTGAGGTCTTGCCCCACCCATGACCCGAGAAAGCCATCGCGCGGCCCGACCGCTCGCGGAGCGCATCGACGAGCTCCTCGACCGCACGCTCGACGATGGCCAGGTGTCGCGTGGCGAGCGCAGCGCCCTCGGCGAGGTCTTCGAGTCGCTGACGAACGCCGAGGTGCCCCTCGCGCAGAGCCGCGTCTTCGCCCGCCTCCGCAGCGAACTCGCGCGCGGGGGCGGCGAACCGGCCATCGCGTGGTGCACGGCGATCCTCGACCTCCTCACCAGCCGCACGATCGCGAGGCTCGCGCGCACCGGCTCGGCGCGCCATGAGGCGTGGTTCAGCCCGGACGACGCGTGTCCGCGCCGCATCGTCCAGGCGATCGACGCCGCGCGGCAGTCCATCGACGTCTGCGTGTTCACCCTGACCGACGATCGCATCGCCGCGGCGCTGCGCGCGGCGCGGGATCGCGGTGTCGCCGTGCGCCTGATCACGGATGACGACAAGTCCGGCGATCCCGGCTCGGACGCCGAGGCTCTCGCGCGTGCCGGCGTGCGCGTGAGGATGGATCGGACGCCCGCGCACATGCACCACAAGTTCGCGGTCTTCGACGCCCGGCTCGTCCTCACCGGCTCCTACAACTGGACGCGCAGCGCGGACCGCGACAACCGCGAGAACTTCGTCGTCAGCGACGATCCGGCCCTCGTGCGGCGCTTCCACGAGCACTTCGCGAGGCTCTGGGACGAGTTCGGCGACGGCGGCTCGTGAAGCGCGTGGCGCGCCTCGGCGGGTGAGCGGATAGCTTCTCGGCCCGCCATGCGCTCCCTCTCTCGTCGCGCCCTGCTCGTCCTGCCTCTCGCCCTCGCCGCGTGCAGCGGCGACGCCCCGCCGACCGGCGCGGCGGTGCGGCTCGCGGTGATCCCGAAGGGGACCACCCACGAGTTCTGGAAGGCCGTCGAGTCGGGTGCGAAGCGCGCCGGTGAGGAACTCGGCGTCGAGATCGTCTGGAAGGGACCGCTCAAGGAGAACGACCGCGCGGAGCAGATCCGGGTCGTGGAGCAGTTCGCGAGCGAGGGGATCGCGGGCATCGCCCTCGCCCCCCTGGACGACAAGGCGCTCGTGCGGCCGGTCGCCGACGCGCGCGGCAAGGGCATCCCGGTCGTGATCTTCGACTCCGCGCTCGACGGCGCCGCGGGAACCGACTTCGCGAGCTTCGTCGCGAGCGACAACCTGGAAGGCGGCCGCATGGCCGCACGCGAGATGACGCGCCTGCTCGACGGCAAGGGCAAGGTCGTCGTCCTCCGTTATCAGGTCGGCTCGGCGAGCACGATCGACCGCGAGGCCGGCTTCCTCGAGGTGATCGCCCAGCAGCCGGGAATCACCCTGTTGAGCTCGGACCAGTACGCGGGCGCTTCGGTCGAGTCGGCGAAGACCAAGGCGCTGAACCTGCTCGATCAGCTGCGTCTGGCCGACGGCATCTTCTGCTCCAACGAGTCCGCCAGCGTGGGGATGCTGCGCGCGCTCGAGCAGGAAGGGCTGGCCGGCAAGGTCAAGTTCGTCGGCTTCGACGCCACGCCCCCCCTCGTCGCCGCTCTGGAGAGCGGCGCGATCCAGGCGCTGGTCGTGCAGGACCCCGTCGACATGGGTCATCGCGCGGTGACGACGCTCGTCGCCGCGCTGCGGAAGCAACCCGTCGAGCCGCGGATCGCGACCACGCTCGCGCTCGCGACGAAGGCGAACCTGGACCAGCCCGAGATCGCGCGGTTGCTGAAGTGAGCCGCCCGGTGGACGCGCCGCGCCTCGTGATGCGGGGCGTGCGCAAGGAGTTCGGTCCGACGCTCGCACTCGACGGTGTGGACTTCGAGGTCCGCGCCGGCGAGGTGCACGCATTGCTCGGCGAGAACGGCGCCGGCAAGAGCACGCTGATGAAGGTGCTCGCCGGAGCGCTCGCACCCGATGCCGGCACCATCACGCTCGATGGCTTGCCGTTCGCACCATCCGGACCCGTCGACGCACGCCGCGCCGGAGTCGGTCTGGTCCATCAGGAACTCGCCCTCGCACCGCAGCTCTCCGTCGCGGAGAACGTGATGCTCGGCGTCGAGCCGATGCGCAGCGGACTCGCGGGGCGTCTCGGCCTGATCGACCGCAGCGCCCTGCGCCGTCGCGCCCGCGAAGCCCTGGCGACCGTGGGCCGGGCGGAGCTGCCGCTCGAGGTACCCGTGGGCCGACTCCGACTCGCAGACCGTCAGCTCGTGGAGATCGCGCGCTGCATGACGATCGGCGCGCGTGTCGTCGTCTTCGACGAACCGACGAGCAGCCTCACGCAGTCCGACACCGAGCGGCTCTTCGCCCTGATCCGTCGCCTGCGGGACGAGGGCGTCGCGGTCGTCTACATCTCGCACTTCCTCGAGGAGCTGCGGGCGATCGCCGACCGGTGCACGGTCCTCCGCGACGGGCGGAGCGTCGGCACCTTCGCGATGGCTGCGGTGCGCGACGACGAGCTCGTCGCGCGGATGGTGGGACGAGGCGTCGCGGATCTGTACCCGCGATCACCTCGCCGCCCCGGCGAGCTGCTGCTCGAGGTCGACGAGCTCGCGGGCGAGCGTCTGCCGGGCCGGGCCTCGTTGACGCTCCGCCGCGGCGAGGTGCTCGGGATCGCGGGTCTCGTCGGCGCGGGACGCACCGAACTGCTGCGTGCGATCTTCGGTCTCGACGCGATCCGCCGCGGCACGCTGCGCGTCGGTGCGCGCTCGGGCCCGTGCCCACCGGCCGTGCGCTGGCGCGAACGCGCGGGATTCGTCAGCGAGGACCGCAAGCGCGAGGGCCTCGCGCTCGGCCTGTCGATCGACGAGAACGTCGCGCTGCCGCGCCTGCCCGCACGCCCCACGACCCGCGCGTTGGCGGCGACCGCCGGAGATGCGGTCGTGATGCTGCGCGTGAAGTGCGCGCGCGGCACGCAACGCGTGGGGGAACTCTCCGGCGGCAACCAGCAGAAGGTCGCCCTCGCGCGGCTCATGCACGCCGACTGCGACGTGCTGCTCCTCGACGAGCCGACGCGCGGCATCGACGTCGCCGCGCGCGCCGATGTCTACCGCTGGATCGACGCCCTGGCCTCCGGCGCCGACGGCCGCCAGCCACGCGCGATCCTCTTCGTGTCGAGTTACCTCCCCGAGCTGCTCGGTGTCTGCGACCGGATCGCGGTGATGCGACTCGGCGTGCTCGGCCCCGCACGCGACGTGACGGACCTCGACGAGCACAAGCTCCTGCGAGAAGCCCTGCCATGACCGGAGAACCGCGCGCGGATCACGCGCTCTGGCGACGCACCCTGCCACGGCTCGGCCCGCTGCTCGGCCTTGCCATCACGTGGTCGCTGTTCGCCGTCGCGCTGGGCAGCAAGTTCTGGGGCTGGGAGAACCAGCGCCTGATGCTGCTGCAGACGTCGATCGTCGCGACGGCGGCGATCGGTGCGACCTTCGTCGTGATCGCGGGCGCGATCGATCTCTCCGTCGGCTCCGCGATCGCGCTCGGCACCGTGATCATCGCCCTGCTGCTCGGCGCCGGTCTGCCGGTGGCGTTCGCGGCCCTGCTCGGCATCGCCGCCCTCGCGACGATCGGCGCACTCGTCGGTCTCCTCGTGACCGGCCACCTGCTCGCCCCGCTCGCGAAGCTCCGCGGCGGCACCCGTCTCGAACTCTCCCCCTTCATCGTGACGCTCGCGATGTGGGGTGCGCTGCGCGGCGCGGCGAAGGGACTCGGTGACAACGGCCCGGTCTACCTCGAGGGCAAGCCCTGGCTGCTCGAGCTCATGCGGAACGCGGCGAGCGGCCCCTTCGCGGGCGCGGCGCCCGGCGTGTGGCTGACGCTCGTGCTGGCGGCGTGCGCAGCGTTCGTGCTTCGCGCGACCCGCTTCGGCCGCCACGTGTTCGCCGTCGGCAGCAACGAGGAGACCGCGCGGCTCTGCGGTGTCGCCGTCGCGCGCACGAAGGTGCTCGTGTTCCTCGTCGCCGGCGCGTGCGCCGGTCTCGCCGCGGTGCTCCAGCTCGCCTATCTCGGCATGGGCGACCCCACGACCGCCGAAGGTCACGAGCTGCGCGTCATCGCCGCGGTCGTCATCGGCGGAGCGAGCCTCACCGGCGGTGAGGGTTCGATCCTCGGGACGCTCGTGGGCGCCCTGCTGATGACCGTCGTCGACAACGGCTGCACGAAGCTCGGCCTCGCCAACTGGGTCCAGGAGATCGTCACGGGCGCGATCATCCTGATCGCGGTGGTCCTCGATCGCCTGCGCACGCGACGCACGTGAACCGCGCGTCGACGCTCCGCGAACTCGACTGGCAGGCGCTCCTGACGGACGCGCCGACGGGCTACGACGTCGATCAGGACGACCGCGCCGCGCTCGAGTGGCGCGCCGGGAAGGGTGCCGCCACCTACGGCGAACTCCTCGCCGAGGCGGGCGCGCGCCTCCTCCACTGGCTCGCCCCACGACCCGACGACGTCTTCTTCGACCTGGGCTCGGGTTCGGGTCGCCTGCCGATCCAGGCGATCTGCGAGAGCGAGGTCGGGCGTGCGGTCGGCGTCGAGCTCTCCGCGGGTCGTCATCGCGCGGCGTGCCACGCACGCGACCGGCTCGCCGCGGCCCTCGACGCGCGCGGCCAGGCGGAGCTCGCCCTGCGGCTCGAACTGCGCGGCGAGGACCTCCGCGCGACCGCGCTCGACGACGCGACGCTGATCTGGGTCTCCTCGACCGCCTTCCCCGAGCCCCTGTTCGCCGCGGCCTGTCGTCACATCCACGGCACCGCCACCCGCCTCCGCCTGCTCGCGACGACGACCGCCTTGCCGGCGCCCTGGGATCGCATCTTCGAGGCCGTCGGGACCGTGCATCTCGCGACGACCTGGTCGCCACGCACGCGCGTCCACGTCTCGCGGCGTCGAGCGGAAGCCGGCGGGTCGACGGCTTAGAGTCCGCGCCGCGTGCACGACCTCTCTCGACTGCGACCGCTCGGACGCACCGGACTGAAGGTGCCCCAGCTCGGCCTGGGCACCGCCTCGCTCGGCGAGGAATACGGCGCCATCGATCCTGGCACCGCGCTGCGCGTGGTGCCCCATGCGATCGAGCGCGGGGTGAGCTTCCTCGACACCTCGCCCTATTACGGGCGCGGTCGCTCGGAGGTCATGCTCGGCTTCGCCTTGCGGGGCATCCCCCGCGATCGCTACGTGCTCTGCACCAAGCTCGGCCGGTACGACGCGGACAAGTTCGACTTCTCCGCGCGGCGCGTCCGCGAGAGCGTCGACGTGAGCTGCCAGCGCCTGGGCGTCGACGTGCTCGACATCGTCCTCTGCCACGACGTCGAGTTCGTCGATCTCGAGCTCGTCGCGCGGGAGACGATCCCGGCGCTGCGCGAGCTCCAACGCCAGGGTCGCGTGCGGGCGATCGGCGCGTCGGCGTATCCGGTGGGCGCGCTGCTGCGCCTCCATGAGCTCGCGCCGCTCGACGTGGTCCTGAGCTACGCGAATCTCGCGCTGCACAACCGCTCGCTCGAGCGCGTGCTCCCGCGGCTGACGGCCGACGGGGTCGGCGTGGTGAATGCCGCCCCCTTCGACATGCGCCTGCTCACCGACTCCGAGGTCATGTCCTGGCATCCCGCGTCGGCCGAACTGCGGGCCGCGGTGAGTCGGGCGCGCGCGCTGTGCCGCGAGCGGGGCGCGAGTCTCGCGCAGCTCGCGCTGCAGTATGCGCTCGGCCACGCGGGCCCGGCGACCACCGTGGTCGGCACCGCGTATCCCGCCGAGCTCGACCAATGGCTCGCGTGGCGCGATGCGCCGCTCGACACCGCACTCCTCGGGTCGGTCCTCGCGCTGTTCGCACCCTTCGCGGACTCACCGCGCCGCGTGGGTCTGCCGCAGAACAACCAGTGAGGGTCGCAGCCTCCGCCGCATCCGTCTCGCCCATCCGCCATGCCACCGCTCACGATCGACACGCACGTGCACTTCTGGCGCATCGCCCAGTACGCCTCCGGCTGGATGCAGGGCCCGTTCGCGCCGCTGAAGCGCGATGCGCTGCCCGAACGGCTCGCGCCGCAGATGCGTGCGGCGGGCGTGGGCAAGGCGATCTTCGTGCAGGCCCAGCACGACCCGGCCGACAACGACTGGGTCCTCCAGCTCGCGGAGCGGCACGAGTGGATCGCGGGAGTCGTCGGCTGGGTCGACCTGACGGCCGACGACGTGGAGGCACAGATCCTCGCGCTGAAGGGCCGGCGGCGCTTCTGTGGGATCCGCCACATCACGCACGACGAACCCGACCGCGATTGGATCCTGCGCGACGACGTGCAACGCGGTCTCGCGGTGCTCGAGAGGCACGCGGTGCCCTTCGACCTGCTCTTCTTCGTCGAGCATCTGCCCCATGCGGCGACGCTGGCACGGCGCTTCCCGTTGCTGACCTTCGTCCTCGATCACCTCGCCAAGCCGCGCATCAAGGCCAAGGCCATCGACGACTGGCTACCGGCGTTCCGTGAGGCCGCACGACACCCCAACGTGTTCTGCAAGCTCTCCGGCATGGTCACGGAAGCCGATTGGCGGGGCTGGACGATCGACGACCTGCGGCCCTACGTCGATTCCGCCCTCGAGGCCTTCGGCCCCACGCGCCTCATGTTCGGTTCCGATTGGCCCGTCTGCGAGCTCGCCGCACCCTATGCGCGCGTGGTCGAGACGCTGCGTGAGCTGATCGCCCGACTCGGCACCGCCGAGCAGGCGGCGATCCTGCATGGAACTGCGACGCGCTGCTATCGCCTCGCCACCTGACGGGTGATCAGCGCCACGATGCGGCGACCGAGGCGCAGGCCGAACACGTCGAGCTTCACGTCGCCGGTCCCGCGCAAGGCGCGAGCGGCCCGATCGCAGTCGACCGCGGCATCACGGGTGCGCACGGTGACCAGCCCGGCGTCGTGTGCGCGCAAGGCGTCGCGCAGGCGCTCCTCGCGCCACGGCATCTGCTCGAGCACCTCGTAGATCGCGAACCACGGGTCGGCGGGGTCGGTCTCCGCGCCGACGAGGCCGAGGCCCGCGGCGAGCTCTGCGCCGTCGAACGACGCCGCGCGCTGTGCGACGAGCCCCGCCCGTTCGAGCGCCGGGTCCGGCACGCAGAGGAAGCGCGCGATGCGCTCGGCGACGCGATCGAGCCGCCGCGGCGAACCGGTCGCGACGAGCTCCGCGCCCGTGGCATCCTTGGCGAGGCGGGTCGCCGAGCGCTGGCCACGGCCACGCGCGAGCGGCCCGCACCAGAGCAACGCCTGCACGAGGCAGCCGTGATCCGAGACGAACTCGAGCTCGCCCTCGGCCAGGAGCGGCGTCGCGTCGAGCGCGAGCCCGGGGCCGAGCTTGATCGCGCCCGCGGCGCCGCGAACGGCGAGCTGCGCCAGGAAACTCGGGCCCGGACGATGGTCCGCGAGACGCCAGGACCGGGTTCCCAGCCGTTCGTCGCGCCGCGCGGGATCGCAATGGAAGGCCGCCGAGCCGAGCTCGACCGACTCGACGTCGGCGACCGCCGCGCGACAACGGGCGTTGTGCTCCGTCATCCTGGCTCGCGACGGATCGAGGTCGACCGCCAGCAACTCGGTCTGCGGCAGCGCGGCCGCGAACTCGATCGCATCGCCCCCGATGCCGCTGCAGAGATCGACGAGTCGGGACGGTGCGAGGGCGGCGAAGCGTCGCGCCTTGTGGCGCGCGACCCGCGTGCCGCTTGCCTGTTCCACGCCGGCGCGGTCGGCGAGCAGCGTGGCCGCGGACTCGAGCTTGTGCGCCGCGCGCCGGCGCGCCGCCGCGAGTTCGAGCGCGTACGGCACGAGTTCGGCCGGTCCCAGGCGCCGCAGGCGGGTGAGCTCCACCGGCGAAGGCGCCTCGGGGTCCGCCAATGCGGCAACCGCGCCGAGCAAGGGCGCTGCGACAGGTTCGAGCAGGAGGCCCCATGCCGTGGGGGCTTCGAGTCCGGCCATCGGCCGGGATTCTGCCAAGAAGTCGCAAGACGACGAAGTGTGGCGCGCCGTCCTCCAGTGCGGCCTCCCGGGTTCCGATCCAGGCGAGATGCGAGGGTCTGGGCCGGGCGAGGGGCGCCTGGTCGCGACCGTTCGTCCGCCCCGTCCCACCGCTGCGCGCCCTTGAACCTGCACGACCCGATCGACGCGGCCAGTCCCAGGCGCACGCGCATCGGCATGCGCCAGCGCACGGCGCTCGCGTTCTCCTTCGTGCTCGCCGCGGTGAGCATCGTGCTCGTCGCACGGGGCTACCTGGTCGACGCCCGCATCCTGCGCGACTCCGCGCGCGCCCGGGCCGAACAGCTCGCGCGCATCGTGGCCGCCACCTGCAGCCGCTCCCTGACCTCGATGGAGACGGCCGAGGTCGATCGCACGCTGCGCGCCGCGTTCCAGGACGACGTCGCCTCGATCCGCATCTTCGACCCGAACGGCCGCGTGTTCGCATCGGAGGGCAAGCCGATCACGACGCCGGGTGCGTCGCCGCGCCCGGCTGACGAGCTCCTCGTCGTCGACCAGGACATCGACTTCGGTGGACGCGTGCTCGGCAGCGTGCGCGTGGAGCTCTCGACCCGCAACGTCGAGACGCACATCGCGGCGATGCAGCTCGAACACCTCGTGTTCGCGGCGATGCTCGCGATCGGCAGCTTCATGCTGATGTCACGTCTCATCGGCCGGTTGCTGCGACCCTTGGTCGACCTCGCGAACGCCACGCGAGCCCTGGCCGGAGGCTCGTTCGACGTGCGGGTCCCCATCGAGCGCGACGACGAGATCGGCCAGCTCGCCTGCTCGTTCAACGACATGGCCGAGGCGCTTCGCACGACGGTGGTGAGTCGCGAGGACCTGGTCCGCGTCAACGAGCAGCTCGAGACCGCGAGGCAGGCGGCCATCGCCTCCGATGCCGCGAAGTCGGAGTTCCTGGCGAACATGAGCCACGAGATCCGCACCCCGATGACCGCGATCCTCGGCTACGCGGAGGTGCTGCTCGAACACGCGCGCACACCCGAGCTCGGTGATGCCGCGCGGACGATCCACGCCAACGGCCGCCACCTGCTCGCGATCCTCGACGACATCCTCGACCTCTCGAAGATCGAGGCGGGCCGGATGACCGTCGAGACGATCCGCTGCTCGCCGGCGCAGATCGCGCGCGAAGTCGTGGACCTGATGCGCGTGCGTGCGCAGGCCAAGAACCTCGATCTGCGCGTCGTGTGGCGGCCACCGCTCCCCGAGGTCATGGCCACGGACCCGACGCGCCTGCGGCAGGTGCTCGTCAACCTCGTCGGGAACGCGGTGAAGTTCACCGAGACCGGCACCGTGCGGCTCGTCGTCGGCATGGCGCGCGACGGTTCGGCCAACCACGTCGAGTTCGACGTGATCGACACCGGGATCGGCATGAACGCCGAACAGCAGGTCCGCATCTTCCGCCCCTTCGCCCAGGGCGACGAACGCACGACGCGTCGCTTCGGCGGCACGGGCCTCGGCCTCGCCATCTCGCGACGACTCGTCGAGCTGCTCGGCGGGACGATCCGCGTGCACAGCGAACCGGGCTTCGGCAGCCGCTTCGTGGTCTCCGTGCCGACCGGCCCCCTCGTCGGCGTCCGCCTGCTCACCGATCCCGACGCCGAGAGCGCGACCGCGACGAACGCCGCGGAGGAACCACACGGTCCGACGCGACCGCTCGCGAGGCGCCGCGTCCTGCTCGCCGAGGACGGGCCCGACAACCAGAGGCTCATCTCGTTCCTGCTGCGCAAGCTCGGCGCGGACGTCACGCTTGCCGAGAACGGCCGCGTCGCGCACGAACGCGCACTCGACGCGCAGCGCTCGGAGAAGCCCTTCGACCTCGTGCTCATGGACATGCACATGCCCGAGATGGACGGCTACACGACCACGCGCCAGCTCCGCCACGACGGTTTCGTGGGAGCGATCGTCGCGCTGACCGCGAACGCGATGGAAGGCGACGAAGCGCGCTGTCTCGCGGCGGGCTGCGATGGCTACGCGACGAAGCCGATCCAACGCGCCGAGCTCGTGCAGACGATGCTGAGCAGCATGGCCGCGCGGGCCGCGACCTGATCCCCTCGCGGCCGGCGCCCCGATCCTCGCGTCCTGCGGCCGTTCTCAGCCGTCTCGCCGCGGGGGCGACTGGCCCTGCTGTTGCTGCTGCTGCTGCTGCTGCTGCTGCGCCTCGCGCTGCTTGCGCTCCATCACCTGCCGGAGCATGTCACCGATCGGGTCGGGCCGAGGCCGCGTCGGGCCGGTCGCGCCGGCGGGCGGGTTCGTCGGATTCGCGGCGCCAGGTGCCTGCTGCAGGATCGTCTCGAGCGTCGAGCGCGCGGCATCGATCGGCGTGTTCGGCGCGTTCGGCGGCGCCTGGTTCGGCGTCCCATCGCGCGTGCCCGGTTTGGGGAGCAGGCCGTCGAGCACGGACTTCACGCCCTCGTCGCGCCGCCCGCCGAGCAACGAGTCGAGGAGCTTGCCTGCCTCCTTCTGGATCAGGTCCCCCGCGCCGCGCTCGATCGCCTTCTGCAGCGCCTGCTTCGCGATCTCGTCGAGCGGAGGCAGGGCGAACGCCGGGGCCGTGAGCGTGCCCGTGAGTGCGGCGCCGATCGGTGCATCGCCGATGAACTCGAGGATGCGCCGGCCATCCTTGTGCTCGGCCAGCAGGCTCTTCACATCGAGCACCCAGTCCAATCCGCCTGCGAGGCTCGTGCGGCCGCTGAGCGCGAACTGTCGGCCCTTCGCGCTGAGCAGACCGCGCCTGGCCAGGATCGCACCGGCGTCGAGCTCGAACTCGTTCGCGAACGACTGGATCGACAGCTCGCCCGTCTCACCGGTCAGGCTCAGCAGCTGCGAGAGCGCCGCCGCCGGGCGTAGCTTGCCCTCCGTCACCCCGAAGCGACCCTTGCCCGACCATCGCTCGAGCCACGCGAGTGCCGTGGAGTCGGGTGCCGGGCGTCCGGGTCCCGCGAGCTCCACGCGCAGGTCCATGCGACCCGCGAGCGCGACCGGGACCGCATCGGCGAGGCCGGCACCGGCGGCGAGCGGGAAGACGTACTGCAACGCGCGCAGCGCCTCCGCTCCGATCTTCGCGCCGTCGACACCGAGCGAGAGTTCGACGGGCAAGGTGTCCAGCCGATTCACATCGGCGGCGAGCGAGAACTGCAGCGGGCCGTCGCCATAGGTCCCGGACTTCGCGAGGAGTTCGAGACGGCCTCCGGCGAGACCGAGCTCCGCCTGCACTCCGCCGAGCGTCTGACCGCCGATCTCGAGCGACTTCACGCCGAGCGTCGCGCGGAGGCCGAGGAGCCCGAGCAGCTCGTCGAACCCGCCCTGGTCGAGCGCAGCCCAGTCGAACTCGGCGCCGAGCGGCACCCGTAGCTCGCCGTCCAGGCGCGTGCCGCTGTCCTTGAACATCGTCGGCACGGCACCTCCGCGCGCGGCGAGCGCGGCGACGTCGAGCGCGAAGGCGAACCCGGCGCTCGGCGCCGCACCCTCGGCGATCGCCGTGGGCAGGCCGCGCAGCGAGAGGAAGCCGAGGTCCGCGCTGAGCTGCGACAGGTCGATCTGGGAAGGCCCGGCCGTGCCACCCTGCGCGATGGAGAACTTCGGCGCCAGGCTGAAGCGCGGCGCGCCGAGATCGAGGTCGAGGAAGAGCGGACCCGCGAAGTGCGGCTCGGCGATCTCGACGTTGCCCGTCACGTCGAGCCGGCCGCCGGGATGACCCGTGAGCTGCGCATTCGCGGTCACCACGCCGGCGAACGCGGTGACCTGATCCGCGGGCAGGAACGTCGCGAGCACCGGGCGGTAGCGCGCGAGGTCGAGATCGACGGCGCGCAGGCGCGCGTCGATCGGCTGCTCCGGATCGGTCTGCGCGTCGACGCGCAGCTCGAGCCGTCCGGGTGCACCGCCCGCGGGTCGGGCGAGATCACACGCGAAGTCGAGGCGCACTCGGTTCGTCCCGAACGCCTTCGCCACGCTCGCCTCGACGTGCTCCAGTCTCTCGAGCACCCCGTGGGTCTCGTGGACGACCTCGATGAAGGCATCCCGGATCGCGAGATCGAGCCGCAGCCCGGCGAAGTCGATCGGTTCGCCGCGCGCGCCGCCCCCGGCGTCCCTGGGTGGCATGGCGATCGGACCCTCGACACGCACGCCGAGCAGTTCGCCGAGGTTGGTCGTGCCATCGGCACGCTGCTGGATGCGCAGCGAGAGGCCCTCGATCGCCCCGGTGAGCGAGAAGCGACCGCGCAGGAGTCCGAAGACGTCGGCGTCGCCGCGCAGGGCCTTCATCTCGAAGAGCCGCGCTTCCGACGCGAAGCCCGGCGGATTCGCGACCGCGACATCCTCGATCTCGAGCCCGCTGAACCAGCCGAACGCGACACGGCCGATCGCGACCTTCGCGCCCACCGCCTCGCTGGCCTGACGCTCGATGCGCGTGCGCATCCAATCCATCGAGAGCAGCGCCGGGAGCGCCAGGACGGCGACCACCATCAGGATCGCCAGCACGATGGTGACGCGCAGGAAGCGAACGAGACCGGAACGACGCCTTGGCATCGGCGTGTCTGGTAGAGCGGTGGAATCCGTCACGGAAGGTGCCATCTCTGATCCGAAGCAGGGTTGTGTCCGAGGACAGTCCAGAAACCCGACAGCCGACCGTTCTGGAGCGGCTCGACCTCGCGCTGGCCGGTCAGGTCGCCGACCGGCTCGTCGGCGACGATACCCGCGGCAACGACGCATCGCCGAGCCGCCCCGAGTCCCTGGCCCAGGGTTCGCGCAGCACTCCATCGGCCGACGATCGCCACTCCTGGATCGCGGGGATGCTCGGACTGCGCGGCCTGCGGGTCACGCGCGACGAGGTCGCGGCGATGCTCCGCGGCGATCCGTGTCGCTTCCGCGCCGAGCACCAGGAACACAAGCTCGTGGTCGGCTTCGCGCGCGCGCTGGCCGAGCTCGAGACGCGATCCGCGCGCGGTGCGTCCCCGGACGGCTGGTGGCTCGTCGAACAGTTCCGACGCACGACCGAACAGGTCGGGCGCTTCCGCAACAACGTGCTGCGCCGCGACGAGCCCTGGGACTCGATCCCCGGCGTGCAATACCCCCACCCCGACGAGCTCTCGGCCCTCGTGGACGCGTTCCACCACGGCCAGCAGTTCGGCGACAAGCCGGCCGTCTTCGAGAGCCTGCACCCGGTGCGGCAGGGCGTGCGCATCCTCTGGCGCTTCGCGCGGATGGCGCCCTTCCCCGACCTCAATCTCTCCTTCGCCGTGCTCGCCTTCGGTGCCTGGCTGCGTGCGCACGGCTACCCGCTCTTCGTGCCGAAGCCCGACGAGCGGTCGAGCATCGAGCGCATCGTGCGGGCGCCGGCGCCGCTGCGGGTGGTGCCGATCGAACTACGTCTGCTCGCCGCGGTGACGCAGGCGCAGGACGCACGGCAGAGCTGAGCGCCGGCAGCTCATTGCCGCGCGAGAGACTCCACGAGCGCGAGCGGCAGCGGCTCGGAGTCGTCGAGGCGCAGCTCGTCGAGGTCGAGGGAGCTCAGCACGCCGTCGCGAGTCCCGCCCTGCACGAGACCGACACGCACGCGACACCCGATGAGCCCGAGGCGCGCCCGGAAGCAGGCCTCGTGCTCGGCGAGCTCTCCGCGCGCGAAAGCCGCCAGCGCACCGTCGATCGATTGTGCGAGCCGCAGCACGACCTCGTCGCGCTCGTGCATGCGACCGCTGATCAGCGCCAGCGAGGTCGCGCGCTCGAGCAGCTCCGGCGGGAAGCTCGTGCGGTTGACGTTCACGCCGATGCCGACGAGCAACCCGACGCCGCGCGCGCCGTCGCCGTTCGCACCGCTCGCGCTCTGGGCATCGAGCAGGATCCCCGAGAGCTTGCGGCCCCGCCACACGACGTCGTTCGGCCAGTCCAGCGCGAGCGCGTCACCGGCGAACGACTCGAGGGCGACGACGACCGCGGTGGCCAGCAAGGGAGCGAGACGCAGCGGTCGATCGACCGGCAGTCCTGCTGCGCGAAACGTGACCTCGACGTCCTTCCCCGGCGCACCGAACCAGGCGCGACCCTTGCGACCGCGGCCGGCCTCCTGCAGATCGGCCCAGACGACGAGATCGCCGCTCGGCTCGGTCGCCGCGAGATCCTGCGTGGATCCGCACGACGAGACGTGGAGGAGGCGGGTGAAGCGCGTCTCGGCAGCGAGACGCCGTTGGAGCGTCGGGTCGTCCATGGCCGTGGCAGGGCGAGCGGGAGCGGTCGATCAGAGCATGCGCTCGTAGTAGCGCAGAGGCGTGCTGCGGTAGATCACGCGCCCGACCTCGACATAGCCGCACTGCGCGTAGAAGGGCCCCGCGCCGGCGGGAGAGTCCCAGGCATCGAGGCGGATCGCGTCGGCGCGGAGCGAATGCGCGAGCACCATTCCGGCCTCGAGCAATCGACGGCCGATCCCGTTCCGCTGCCGCTTCGGTGCGACGGCCATCGCGATCAGGTAGCTCGGGCGTTGGGCGGCGGTGAAGCACCTCACGTCGATCGAGAACGGCTTCTTCGCCGCGAGGGTGAGCGCGCCGACGAGCTGCGCGCCTTCGCGCGCGACCATCACGCGTGAGGCCGTCAGATCGCGCCTCACGGCGTCCTCCGTCGGCGGCTTCGCCCAGGGCCCGCGCCCATGGCGCGCCTCCAGGTCCGCGGCGACCTCCGTGCGGAGGGTGAGCAGGTTCGGAACGTCGGTCTCGGTGGCGAGTTCGAAGGTGATTCCCATCTCGTGGCGGCGCCAAGCGCGCGAGGAACATAGCGGACGGCGTCGTCGAGAACCCCTCGCGATCGCCGCGCTATCCTCCGCGACCCATGTCGCGCCGTCCCGCATCGCCCGTCGTCGCCCTCCTCGTCGCGTGGCTCGTCGCGTTGTCGGTCGGCGCGGCCCCGGTGGCGCAGGTCAAGCCCAAGGAGCCGCCGCCCGATCCGTCGCTCGCCGACTTCCAGGAGTTCCAGCGTTGGCTGCTGGCGTACGAGTCGGGCACGGTCCGCATGATGAAGGACCTCGTCGTCGACGAGGCTGCACTCGCGGAAGCCGACGCGAAGTTCGCCGCGCTCGCCCGGTGGAACACGCTCGGCGCGGCCCAGAAGCTCTTCGAGGCGGCCGCGGTCGACCCGCGCGCACCCGGCGCCCGGTCGTCCACGGACAACATCGACTTCCGCGCGGAGCTCCAGCCCTGGCGCGTCCGTGCGTTGGCTCGCAAGCACATCGCGGGGATGACGGCCGAGGGCCTCGACGGCTGGCTCATCGCGCTGCTGCGCTCGAACAACCTCCGCGACGCCAACGAGCACGGCGATCAGGATCGGCGTCGCGCCGATGCCGCGCTCCAGGTGCTCGGGGCGAGGCCGGGCACGGCGTCCCAGCTCGCGCTCCTCGAGGCGACGTCGCGCATGCCGCCGAAGCTGCGGCTGCGTGCGCTCGACGTCCTCTCCGACACCGGCCGCCTCGAACTCGTCGGCACCTACGTCGATTCGCTGCGCGACAAGGACCCCGACGTGCGCATCGCGGCGCTGAATGCGATCGGCAACGCGCTCGGCACCCACACCGACGAGACCTCGCACGAGACGATCCCCGCCGAGATCGCCACGCTGCGCGATCGCGCCGTCGAGGCGATGAAGGGCGTGCTCTGCCGCGATGCCGTCTGGCAGGTGCGTGCCGCCGCGTGCCATGCGCTCGCCTCCCTCAGGTGCAAGGCTTCGATCCCCGCGCTGATCGACGGCTACGAGGCGGAACTCGGTCGCACGAAGGACCCCTGGGCGATGGATCTCCGCATCCACCGCGTGCTCGAGAACATGACCGGGCAGACGATCGGCGCCGGTGACTTCAAGAGCTGGCGCGAGTTCTGGCGCAAGGAGAGCGCCTCGCTCCGCCTCGCGAAGCCCGCGGACGCGAAGCGCAGGAACGCGAGCGAGGATGCCCGCTACGAACGCTTCTTCTCGCTGCAGCTCGAATCGGATCGGGTGCTCTTCGTCGTCGACTTCTCGGGCTCGATGGAGGAGCCGATCACCCTGCACACGGGCACCACGTCCGCCGGTGCGGGCACGACGACGACCAAGGCGAAGCTCGTCGTCGACGAGCTGAAGAAGATCGTCACCGCGATGCCCGACGGCTCGTACTTCAACATCGTCGTGTTCAGCGACGAGGTCCGCGTGTGGCGGCCGAGCCGCGCGGGCTATCCCGAGCTCGTGAAGCTCGACGACGAGGCGCGCGACGAGCTGCTCGGCAGCTTCCTCGACAGCCTGGCGCCACGGGGACCGACGAACCTGCACGGGGCGCTCGACAAGGCGATCGGCTTCGCCGGCCGCGGCCTCACCGACAAGCACTACGCGCTCGGCTTCGACACGATCTACGTGCTCACCGATGGCGCGCCGAGCTGGGGCGAGGTCACCGACAAGGACGAGATCCGGCGCCGCGTGCGCGAGACCAACCGCCTCAAGCGCCTCGTGATCAACTGCATCACGTTCGGCGACAAGAACGACACCGACTTCCTGCGCCTGCTCGCCGAGGAGAACAGCGGGCGCCACGTGCACGTCGAATGAGGGTGTGAGCGGGTCAGGCGCGTGCGGGCCGGCGCATCAGCCCAGCCTTGCCATCGCCTCATCCGGCGTGCCGTCTCTCAAGGAGACGGGTCCGGACGGTCGATGACCGCTCCCGTGGGCAGCAGGCTGCCCCCGTCAGGAGAGAGTCGACCGATGCCGCAAACCCCCGAGGCTCCCGCTGTCACCGTCGTGGAGCGTCTGCTCCGCGCAGCCGTCGAGGCCGGCGCGAGCGACCTCCACATCGATCCGTCCGAACACGGCGTCAACGTGCGCATGCGCCGCGACGGCGTGCTCGAGCAACTCGAGATCCTCCCCGATCAGATCCGCGAGCACCTCGTCGGCCGCGTCAAGGCGCTCGCCGACCTGCTCGTCTACCGGACCGACGTGCCGCAGGAGGGCCGCATCGCCGCGGAGCGCTCCGGGCTGCCGACCGACATCCGCGTCGCCACCTACCCGACCGTGTTCGGCGAACGCATCGCGGTGCGCTTCGACGCGCGCGAGGCCGGGCCGCGCACCATCGACGACATCGGCTTCGAGGAGATCGTCGCGAACTCCCTGCGCGGTGCCCTCGACCAACCCGACGGCGTGGTGCTCGTCACGGGCCCGAGCGGCAGCGGCAAGACGACCACGCTCTATGCCTCGCTCCGCCACATCGTCAACGGCACGCGCGCGCGCTCGATCATGACCGTCGAGGATCCCATCGAACGGCGCGTCCAGGGCGTCACCCAGACGCAGACGGACAACGTCGCGGGCCTCGACTTCGCGCGCGCGCTCCGCTCGTTGCTGCGCCAGGACCCCGAGGTGTTGCTCGTCGGCGAGATCCGCGACCGCGAGACCGCGAAGATCGCGCTCGAGGCCGGTCTGACCGGCCACCTCGTCCTCTCGACGGTGCACGCCGGCACCGCACCGCTGGTGTTCGCGCGCCTCCTCGAGATGGGCGTCGAGCCCTTCGTGCTCACGACGGCCGTGCGCGGCGTGCTCGCGCAGCGACTCGTGCGGCGTCGCTGCGATCAGGCGGACTGCGCGGAGCGCGGCGCGAACTGCCCGAAGTGCCGCGGCAGCGGCTACCACGGTCGCATCCCGATCGGCGAGTGGGTGCCGATGACCGCAGGACTGCGCAAGGTCGTGCTGTCGCGTGGCGACGGCTCGGACCTCACGGTCGCCGCCAGCGAAGCCGGCGGCCGCTCGCTCCGCGAATCCGCCGAAGCGCTGATCGCCAACGGCATGACCACGCACGAGGAGGTGAACCGTGTCCTCGGTTCTCGCTGACACCAAGACCGTTCGGGCCACCGCCTCGACGTCGGGCGGCTCCGACGATCGCAGCAACATGCGCGGCGACGTGGCGCTCTTCCACCGCGGCCTCGCCGACCTCTGCCGCGCGAACGTCCCGCTCCCGCGCGCGTTGCGCATCCTGCAGTTCGACCTCGAGCGCGGCCCGATGGCGCGTGAAGCCGCCGCGATGGCCGAGGAGATCGATCGCGGTGTGCCGCTCGCCGAGGCGTACGCGCGCCGCGAGAAGCACTTCTCGCCGGTCTACCGGGCGCTCGTCGATGCGGGCCTGTCGGCCGGCGGAGCGCTTCCGGAGGTGCTCGAGGAGATCGCGATCCACGCCAGCACGCGCGCGAAGATCGTCGAGCGCATGCGGCGCACCTTGGCGTATCCGATGATCGCCGCGGGCTTCGTGGTCGTGATCGGCACGTTGCTCGTGCTGTTCGTACGACCGGGCGAGAACGTGATGCTCCAGAGCGGCGGCTCGGTGTCGCCCTCGACGTACGTGCCGCTGAGCTCCGCCCTCGGGCTGCTCGGCCTCGCCGTCTCGCTCGCGCTGCTCTACACCTTCCTGCGCAAGCCGATCGACGAAGGTCGTTCGCCGCGCACGCTCGGCTTCACGCTGCCGCTGATCGGCGCGATGCGGCTCTACGCCGCCAAGGCATCGTTCGCCGCGACGATGGCGCTCCTGCTCCGTCGTCATCTGCCGCTGCCGAAGGCGTTGCGCCTCACGGCCGCCGCGACGGACGATCAGGCGATGAAGGACCGCGTGGAGCGCATGGCGCAGCGCGCGGAATCGGGCAGCGGCCTCAGCGAGGCCGTCGAGGCCGGCGACATGATCTCGCCGAGCCTGTCCTGGCTGCTCGAGTCGTCGGCGAACCAGAACGGCGCGTCCGACGCACTCGACGACATCGCCGCGATCTACCGCCAGCGCCTCGAGCGCACGGCGGAGCGCGTCGCGATCCTCGCCGCGCCGGTGGCGCAGCTGCTCATCGGACTCGTCGTCCTCGGCTTCGCGCTCTCGTACATGACGATCGCGTTCCGCATGACCAACGTCTGGCACTCGTGAGGTCGACGCCGTGAACCCGATCCTCCTGGGCACCTTCCTCGCGGCGCTCGCCCTCGTCCTGCTGCTCGCCAGCTCGACGCGTCGCCGCTCGCAACGCGACCTGCGCGTGCGCATCTTCGAGATCGTCGCCGCCGCGGCCCGCCGCGGCGTGCCGATCGCGCCGGCGATTCGTCGCATGGCGGAGTCGGAGCGCGGCGGCAACCGCGAATCGATGACGAACCTCGCGATCCGCCTCGACTCCGGCGAGTCCGTCGGTGCCGCACTCGCGGCCGCCATGCCCGCCGGCATCGTGCCGCGCGACGTGCTCGCCGCCGTGCGCGCGACCGAGGGCACGAGTGCCCAGCGTGCGACCCTCGAGTCGCTCGCCGGCAGCGGGGACCAGATGCAGGACTCCCGCGATCAGCTCTCGATGGCGCTCGCGTATCCCGCGCTGCTCGCCGTCTCGCTCGTGGGCGTCCACGTGACCACCGGTTCGCTCTTCGACACCTTCGCGACCGCGGGGCCGGGTTTCGCCGGCGGCATGAGCGCGATCGTGGTGCACCTCGTCGCGCTGGTGCTCTGGACGATCCTCGGCTTCGCGATCGTCGGCAACGTGTCGACGGTCCGCGGCCGCGTGACCCAGTTCTTCGCGCGGCTCGCGCTGCACCTGCCGATCCTCGGCCGCATCGTCCACGTGGCCGCATCGGCGCGCATCCTGCGCGCGGCCGCCTCGCTCGCCGCGGCCGGCCTGCCGCTCGGCGAACTGCTGCGCCGGAGCGCGCGCGCCACGGCGATCGTCGACCTGCGGCGCAGCGTCGCCGACGCCGGCGACCTGGCCGATCAGGGCGCGAGCGCCGATCAGGTCTGGCATTCCACCGGGCTGCCCGACTTCGCGATCGCGCTCGCCGAGCTCGCGTCGGGCGCGGATCCGCACGAGGTCGGCCGCCGCCTGCGCGCCGCCGCGAGCGCGTGCGACCGCCGCGTGGATCGCAGCGTGCACCGCTCGCTCGCCATCCTGCAGCCGACCTTGATCGCGTTCTTCGGCGCGCTCATCGCGGCGCAGTTCGCGATGGTCTTCGACAAGCTCCAGACGCTCCATTGGGGGAACGCCGGATGGTGAAGCCACGCAACTCCACGCCGCGCCACGACGACGGCTTCGCGATCCTCGAGTGTCTCTTCGCGATGCTCGTGCTCACGATCCTCGCGGCGAGCCTCTTCGCCGGCGAACGCGGTGGTGCTCACGTCGCGCGCCGCACGCTCGAGGAGAACCTCGTCACCTGGTCGCACGAGTCGCGGCTCGATGAGCTCCGCGCACTGCCGACGCTCGAGGTCGGCCAACGCACGCTCGTCGTGCCCCCGCGCGAGATCGAGCTCGGCGAGGAACGCACCGTCGAGACCGTGACGCTGCTCGAGCCGAACCTCTACGAGGTCGTGCTGGAGACGAGCTGGAAGCCGCTCGGAGCCGAGTCGCCCGCCGTGCGCAGCGTCACGACGCGCCTCGCCAAGGAGGGCGCGCGATGAGCCGCACGCCACACGACCAGGCGGGCTTCACGCTCGTCGAACTGATGACCGCGGTCGCCCTGACCGTGATCCTCACCGGCGCGATGCTCGGCCTCGCCCAGCGCGCGCACCAGGGACTCGGCGGGACCCAGGCCAACCTCGCCGCGGTCGAGGACTGGCGCACGATCGTCGCCGAGCTCTCGCGCGATCTGCGCGCGGCACGCAGCGTCGCGAGCACCGCGGACCGCGTCCTCTGCGCGACCGGCGCAGGCGACGTCGCCTGGACCCTCCGCGACGGCGAGCTCGTCCGCAGCGCCGACGGGGAACCGACCCGCCGGATGGGCGCCGTCGAGGAGCTGCGCGTCGTCGACGAAGGTGCGTCGCGACGCATCGTGCTCGCGGTTCACCGTCCCAAGGACACCCACCCGCTGGTGTTCTCGACGCTCGTCACCCCGCGCACGGAGGCCGTTCGATGAAGCCCGCCCGACACCCGTCACGTGACCATCAGGCACCGGCGACGGAGCGCGGCGCCGCCCTGATCATCGCGATGCTGCTCGTCGTCGTGATCGGCTCGCTCACCGCGTCGCTCTCGGATTCGAGCTCCCGCGCCGCGCGGGAGGCCACGCTCGGCCGGGGTCGCAGCGAGGCGCTGGCGGCCGCGGAAGGGGCGGTCGAGACCGCCCGCGTGCGCCTGATGCAGGATCCGGCGTGGGCCGGGGGCGAACTCACGATCGGCCGATCGACGGTGCTGGTCTCGGTCGTGCGGGACGGCGAGGGTCAGGCCACGGTGACCGCGACCGCGGAGTGCCCGCTGCGGGGTGCCGGGCTCCCCGTGCGCTCGACCGTCGAGGCGCGTCTGTCGCCGCGGACGGGTCTGCCCGCCGTCGTCGGCTGGCGCGAACGCTGAGGGCGGATCGGGCCCGATCCGGCGCACGGCTCTGCGTGGACGCCGCGCTCGCCCGGGTCCAGAATCCGACCGGCGCCGAATGCCGGCGCCGGAGCATCCCTCTCGATGAGCAATCAGACCCCGTATCCGATCTCGGTCGCATTCACCGCCGAGAACATCAAGAAGAGCATCAAGTTCTACCGCGACAAGCTCGGCTTCACGCTCGCGGGGACCTTCCCGGACGAGAAGAAGCCCGTCTGGGCGAACCTCATCCTCGCCGGGCAGTCGATCATGCTCGGGCAGTCGATGTCCGCGAAGGACATGAAGAAGGCGTGCCACGACAACAAGAAGGCCGGCGAGTTCTGGGCGGAGCACGCGCGGCGCTTCCAGCGCGGTTCGCACGGTGTCGGTGTCTGCGTCTACCTGCACGTCGCCGACGTCGACGCCTACCAGAAGGAGCTCAAGGGTCGCCGCCTCAAGGCGAGCCTCCCGCCGACGACGCAGTTCTATGGACTGCGGGAGATGGTGGTCACCGACCCCGACGGTTACACGCTGATCTTCTACACGCAGGTGCAGACGGAGAAGCCGCCGGAAGAGGCCGGTGCATGTCCCCCCGAGGCCGTCGCGACGCCGCCGGCCGTCGAGATCGACAGCGTCGACGATTGAGCGGACGCCCGGCGTTCACCGAACGCCGAGCTTGCACTCGTCGATCGCACGCGCGGCGTCGGTGACGACCCAGACGAAGTCGAGGTTCGGCCGCCGCGGGAAGAACGGCGCGCGAGGCACCCAGAGCAGGCGGTGCAACGTGCGGCGCGCTCCGGCCTCGAGCACGATCGCGCGCGCCGCGCCCCGCCAGAGCGTCTCACCGGGCGAACCGAAGACCGGCGCCGCGTCGTAACCCGCGCGCACCTGCTCCTCGATTCCGCACGGCACGGCGTTCGTCGAGTGATTGACGAGCTCCGCACGGAACCAGAGGAGCCGACCGAAGAGGAGGTCCTGGCTCCAGAGATCGCCACGCTCGACGGTGACCGCCGGCTCGACGAATCCGTGATAGGCGTCGACGTCGAGGTCGTGGAGCTCCTGCCCGATACCGCTCGGCCAGCGCAGCGCGGCCGTGCGGATGCGATCGTTCGCGCCGAGCCCGAACTGCAACCGCACGTCCGAGGAGGATTGATACGACGAGTTGCGCGACACCTCGCGCAGCGCGGTGAAGTCGCCGAGCTCGAGCGCGACGCGCGCGCCGAGTGCGTCGGCGTTGCTCGCACGGCCGCGCAGCATCGCGCCGGCCCAATGCCCGCGACGCGGCGAATCGTTGCGCGCCAGGACCGCCGCGCCCGCGACGTTCACCTGCAGCACGTCGACGTCGCCGTCGTTGTCGTAGTCGCCGAACGCCGCGCCGCGACCGATGCCGTCGTCGAGCGGCTGCGTGCAGCGCGAGAAGGTCAGCGAAGGGCCGTCGTGGCGATAGAGCACGTTGCGCGTGCGTGTGCCGTTCGCGAGCGCGGGGTCCGCGGGGATGTGGCCGTTCGACACGTAGAGGTCCAACCAGCCATCGGAGTCGAAGTCGAAGAGCCCACAGCCCCAGCTCGTCGCGAGCAACCGCGGCGACGTGTCGACGTCGAACTCGAGTTCGACTCCCGCCGCGCCCGTGACATCCGTGAAGCGGCTGCCGTCGTTGCGCAACAGCACGTTGCGGCCGAGGTTCGTGAAGTAGTAGTCGAGATCGCGATCGCGGTCGATGTCGCCGATGGCGATCCCCATGCAGTAGATCCGCAGATCGGCATGCATCGCCGCGGAGACCTCGATGAACCCGAAGGCGCCGGCGGCGCCCTGGTTGCGATAGATCCGGTTCGGCTCGACGAACGCACCGAAGTCGTTCGCCACGAGGATGTCGGCGTCGCCATCGCCGTCGTGGTCCGACCAGGTCGTCGCGAGCGCGGTGCCCGCGCCGGCGGTCACCGGGGTCGTGGCGTCCGAGAAGGTCCCGTCGCCGTGGCCGCGGAGGAGCAGGTTCGGCGTGGGGATGTGGTGCGGCGGCGGTCCACCGGGGGTGATGTAGTTGCCGACGTAGAGGTCGAGGTTGCCGTCGGCGTCGAAGTCGCCGAACGCGGCGCTCGTCGTGAACTCGAAGCGTCCGCCCGCGACGAGCGGCGTCGTGATGTCGGTGAAGCGACCGCCGCCGTCGTTGCGGAAGAGGGCGTTCGGACCGAAGCGCCCGAAGAACACGTCCGGATCGCCGTCGTCGTCGATGTCGGCGACGGTGGCACACATCCACTCCGCACCCATCCGGTCGTCGAAGGGCGAGGGCGTGACCGCGACGAAGCGCGTGCCGCCCCCGACGTTCCGGTAGAGGCCCGGCACCGCGTCGCCACCGCAGAGCAGGATGTCGAGCCAGCCGTCGCCGTCGAAGTCGAGGAACGCCCCGCCGGCGCCCATCAGGGTGTTGTTGTCGATCTGGCGCCAGTCGAGGCCCGTGGCGGCACTCACGTCGGTCAGCACGAGCTGCGGCTGCTGGGCCACGGCGTGCGGAAGGGAGAGGAGCGCGAGCGCGAGCGCCGCGCGACCGATCGAGGGCGGAAGGTTCACAGGCTCACCGTGGACGTCAGAGTGTCGATCGCGGTCAGGACGCCGCTGCGCGTCGTGCCGTTGGAGAGTCGGACCGTGACGAGCAGACCGGCCATGTCGCCGCCCCGTCCGCCGGGCCCGCCGTCGGTCTCGGCGTCGAACTGGAAGGACTCGCCCGGGTTGAACTGCGTGAAGCGGAACTCGATCGCGCGGAAGTCGCCGGCCGCCGCGCCGTAGATCAGCCCGATCCAACCCGTGCGCGACGTGGCGCCGCAGGGCGTCGGTCCGGAGACCGCGTAGTCGAGGCCGGTGAGCACGTCGCTGCCGTTGCGGTACGTGCCCTTGCAGAGCGCCGTCGTGCTGTTGCCGCCGTCGAAGCGATCGCCGAGCCCGACCTGGTTCGTGTCGAAGTAGATCGAGTTCGCCACCGGCGAGAGCGCCCAGTCGAGGCGCACGGACACGATGTCGAAGGGCGTCGCATTCACGATCGTCCAGAAGGGGTTCTGGAGGTCGTCGTTCAGGTTCTCCGCGCCGCTCGCCCGCACGACGACCGGATCGACGTTGCCGATGCGCAGCGTGCGGCGGTTCGAGGTCGCGACGCCGAGCGTGGTCACGTTGGGGGCGAACACCGCCTGTTGCGCGTGCATCACGAAGCCCGCGAGCGACGCGAGGTTCGGGATCGGCATCGTGACGCTGCCCGTCGGCGGGTTGAGCGCGACGGGGAACGACGGCAGCTCGCTGCCCACGTAGAGCCGGCAGCCGCCCATGCCGATCGCACCGAGATCGACGTTCGCGGTCGACGTCGCGAGCAGCAGCGCGCCGGCGAGCGCGTTCGACGGCACGTTGCCGATGTCGACGACGAACGTGCGACCGATCGTGGGCAGGCTCGCGAGCGGTGCGGAGATCGTCAGCGGCCCGGACGAAGCTCCCATGTCGTGGATGGGATGCACGGAGAAGTCGAAGGAGCCGTCGTCGTCGACGCCGTTGCCGCCCGACCAACCGACGATCGTGTTGTGCGCCTGGATCGCCACGCTGGTCCACACCATGGAGACCTGGCCGCTCGCCCAGAATTGGATCTGGCAGGTGTTCAGCCCGGGTTGGCCATCCTCCTGGATCTGATCCCAGGTCACCCAGGCGACTCCGGGCGCCGAATTGAACCAGACGGTTCCGCCACGACCCGGATCGAGATCGGTGCCGAGCAGGGCCCAGCTCGGCGTGTCGTTGCGGAATGCACGCAGCACGTTGCCGCTCCCATCACAGCATCGCGTGGACGTGATCGTGCCCGGCTCCAGATAGACATAGCCGTTCGAGCAGATGTCGATCTGCGTCGTCGTGCGCAACCCGGTCGGATAGGGGAACGAGAACCCGAGCGCGATCGGTCCCGACAGCGCGTCGTCGCCCAGTCCGACGATCAGACCGCCCGCAAAGGGCAGGAAGGACGCGATGCCGCGCGTGACCGTGTAACCCAGGCCACCGTTCGGAATCCAATCGAGCGAGAGGCCGCCGCCGAGGTCGAAGGTCCCGGGCGCGAACTGCTCGTACAGCAGACTGCCGTCGGGACAACCTTCACCGAAGGACTCGAAGGAACCGGGAATCTGCGCGACCGACGCGGCGGAGACGGCGAGGAACGCGAACGCGGCACGAGCGAGCTTCATCGCGAAGCATGATAGGGTCGGCCCGCGACCGCGCGCCGCGGAAGCTCCGTGCCCCCCTTGCGGTGCGACGGCTTTGCTCCGCACGAGTTCGGGACAAGGGCATACGCGGTTCGGTCAGCGACCTCGCTACGATCCCGCGCCGTCTCCACGCCCCGTGGACCACCTCGTCCTCACCCGGAGTCCTCGATGCTCGATCGCCTCGCATTCCTCTCGGCACTCCTCGCCGCCGGCTCGGCCGCCGCACAGACCGCCCCGTGCCTCGCGTTCAACGACACGAACACGACGGTCAGCACCTCGCTCACCGCGTCGCCGTTCGTCGGACGCACTCCCAACTCGCGCGCCTATCAGTTCACGCCGGCCACCACGTTGACGGTGCAGGCCGCCGCGATCTTCACGGCCTCGCCGCTCCGCGACGACTACATGCGCCTCGAGATCTGGGACGAGGACCCCACGACCTTCCTGCCGCTCGGCCGGCTGACGGGAGGCACGCTGCTCTCCCAGATGTCGACCACGGCGAACTGGATCGGCACCAACTTCGGCAACGTCGTCACGCTGAACGCCGGCACGAACTACTGGCTGGTCTGGGTCGAGTCCGGCGGCTCGATCGTGCCGGAGGAGCCGGGCGGCGCGACCTCGCTCAACCGCCGCACGCGTCAGAACGTCGCGGCGTGGGGAGCTGCGGCCGCGGCGACCCCCAAGCTGCGCATCTTCTGCAGCCCCTTGGACGCGCAGAACGTCAGCAGCTACGGCCCCGCCTGTGCCACGTCGTCGGGCCTGTTCCCGAGCACGTTCACGAACTCGCCCCCGACCGACGGCAATGCGCTCTTCGGTTTCGAAGGCACGAACTTCCCGCCCGCGGCTTCGGCGCTGCTCGTGATCGGCCTCGATCCGCTCTTCGTCACGACCCCGCTCGGCCCGAGCTTCCCGGTCGGCTGCGCTCTGAACTCCGACATCGTCCTCACGGTCGGCGGCACGACCGGCACCGCCGAGATCGGCGACCAGCCCAACTCGCCACGCCCGGTGCCCTTCGGCTACGTGCGCTTCCCGCTGCCGATCCCCTCCGGGTTCGTGGGCGCTTACATCTCCGGACAGATCTTCGCCCTCGACGTCGGCTCGCCGGCGCCGGTGCCGCTCGTCGCCGGCACCGCGGTCCGCGTCACCGTCTACTGATCGGCTGCGGCAGATCCGAGGGCGGCGCGCCCGCGTCGCCCTCGAGTCGGAGCAGGCCGCCGTGCTCCGTCACCGCGCCCGGCTCGCGATCGTCGACGAAGCCACCCTGCGCGAGGTAGAGCCGTGCGCCGCTCACGCCCGCGCTGCGATCGAGCCGCTCGCTCTCGCCATGGCCGTCGTGCGTGAAGCGCGCGCTCCGCAGCGCGCGCCACGCGCCGCCGGACGTGCGGATCCAGGCATTGCCGAACTCGCAACGCCGCCGGAGGTCGCCGTTCTGCCCGGCGAAGTTCTCGACGAACGAATAGAGGCCATGCGGGAGCCGGCCGTCCTTGGGCGCGCTGAAGCTCGCGATCAGCCCCCATTCCTTGCGCTCGGCGAAATAGAACCAGCCCGAATAGACGGTGCGATCGCCGTCGACGCGGGCGTGCAGCGCGAACCGGAAGGTCTCGCCGAGTCGCCAGGGATGGACGAGGTGGCTGTGGCCGCCGGTGCCCTCGTTGCCGAAGCCCTCGGCCACCACACCGTCGCCCTTCGCGACGAGTTGCACACGATCCGCCTCGGCGACCTTGCTTCGATCGATGGCCTCGTCACCCGCATCCCACACGGAGAAGATGAGCCGTCGCTCGCGCGGGCCGTTGACTTGCATCCCGAAGTAGCCCCGGTGCCAGCCGGTCGCCATGTAGTAGGTCCACAGCGGGTCGTCGCGCGGTGTGAGTTCGCAATAGAACCACTCGACGTCCTCGCGATCCGCACGCTCGACCTGCCAGCCGAGGTGCACGGACGCCGCATTGCGGCGCTCCAATCGGCAGAAGCGCGCGCCGAGGGCCGCCTCGCCTTCGAGCAGGAGGGCGACGAGGGCCGGTCGCTGCGCGTCGTCGGTGCCGAGTTCGAGCCGCTGGTATCCAGCCGCGGCGATGGTCAACGGCGGGAACACCAGCTCGCGCGCGCCGGCGGCGAAGCGCGCGGTCACGGTCGTGCGTTCCGGACCGCCGCTCGTCGGCGAACACGCGAGCCGGAATCCACCGGCCTCCCGCACGTCGCTCAGGCGAACCGTCACGCGGAGCTCACCCGGCTTCGCGAAGTGGCCATACCACGAGAGCGTGCCGCGCCAGCGCCGCACGCTGCCGTCGTCGTCGCGTCGCATCGCGTCCGGATCGGGATGCGCATAGGCGGTGAACGCAGGGATCTCGAGCGGTGTCTGCTGCGCCGCGGCGAGTCCGGCGAGCAGGAACGTGGCCCAGACACGTGGGTAGGACATGACGGCGCGGATCAGTCGGCCCCCACCGCGGCGATCGCGCCCGCGACGAGTGCCGAGAGGTCGAAGGACCTGCGATCGGGGGTCTGACCGAGGCGCACCACGACGAGCTGGTGCGAGGGGATCACGACGAGGTACTGCCCGTCGAAGCCGGCCGCCCAGAACACGTCGCGTGGCAGGTCCGGCCAGACGCGTGAGCCCGCGGCATCGCCGGCGTTGAGCCAGACATGTGCACCGAAGCGGGCCTGCGGCGCGTGCGGCGTCGGCGTCGTCGCATACGCGACGAATCCCTCCGCGAGCAGGCGCTCGCCCCTCCAGACGCCATCCTGCAGCCAGAGCTGGCCGAGCCGCGCCCAGTCGCGGGGCGAGGCCCAGACGTACGACGAGAGGACGGGCGTCCCCGACCCATCGAACTCGACGAGCGCGCTGCGCATGCCCAGCGGTCGGAACAGCGCTTCGCGCGCGAAGCCCGGGATCGTCGCCTCACCGACGATCTCCCGCAGGAGACGCGAGAGGATCAGGCTGGTGCCGCTCGAGTACTGCCAACGCCGATCGGGGGCGACGTCGATCGCACGCGACGCGGCGTGCGCCGCCATGTCGTCGACGAGGAAAAGCATGCGGAGCGCGTCGGAGTCCGGGTCCTCGTAGTCCTCGACGAAGCGGAGTCCGCTCTCCATGCGCAGGAGCTGATCGACGGTGATCGTCTCGCGACCGTCGTGAGCGTCGCGCCAGGCCGCGAGCGGTGCCCGCGCCTGCAGATCGACACGACCCTGCCGTGCGAGCACGCCGAACAGCGTCGCGAGCACGGTCTTGCTCATCGACCAGCCGTGCTGCGGAACGTCCGGCGCGAAGCCCGGGGCGAGGCGTTCCGCGACGAGCCGGCCCCGCCAGGCGACGACGACGGCGCGCGTCCGCGCGGGACCGGCATCGGGTGCATCCGCGAATGCCGCATCGATCACGCGTGCGAGGCGGGCACGCTGCGACGGCGTCAATGCCGACGCGTCGAGCGCCTCTCCCTCCGGCCAGGGTGCGTCGACCGCCGCGGCGGCGATCGGCTGGCCGAGCCGATCCGGCACGAGTGGGCGCGACGGCTCGTGCACCAACGTCGCGCCGAGTCCCTCCCTCACGCGCGCCGTCGCCTGGACGATCGCGAACGCGGTCGCGGTCGCGCTGCGGTTCGCCTCGTCGAGCGTGATCGAGAGCATCGCGAAGCGCGCGAGCTCCTCGCGCCGCACGTCGTCGAGCGAGCGCTGCCCGACGAAGCACGCCGAAGCGGCGACCTTCGCCGCATACGCGCAGGCCGCCGACAGGAAGCGGAGCTGCGGCGGCACGAACCACGCGGTGAGCGCCGCGACGACGGCGAGAAGGAAGAGGGCGATCCGACCGCGACGACGCACGTCCGCACGATCGCGGCGACGACACTCGCGGGCAAGCGCGCGCTGGACCGCGGGAGGGGGCGAATCCCTCCGGTCGGAAGGCCCGCCGCGGCCCCGTCACGAGCCGGGTGGGAATCGAAGGCGGGGCTGGCCCCGTGGCGTCGGTTCCCGATCCGCGTCTCAGCCGTCGAGGCGCGAGAGACCCGCGAGGTCGAGCCAGCCGACGACGCCGTCGAGGAGCCGCCGATCACCGCCGCTGACCGAGATCGTCACGGCGATCTTCTTGCCGACGATCCAGGCATTCGCGTCGCCGTCCTGGACCATCGTCAGGACCTGGAAGCCGTTCTTCGCCTTCACGTCGATGTCCATGCCCTGCTGGCGCAGGATGGCCTGCATCTGCGTCTGCGCGGCGACCATCGCCTGCATGCCCTGATAGAGCTGCGGCGAATTGGTGATCTGCACGTTGGCGCGCTTCTCGTCGTCGCCGTCCTTGGTCGCGCTCACGTTCGCGTTGCTCCATTGCATCGCGGTCTCGCCCGCGCCGAAGGAGCCGGAGTCGATGTGCGGCTCTTCGAAGGTCCAGCCTTCGGCCTGACGCGGGAGGAAGGTGCCGAGATTGCGCGCGGCGCGCGCCTGCAGCTTCGCGGCGGCCTTCTGCAGGAATTCGGCCGCCTTGGCCTCGTCGCGCGCGCGCCACGCGGCCAGCGCATCGACGATGAGCTTCTCGATCTCCGCGTTCTCGTCGCGAGGCGCCGCGGCGGCACGCTCCTGCGGAGGGGTGACTGGTCTGGAATCGGGTCGCTGCGCGAGGAGCGTGGGCGCGACGACCGAGAAGATCAGGACGACGGCGATCAGGGGATTGCGCATTGGTAGAGCTTGGTTACAGGACCTTGTTGAAGAAGCAAGCCCGCAGCAACCAAGCCCCCCTTTCCAACCGTGCGTGCGGTTTTCCCGCACACGGCTGACCGATGGTCTTGTTCATGCCGTCT
>JADLHO010000087.1 GCA_020848735.1 Planctomycetota bacterium | reverse complement strand
GTCGCGGCCGGGGCCCTGCAGGAGCGCCGCGCACACCGCAGGCAGGAGGAGTAGCGGGAGCGGGACTCGAACCCGCGACCTAAGGCTTATGAAGCCTTCGCTCTAACCGACTGAGCTATCCCGCCGGAACCGCGCTGCGGGCCCTGGGGCGCGCCGCGCGGGGCGAGGAAGGAAGCACAAGCGCCCGATCGGATCAAGAGTCGAGCCGGGGCCGCCCGGCCCCGCGCCGCATGGCGGAGAACACGAGGCACCCGAGCGCCAGCACCGCGAGCCCCGCGAGCGAGGCGCTCGGGTTGACCCAGATCGCGCCGAGCGCGATGGCCGCCGCGACCACGGTGAAGACCAGCCCGGAGAGCGCGGCCGCACCGCGCGCTCGCAGGCGCAGCAGGGCGGCGCCGCAGAGCGCGTAGAAGATCCAGTCGACGAAGACCACGCCGTCGAGCAGGAAGCCGAGATCGAGCGCGAACGCGAACTGGGTGACCGCGCAGAGCAGGGCCGCCCAGAGGCCCTGCACCAGCACGCCGACGACCGGCACGCGGCGCGTCGCATGCAGGTTCGCGACGCTCGGCAGGAAGAGGCCCTGCTTCGCCATCGCGTGCAGCACGAAGGGCGGCGCGAGGCAGATGGTGTTCATGATCCCGAGCGACGAGGCGACGACCATGCCGGCGAAGACGCGCTCCGCGAGGGCGCCATGGCCGAAGGGCTCGAGGGCGGCGCGCGCCGCGCTCGCGCCGATCGTCGCGGTCGCGCGTGCGCCGTCGAAGCCGAGCAGCGCGAAGAACGCGACGTTGACCGACACGTACGCGAGCACGACGACGACGACGCCACCGACGATTCCCACCGCGACCGCACGCGGATGGCGCGCCACGCCCGCGACGAAGCTGCCCTGCTGCCAGCCGCCGTAGCTGAACATCACGGGCAGCATCGCGGCGAGGAGCCCGAGGAAGAGTCCGCGCCCCGCAGGAGGCGGCGTGGGCGGCGTGACGGTCGCCGCGGCCGAGGCTGCCGCGGACGAGCTCGCGACGAGCCCGCTCGCGACGACGAAGCCGAGCAGCACGAGCGCGAAGACGGCGCCGGTCTTCAGCACGGTCAGGGTGTTCTGGACACCGCTGCCGAGGCGCAGGCCCGCGGCGTTCGTCGCGGTGAAGACGAGGATCGCGAGGATCGTCACGATCGCGCGCAGGCTGCCCGCGGCCGGGACCTCGCCGAAGCAGAGCACGCCCGCGTAGTCGACCATCACCGCGCCGATCACGACGAGCGCGCCCGACTGGATCACGAGCCAATTGGCCCAGCCGTAGAGGAACGCGGGCAGGGGCCCGAATGCGGCATGCACGAAGCTGAAGGTCCCGCCGTGGCCGGGGACGCGCCGCGCGAGCGCCGCGAAGACGAAGGCGCCGACGAGGGCGACCACGCCACCGAGCACCCAGGCGAGGAGCGCGTGCCCCGGCGCATCCACCGCGAGCGCGACGCGGTGCGGCGTGAAGAAGATGCCGACGCCGAGGATGCCGCTGACGGCGATGCAGCCGATGTCGAACGCGGAGAGCTGCTTCGTTCCGGAGGCGGCATCGGCCATGGCGCGGCGGAGTATCCGCAGGCCGGCCGGCCGTCGTCACGAACCGAATCCGACCTCGAGGAGATCGACGACGACGCGCTCGATCTCGAGGGCCTCGTTCAGGCGCACGACGCGTTCGCCGTGGCGATCGAGCACGTGCACGCGGCCGCGGGCATCGCGCGCGAGAGCGCTCGGTTCGACGAGCTCGGCGTTGGCCGGAGCGAAGCGCAGCGGCCCCACCGGCGGCACGAGCACGAGGCCCTGCGCATCGCCCGCATCCGCGACGAGCAGGCTCGCGGCGGCGTTCGGCGACGCGGACTTCGCGGGCGCCTGCAGTGGCAGGGCGACGAGTGGCCGGGCGACGAGTGGCAGGACGGCGAGCGGCCGGCTCGTCGTGCCCTCGCCGCGGCTCGTCGCCAGCGCGGCGACGAAGCTGCCGTCGACGCGGAAGCGCTGCACGACGCCGTGCTGCGTGTCGGCCACCCAGATCCCCGCGGCATCCGCCCAGAGCCCCTGCGGCGCGCCGAAGCGACCCGCCTCGTCGCCGAACGCGCGCAGCGGCGGCAGGACGGTGCCGCCGAGCGCGAAGCGCTGCACCCCGCGCACGAGCCAGCGCTCGCCGCACGCGACGAGGAGCACGTCGTCGTGCACGGCCACGGCATGGGGTCGATCGAGCCGACCGCGCGCGTCGCGGCCCGTGGAGCCCTGCTCGCGATCGTGGGGCTCGCCGAAGACGCGACCGGGCAGGCCGAAGGGCGAGAAGCTGCGCACGACGTCGCAGCGGGTGTCGGCCACGTAGATGTTGTAGGCTCGATCGAAGGCGACGCCGCTCGCGTCGCTCGCCCCGCCCTCGTCGGCACTCCAGGTCCAGGACGAGGCGAGGCGCTCGTCCTCGAGATCGAACAGGTAGACCCGACCCCGCGCGTCCGTGGACGCGACGGCCAGCAAGTTGCCCGCGATGGCGATTCCTCCGAACACGAGTGGCAGCCTAGCGCCGCGCCCTGCGCTCGCCGCGCTGCTGTTCCTGGCCGCGTGCTCCGTGCTTCCCGAACGCGCCTGGCCACCGCGTCTGCTCGGCGAGATCGAAGCCGTCTACCACATCGCGCCCGGCGGCGAGCGCCTCGTGCCCGTGCCGCTCTCCGACGAGCGCATCACGCTCTACGACCTGCACGCGCACACGGCCGGGGTCGAGGAGCGCTGGCTCGGCGGTCGGCGCTACTGGGTCGTGCCGGACGGGCTCGCCGAGCTGCGCATCCACTGCCGCTACCGTGCGTTCGGCACGCCGGGCGAAGACCCCTTCGCGAGCGCGCTCGGGCCGCAGGAGCTCTTCCCGGGTGCGCTCATCGTCCGCCACGACGCGAGCCCGCAGCCGGTCACGGAGCGGTGAGGAGCCCGGCGAGCACGCTCTGGCGCGACCTGCTCGTCGTGCCGATGGATGGGCCGGCGAGCGCGCCGCTCGGCGACGCGCGGCGCTGCGACCTGCGGATCGCCGGGGATCGCCTCGAGGCGCTCGGCGCGCTGACGCCGCGCGCGGGCGAGCGCGTCTGCGAAGGCCGCGGCCGGCTCGCCGTGCCCGGCTTCGTCCAGGGTCACGTGCACTGCTGCCAGACCCTCTTCCGCGGCCTCGGCGACGATCTGCCCCTGCTCGCATGGCTGCGCACGCGCATCTGGCCGCTCGAGGCCGCGCACGACGCCGCGAGCGTGAGGGCCTCGGCCGCGTTGAGCTTCGCGGAGCTGCTGCGCGGCGGCACGACGAGCGTGCAGGCCATCGAGACCGTGCGCCACACCGAGGAGACCTTCGCGCTCGCCGACGGACTCGGGATGACGGCCATCGTCGGCAACTGCCTGATGGACCTCGGCGGCGACGGCGTGCCGCCCGGTCTGCCCAGCACCCGTCGTGACGCGCTCGCGATCAGCGAAGAGCTCTGCGACGCGTGGCACGGCCGCGGTCGACTCGCCTACGCCGTGACGCCGCGCTTCCTGCTCTCGTGCAGCGACGGGCTCGCACGCGATGCCGCGGCGTTCGCGCGCGGGCGCGGGCTGCGCGTGCACACGCACGCGAGCGAACACGCGGACGAACTCGCGGCGGTCTTCGCGCGCTTTCGCGCGGGCTATCTCGAGACCCTGCACGCGCAGGGTCTGCTCGGCGAACGCACGAGCCTCGCGCACTGCGTGCACGTCGACGGCGACGAGCTCGAACGGCTCGTCGCGAGCGGCGCCGCGGTGCTGCACTGTCCGAGCGCGAACCAGAAGCTCGGCTCGGGCATCGCGCCGATCGCGCGCTTCGCCGCGCGCGGCGTGCGGATCGCACTCGGCGCCGATGGCGCGCCTTGCAACAACCGCCTGCGCGCGCTGACGGAGCTGCGCGCGGCGGCGCTGCTCGCGGCGTTGAGCGCGGGGCCGGGCGTCTGGCGCGCCGAGCACGCGCTGGCCGCGATCACCTGCGGCGCCGCGGACGCGCTCGGACTCGACGACGTCGGCCGTCTCGTGCCCGGCAAGCGCGCGGATCTCGTGATCCTCGATCTCGGCGATCCCCTCCTCGGTGCCGCTGCCGCAGACGACGCCGCGACCGCGATCTCGCGCCTCGTCTGGGCCGCCGACGACGACGCGATCGACACGGTCCTGCTCGGCGGCCGCGAGGTGCTGCGCGGCGGCGAACTGCTCGAGTTCGACCGCGCACGGCTCCTCGCCGAGGCGCGCGCGGCCCTCACGCGCGTGCTCGCGCGCGCCGGACTCGCGCGCTGACGGCGCGCGCGCGCGCTGTGGATTCGTCGCCCAGAGGTTGAGAGACAATCGGTCTCTCGACCTCTGCGTGGCCGCGGATGCGGCCACCGGCAGGCCTCTGAGAGCCCGTACGATGGCCTCCCTCTCGGGCGCTCAGCGCTGCAGGCGCTCCTTCAGCCGCGCGTCCTCGGGGAAGCGACCGAGACCGCGCTCCCAGACCTGCCGCGCCTCCGCATCCTTGCCCTGCTGTGCGTAGACGTTGCCGAGCGTGAGGTAGGTCTCGATGTGCTTCGGCTCGGGTCGTCCCGCCTCCTGCTGGTCGATGAGGATCTGCAGGTGCGAGATCGCCTCCTTCTTCTTGCCGAGGAAGTCCGGCCAGAAGGTGTAGCTCACGGCCTTGCTGAAGCGCGCCTCCCAGTGCCGCTCGTCGATCTCGAGCGCTTCGTCGAAGGCCTTGTCGGCCGTCGTGGAGAGCGTGCCCTGCTCGAGGATGTCCTTGCTCGTCATCAGCGAGTGGATGCAGGCGCGCCCGAACTCGAACTGCGCGGTGGCGTCGTTCGGCGCCGACTTCGCGGCGGCCTCGAAGAGCGCGAGCAGTTCCTGGTGCTTGCCGGCCTTGCGCGCGGCGGCCCAGATCGCCGTGCGGCTCGCATCGCCCTCGGCGACGAGCAGTTGGCGGAAGGCGCCGTCGGGGACGAAGGCCTCGGCACCCGCGCTCGCGCCCCCGTCACCGGCCTGGCCCGCGACGGCGGACCGCGCGACGGCTTCGGCGACGAGCGCCTCGATCTCGCGGCGCGACAGGCTCGCCTCGCTGCGCTGGATCTCGCCCTGCGCGGGCGCCGCAGGGCGCTGTTCGAGCGACGCGAGGCGCTGCTCGAGGGAACCGAGGCGCTGCTCGACGCGCTCGAGCGCGGCGCGGGCTTCGCCCGCGTTCGGGTCCGCGGGCGCCGGCTCGGCGCGCCGCGATTCGGACCAGAGGATGCCGCCCGTGGTGATCGTGGCGGCACAGACGATGGAGAGGGCGAGGGCTGCGGCTTGGGACATGGCGTTGGTCGGTGGGTCGTCGAGGGGGCGCCGTTGCCGGTCAGCCCGCGGATTATTCGCCGCGTGCGCGGCGCGGATCACCAGACGAAGTCGAGCGCCTCGGCCTCGGCGACCACGGCGTCGCGCAGTGCGCGCGCTTCCTCGCGCGGCAGGTGGCCGAGCCGGGTGGGCGAACCGCCGGCCACGTAGACCGTGATGCGCGCGAGGCCGAAGAGCCGGTCGATCGGCCCGGCGACGAGCGTCACGCCCTGCAGCTTGCGCAGCGGCACGAAGGCCCGCGTGCGCGAGAGGACGCCCCAGCGGAACGCGACGTGACCCGGCAGGCGCGCGAAGCCGAGGTTGTGCCAGGCGAGCGTCGCCCAGCCGAAGGTGAAGACGGGCAGCAGCAGGAGCAGCATCGCCGGCCAGCCGAAGCGCGGGAAGAGCAGCGCGGCGGCGATCGAACCGGCCACGAGTCCCTCCGCGCTGAGTCGCAGGATCAGGCGCGAGGAGACGCGGCGCCAGACGGGGCGCGCGGTGGCGAGGCCATCGAGGAGTTCCGGCACGAGGCGCTCGGCGCGACGCGAGGCGCAGAGCGGGACCATCACGTCGCGCGCGCTGCGCGAGGCATCCTGCTCGTTGGCGTCGGCGCCGGCCGAGTCCGCGCGCAGGACGACGCGATCGACGAGGCGGCGCAGGGGGTTCGCCTCGAGGAGCACGCGCTGGATGCGGCGCTTGGGCAGGCTCTGCGCGCGTCGTGTGATCCAACCGTGGCGCCTTCCGAGCACGTCGCCGCGGAGCGAGAGCTCGAAGTCGCCCCAGCGCAGCAGGCGCGCCGCGATCGAGAGCACGGCACCGAGCACGAACACGAGGATCGCGATCCCGACCAGGAAGAGCGCGACGATCGGCGCGCCGAAGGCCGAGAGGCGCTCGAGCGAGGCTCCGACGCTGCCGCCGATCGCGGCGCCGACGCCGAGTTCGTCCGCGAACTCGAAGAAGCCGACCACCGCGACGAGGATCGCACCGGCGCGGTTGCTCGTCAGCCCGAGGAGCACGAGCTCGCCGAGCGCCGTCCGCTCGAGGATGCGCCCGCCCGCCGCCGGCGAGGCACGGGTCGCCTCGCCAGGCTGCGCCGGATCGCGCAGGCGGAGCAGGACCTCGCGCAACATCGCACCCTCGCGGCGGCCGAGCGAGTCGAGCCGGGCCTCCGCGCCCTGGCCCGATGCCGTCTCCACCGAGACCACGACGAGGCCGAGCATCCGCCGCAGGAGCGTCGACTCGAAGCTGAGGTCCTGGATGCGATCGACGGGGATGCGCCGCTCCTGCCGCTGCAGGATCCCCTCCCGCGTGACGAGTTCGTCGGCATCGAGCTCGTAGCGGAAGCTCACGTAGCGCGCGATCGCGAAGACGAGTCCGACCAGCGCGAGCACCGCGACGGCGATCGCGAGCGCCGAGGCCTTCGCGACGAACGCGATGACGAGGGGCAGCGCCGCCTGGCGCAACGCGTCGACCAGCTTCAGGACGAGGACGGCCGGATGGAGATGGCCGGACGCGAGCACCCGGCGCGCCCGCGGCGCGGGTTCGGCCGCGGACGCCGCCGGATCGGGCGCGGGCCCGCTCACACGACGTCCACTCCGCGCGCGCGCAGGATGCGGTCGCGCAAGGCCGAAGCCCGCTCCGCGGCGAGACCCGGCAGGCGGAACGCCACCGCCTCGGTGCCCGCGGTGTGGACCACGAGCGTCGCGAGGCCGAAGAGCCGCTCGATCGGACCGCGCACGAGATCGACGTGTTGGAGACGGTTGGTCGGGATGACCTTCTCCTGGCGGATCACGATCCCGAAGCGCGCGACGAGCAGGCGGTCATCGATCGAGAAGCGCCAGATGCGGTGCGCGAGCGGCGGCGAGACGAGGGTCCAGAGCCCCTGGAGCGCGAGGACGACGAAGGCCAGCGTCCACGCGGTGCGCGGCGCGAGGGGCAGCTTGTCCTGCAGGGCCCAGAGCGCTCCCACCACGAGCGCCGCGAGGACCGCGAAGCCCACGAGTCCGGAGACGAGCCAGTAGGGCACCACGCGCGGGTCGAGGCGCTCTCCGGCCGAGCTCGTCGCCACGGGCGGCGGCGCTGGGGCCGGCGGGATCGGCGCGTCGCGGGAATCTTCCATCCAGGCTCGTTGGTCCATCCCGCGCGTGACGCCGAGCCTCGCGCGCGGCCGCGCCGGGACGCGCTGCGCACCCCGGCGCCGAACGCGCGGGCTGCGCGCAGCCTTCGCCGCGCGCAGCCCTTCGACGTGTGAAAGCAAGATGTGGGTGGCTGACCGGAATTGAACCGGCGACCCCGAGGACCACAACCTCGTGCTCTAACCAACTGAGCTACAGCCACCACGCCGACACCGCGCGGCGGCGACGCGAGCGGGAGGCTCGCGAGCCGACGCGGCAGTGCCATGGTCGACGATGCCGCGGCGAACCGCGGACATCCGCCTGCCGAGAGCGTCGCTCCGGGTCAGGGGGCGAGGATTCTTGCGCGCGACCCGACGACAGTCAATCGTCTCGAGCGCGTGCTCGCGCCGACGCGAGGTCCTCGCGAAGCGCTCTCTTGATCCGCTCTCTCGGCCTCGCTAAGGTCCCCGCCCCGACGAACGGACGCCTTGCGCGTCCGCGCGACGGTGCAGCGCCGTTCCGCCTCCATAGCTCAGTTGGTAGAGCAGCGGATTCTTAATCCGCGGGTCCTAGGTTCGAGCCCTAGTGGAGGTAATCCCGTGGCGCTGACCCCCGGCGCGCGCCCGGCTCAGAGCGCGGGGTCCACCATCGACATCGCGGCCGCCCGCGCCGTCGCGAGCGCGGGGTCCGAGCTGTCGGAGACGCGGCTGTGCGGCGGCTGCACCGGCGCGAAGGGCAGGGCGAGGAAGAAGGTCGTGCCCGCGCCCAGCGTGCTCTCGACCCAGACCTCGCCGCCGTGACCGAGGACGATCTCGCGCACGATGTGCAGACCGAGGCCCGTGCCCGTGATGCCGCCGGTGTTCGAACCGCGTTCGAAGCGCTGGAAGAGCCGCGAGATGTCGGCCGCGGGGATGCCGATCCCGTTGTCGCTCACCATGAGGATCCAGCGGTTGTCGCGGATCGACGCCGACACGTGGACGCGCGGACTGCGGTCGTTGCTCGCGTACTGGATCGCATTGCCCAGCAGGTTCGCGAACACGCGCGTCATCGCCCACTCGTCACAGCGGACGCGCGGCAGGCGCTCGACGTGCACCTCGACGCCCTTCTCCTCGCACTCGAAGTGCAGGGACTCCGCGACCGCCGCGACGAGGTCGTGCAGATCGACCTCGCGGAACTCGAGGCGGATGCCGTCGAACTCGAGCCGTGAGCTCTCGAGGAGGTCCTGGATCAGACGCTCCATCACGTGCACCGCCCGCAGGCCGGTGTCGACCGCCTGGGACGCGACCTCGTCGATCGTGCCGAGGTAGCCCTTGCGCATCGAGGAGAGCATCAGGCGCAGCGCGGACAGCGGCCGGTTGAGGTCGTGCACGACGTTCTGCGCGACCTCCACCATCTCGCGGTTCTTCTGCTCGAGCAGCCCGCGGTAGCGGTCGAGCTCGCCGTACTTCTGCGCGAGTTCGAGGTTGCTGGCGACGGTCGCGCCGAGCAGCTCCGGCAACGGCTCCTGGTCGTCGACCGGCACGCGTGGCTCGGTCGGCGCGGAGTCCTGTGGCACGATGCCGAGCACCTCGTCGAGCACGGGCAGCGGCGTCGACTCGAGCGTCGGCAGGGCGAGCTCGAGGTCGGCCTCCGTCAGGACCTCGCCGTCGGTCGGCAGGAGCGGCGGCAGGACCGGAGAACTCGCCTCGCCGGGTCCGGTCGCCCGCTCCCCACCCTCGTCGAAGGTCAGTTCGAGCCGGGGCACCATCGGCGCCTCGCCGCCGCGCGAGCGCAGCGTGAACTCGGAGCGGTCGTAGATCTCCCAGAGCTTCGCACGAGCGCCCTCGGCGACATCCGCCGGGTCGATCGAACCGCGGCCGAGTCCATAGGCGCGCACCTTCGCGTCGACCAGGCGTCCGGCCGCCTCGACGAAGGCCTCGAAGACGCCGTGCCCCTGCGTCGCCACGCTCGGGAACGAGACGATGTCGTCGCGGATGCGGAACCGGCGATCGAGCTCCTCCTCGCTGAGCACGTCGTCGAGGTCACGCTTGTTGTACTGGAGCACGACGGGGACCGCGCCCGTGTCGATGCCGTTCTCCCTCAGGTTCTCGAGCAGGCTCTCGAACGACTGGAGGTTCTCCTCGAGACGGCTCGCATCGCTGTCGACGACGAAGACCACCGCATCGGCGCCCGAGAGCACGTAGCGGCGCATGCGCCGGTACTTCGGCTGCCCCGGCACGGTGAAGCCCTGGATGCGGACCTTGAACCCGCCGACGTTGCCGAGATCGATCGGCAGGAAGTCGAAGAGCAGCGTCGCGTCCTCTTCCGTCTTGATCGAGACGAGCTGCACCTCGTTGCGAGGGCACATGATCTCGTGCACGACCTGCAGGCTGGTCGTCTTGCCGCCCATCCCGCAGCCGTAGTAGACGAGCTTCGCGTTGATCGTCTTCTCGGCGAGGTTGATGAATCCCATGCGCGCTCGGAACGCTGATCGGCACGCGTCGCGCAGCGACTCCAGCGCCGGTCTCAGTCCGCTCCGCGCGCGGCCGGCAGCAGGACGACCCACTCGAGGGCGTCGGGCGCCGTGCGCGCGGCCAGTGTCGCGTGGACCGACGCGGGCTCGATCGCATCGAGCCCGGCCGTCGTGAAACCCGACAGCGCGCGCAGGATCGCGACCTTGCCGCAGCGCAGCAGGACGCTGGGTTGTCGCGCGAGCAGCCCGAGTCGCGTGCGCTCGTCGAAGGGCGGCGCGCGGAACTCGCTGCGCAGCTTCGCGACCGCCGCCGCGAGCTCGGCAGCCGTCGGCGGCCGCTCGACGAGCGCCGCGAGGACCGCCGCGATCTCGGCGCGCACCGCCGCGGGTTCGTCGGCCTTCGCCCCGCGGCGTTCGACGAACGCGAGCGGCGGCGCGAGCACCGGGTCGTACTCGAGCATCGGGAACTCCGCGCGCAGCTCGGCACCGCGGAACTCGTGGAAGGCACGCGCCACACGCACGCGCAACAGCTCCATCCCCACGGCGAAGGGCCAGAACTCCGCGGCCTCGCGCGCGGGCGCGCGGATGGCCGCGACGACGAAGACCGCCTCGGCCAGATCGTGCGTGGACTCCGCGGGCTCGGGCTCTTGCGCGACGCTGCGCACCGGCAGCGGCGCGCCTCGCGGTGGGCCGACGAGGACGGCCTCGCAGCGCGCGCGGTCCGCCGCCTCGTCCTCGCCGCCGAGCACGACGCACAGGGCACCGCTCGCGGCGACACGCTCGCGGAACGCCGCGCGCAGCGCCGCCGCGTCGAGCGCGTAGAGACGCTCGGGGATCGCATGAGCGGCCGCGGCATCGGGCGGCGCGAGCAGGCGACGCGCGGCACGACCGCGGAGGACCGGGCCCGGCAGGACGACGGTCTCGTCGTCGGCGCGCAGCACCGCGCGATCGCGCGCGCGGATCAGTCCCGCGTCGTCGAGCGGCAGCTCCCCCGCGAGCAGCCGGGCGCCGTGCGCGAGCGCGGCCTCGAACTCGTCGTGGAGGACCACCCGCCCCACGAAGGTCGTCGTCGGCGTCTGGAACACCTCGACGGCCCGCTCAGCACTTTGCGCCGGCAAGCCATCGAGCAGCGCGCGCGCGAGCACACGCGCGAGGCCGGGGCTCGCCGCGGGGTCGTGCGCGGGGCCGAAGGGCAAGGCGAGCCAGAACGCGCGCGCCGCGACCCCCGGCACGGCCGTGACGACGCAGGGGACCGGGACGGTCGGGCCGCCGTCGGTCCGCTCCTGCGGAACCGGGACGGCGAGCAGGGCGCTGCAGAGGAGCTTCGCGATCATGGCATCTCTTCGAGCCGCACGATGCGGTCCGCCACGTGTGCGGCGAGGCCGTCGTCGTGCGTGATCCAGAGCATGGCGCAACGCTCGTGCGCGCGCCGCTCGAGCAGGAGCTCGACGACCTCGCACGCGCGGGCGCGGTCGAGGTTGCTCGTCGGTTCGTCGAGCACGAGCACCCGCGGTGCGGCGACGAGCGCGCGCAGCAAGGCCGCCCGTCGGCGTTCGCCGCCCGAGAGATCCTCGACGCTGCGCTCCAGCAGCGACGCCCCGAGCCCGAGGCGCTCCGCGAGCACCGCGATCGCGGTCCCGCGCGCCGCGACCTCCTCGCAGAGGCGGCGGATGCTGCGGCCCGGCGTGAGCGATCCCGCGGCGTCCTGGAACAGGAGCTGCACCGCGCGGCGCGGCACCGCGCAGTGCACCGCACCGGCGTGCGGCCGGAGATGGCCGGCGAGCGCGCGCGCGAGCGTGGTCTTCCCGGCACCGGACGGGCCGAGCAGGGCGACGATCTCGCCCTCGCGGAGCTCGAGCGAGAGGTCGCGGACGATCGTCCGCGCGCCGAGGCGCAGCTCGAGGTCACGGCACGCGAGCAGCGGGTCGCCGATCACCGCCGGCCCGCGCCGCGGCCAGGGCTCGGGCTCCGGGTCGTCTTCGCGCAGTCGGCCCGCCGCGAGGCACAGCCGCCGCGCACCGAGCCGCGCCGCGAAGTCGTGATCGTGCCCGAGGACGAGGAGGGCCGTGCGGGAGCTGGCCGCACGCAGCGCGCCGAAGGCCGTCGCGAGCTCGGCGACCCGCGGGGCGTCGAGACCGGCGGTGGGTTCGTCGCAGAGGCAGAGCGCCGGTTGGCGGAGCAAAGCGAGCGCGAGCAGGACGCGCTGCGCCTGGCCACCGGAGATCTCGTGAGGCCGACGCGCGCGGAACGCGGCACCCGTCGCGAGGCCGAGCCGCGCGAAGGCGCCGTCGATGTCGGCGTCGGCGCGCGGGCCGAGATGCCGCACGAGCTGCTCGCCGAGACTCGCGAGCGGGTCGAGCGCAGCGCGCGCGTCCTGGGGCACGACGGCCACGAGCTCGCGCAACCAGGCGCGGTGCGCCGCGGAGTCGGTGGCGGCGCGCGGCCGACCCCCGACGTGGACCTCGCCGGTGACGTGCAGCGGATCGCCGGGGCGGCGCAGACCGATCACGGCGTCGAGCAGGCTGCTCTTGCCGCAGCCGGACGGGCCCGCGATCGCGACGCAATCCCCCGCGGCGAGCTCGAGCGCATCGACGCTCAGCGAGAACCCGGTGCCGCGCGTGAGCTGCAGCCCGCGGACGACGAGTGCCGGGCTGGACTCGGGTGGAATGGGCCGCGCGCGCAGGAGGTCGGGATCGTGCATCGACGCCGCACCGCGCGGCGGCGCTAGATTAGGGCGCTCGCCGCGCACGGTCACGTCGCGCGCCACCCTCCCACCATCATGCGAAGACTGCTGAACACGGCGATCGCCGTCCTCTCGATCCTCGCCGCCCTGCGCGCGCAGGGTGGCTTCGCCGAACTGAAGACCCGCCTCGACGCCGAACGCGACGCGCTCGTCCGCGCGAAGGACGGGCGCCTCGCGTTCGACGACGTGCAGAAGCTCGCGACGAGCGCCGCGGCACAGCTCGAACGCTTCCTCGCCGCGAGCAAGGGCGACGACGCCGCGAACGCGCGGCTCATGCTCGCGAACGTGTGGCTCGACGTCGGCAAGACCGACGCGGCGAAGTCGGCCCTCCTCGGCTTCGACCCCGCCGCGACGGCACCGCTCGCGCTGGTCGCGGCCGCCGAGCTCGCGGCGCGCCTCGGCGACGACGCGCTGCGCGAGCGCCTCACCGTGGCCGCGGTCGATGCCGAAGCCCCCCTCGAGCAGCGCATGGCGCTCGCGATCTTCCTCGCGACGCGGCTCGTCGACCTGCCGCGCGCCGAGGGCATCTTCGCGGCTGCGACGGCAGCGGCGAAGGACGACGAAGCGCGCGCCCACGTCGCCTGGTACCGCGTGAACTGCACACGCGCGCGCGAGGACGTCGAGGAGGATGCCTGGGTCGAGGAGCTGAAGGCCCTCGAGAAGGCCTATCCGAAGACCTACTGGGGCGGCGTCGCCCGCGATCGCCTGCGCGCGCTCGAGAGCAAGCCCGGCGACGCGGCGATCCCCTTCGCGGGGACGAGCCTCGACGGGCAACGCATCGCGCTCAGCGAACTCGCGGGGAAGGTGGTCCTCGTGGAGTTCTGGGGGGAACGCGCCGAGCGGGCGGGCCCCTTCCTCGCGAAGCTGCACGCGGACTACGCCGAGCGCGGCCTCGTGATCGTCGGCGTGGCCGCCCTCGAGGATCGCGCGCGCGCGACGGCGCTGGCGAGTTCGACGGGGCGGGTCTGGCCGCAGCTCTTCGACGGCCGCGGCCTCGCGACCGATCTCGCGCTGCGGCTCGGCGTCGAGCGGCTCCCCGAACTGCTCCTCATCGATCGCCAGGGCAAGCTCGCGGTGACCAGCGCGTGGATCGACGATGCCGACGGCCGCACCGAGCTGCGCGACGCGATCGAGCGTGCGCTCGGCAAGTCCTGAGCGTCAGACCACGGCTCGCCGCCGGAACCCCGAGAGGCGAGCCGCGGCGGCGAACGCGAGCAGCCACGCGCCTTCGCCCACCAGCACGGCGAGCGCGGCCGTCGCGGGCATCGCATCGAGTCCGCTGCCCCGCGCGAGCCGCTGCACCAGCGGCACGGCGACGGCGATCGCGAGCAGCGCCCGCGCGTCGGGCGACGCGGCGCGGCGACGCGAGAACGCGATCACGTAGCCGAGCCGCAGCGCGCCGAGCACGGCGAGCGCGAGCCAGAGACCGCGCAGCAGCGGTGCCGCCGGCAGCAGCGCGTCCTGCGCCGACTGCGACTCGGTCGTCAGGGTCCGGTCCAGCGTGAACAGCGCCGCGGCGAAGCTCGCGAGCGTGGTGACGACGTAGGGCGCGATGCGGAGCGCGACCGCCTGGAACGGCAGGACCAGGCCACGGAAGCGCCGCAGCACGCGCACGAAGGCGCGCGCCGCGCCGAGCACCGCGACGAGCATCGCGAGCCCCGGCAGGAAGACCCACACGCCGAACTCGGGGGCGCTCGCGACGGCGAGGCCGAGCGCGGTGCCGGCCGCGACCGCGTGCAACGCGATGCCCGACCAGGCGATCGGCCCGCGTCGACGCCGCGCCTGACGCACGCGCGCGGGCATGAGCACGAGCAGCAACGTCGCGAGCGCCGCGAAGACCGCGCACGCGAGTTCGCCGCGCAGGACGAAACCGTCCACGGCGACCGGTGGTGCGAACGCATACGCGACGCACGCGAGCAACGCGTGCATGCGACCGAGCGCGACGCTCACCGCAAGCCAGAGACCGGCGCTGCAGACGAAGACCGCGAGCACCGCCGCGAGCCGCGCGACCGGCAGGCGCCGTTGCACCGCTAAAGGCGCGGGGTCGTCGCCCGCGAAGAGCGCGAGAAGCAGGGCGTCGGGACCGGGCGAGGGCCCCTGCACCGCGACGATCGCCGCGCCGACGCGCGCGAGTTCCCCGTCGCGGGGCACGCCGTCGATCGCGGCCCCGGCGCGCAACGCCGGCAAGAGGACCGCGAGGAGCGTGATCACCGCGGCGACGACCGAGCGTCCGCCACGGCTGCCGATCACGAGCCGACCGCCGCGATGCAATCGATCTCGACCAACGCGTTGCGCGGGAGCGTCCGCACGGCGACCGTGGCACGCGCGGGGCGACTCGCCCCGAAGTGCTGCGCGTAGACCTCGTTCACGACCGCGAAGTCCGCCATGTCGGCGAGGAAGATCGTCGTCTTCAGAACGCGGTCGAGACCGCTGCCCGCCGCCGCGAGCACGGCCGCGAGGTTCTTCAGCACGCGATCGGTCTGCGCGCGCACGTCGCCCTCGATCAGCTTGCCGCTCCCCGGATCGAGCGCGATCTGGCCGGAGCAGTAGGCGACGTTCGCATGCACCACGGCCTGCGAGTAGGGACCGATCGCCGCGGGCGCGTGCTCGGTCTGGACGGAGTGGAGCTTGCTCATGCGGGCATCTGCAGAGAGGGGTCACGCGCGCCGACGCTTGGGCGACGGACATGCGGGCGCGGATGATCGTCGCGCACGCCCCGTCATGCACGGGCGTTCCGCAGCTCGCGAACGCGCGCTGTGATCGCCGCCGCGACCGCGTGCGCAGGCGCGAGATAGACTCCCCCGCCGATGTCCCTCCCCACCCGCGGGTTCGCCCTCGCTCTCGGCCTCTCGACTGCCTTCGCCGTCGCCCAGACGCCGAGCTATGTCTTCGTCGGCAAGGCGCCGAACGCGCAGTTCGGCTCGACCGTGACGAACGCGGGCGACGTCGACGGGGACGGGTATCCCGAGCTCCTGATCGGTTCTCCGATCGACCCGCGGACGACCGAGAAGGCCGGCGCCCTCGAACTGCGCTCGGGCCGGACGCGTGCCGTGCTCTTCACCTGGCTCGGCCCCGGCAAGGGCGACGAACTCGGCTTCGGCGCCGATGGCGCGGGCGACGTCGACGGCGACGGACGCCCCGACCTCGTCTGCGGCGTGCTCGGCGGCGTGGGCCCCGAACGCTCGTTCATCGGCCACGCGCGGGTGTACTCCGGCAAGACGGGCGCGCGGCTGCACACGTTCATCGGCCACGATCACTATGACTTCTACGGCCTCGCGGTCGCGGGGCTCGGTGACCTCGACGGCGACGGCCGCGCGGAGATCGCCGCGGGTTGCCCGGGCGACGACTCGCACGGTCGCAACCGCGGCTTCCTCGAGGTCCGGCTCGGCTCCACCGGTGCGGTGCTCCACGTGCTGCGCGGCGACGCCGACGACGACCAATTCGGTTGGTTCTGTCGTGCCATCGGCGACGTCGACGGCGACGGTGCGAACGACCTGCTCATCGGAGCACCCGGGCACAAGGTCGACGGCAAGCCCGGCTACGTGCGGCTTCACTCGGGTCGCAGCGGAGCGCTGCTCCACCGCATCGAGGGCGAGGCCGCGGGCGATCGCCTCGGCTGGTGCGTCGCGAAGCTCGGCGACCTCGACGGCGATGGCGTTCCGGACCTGCTCTGCGGCGCACCCTTCCACGACGCCGGTTCGAACGACTGCGGCGCCGTCTACGTGTTCTCCGGCAAGACGGGCGCGAGGCTGCAGAAGCTGATCGGCGCGCAGGCCGAGGCCCGCTTCGGTTGGGCCGTCCACGGCGCGGACGATCTCGACGGCGACGGCAAGCCCGACTTCGTCGTCGGCTCGCCGCTCGAGGACGGCCCGACGAACGGCCCGGAGGCCGCCGACGCCGACCGCGGCGCCGCGCGCGGCTTCTCCGGCGCGAGCGGCGAACCCCTGTTCACCCTGCGCGGCCGTCACCCGAAGGCCGAGTTCGGCTTCTCGGTCTGCGAGCTCGGCGAGGTGGAGCCCGGCCAACACGAACTCGTGGTCGGCGCGCGCTCGGATCTCGGCGAAGCGGGGATGGTCGGCACCGCGGCGGCGTACCGCATCGCGACGGGCAAGGGGGACCGCGCGCCGGTCGTGATCGAAGGCAGCGGTGAACTCGAGCGCTTCGATCCGAGCGAGCTGCACCAGGTCGACCCGGCGCGCACGATCGAGTTGCCCACGGCGAAGAACCACACGCTCGTGATCGGAGTGGGGCTCGCGGTGCTCCTGCTGCTCGGGGCGGCGTTCGCGGCGTCCCGCCGTTGAACGCCGCCGGGGTCGCGGATCAGCGGGACTCGACCACGACGTCGTCGATCGCGGTGACCCGCACCGCGCCGAACTCCGCCTGACACCGATGCGCGACCAGCGCCACGCAGTACTCCGACTCGAGCAGCTCCCCACCCGGCCGATCGACGATCTCCTGCCACTCACCCGGCTCGTCCTCACCGCGCGGCCACCACTTCAGCCGCGCCCGATAACGCTTCGCGACACCCTCGGCGCCGCGCTCGGCCCAGGACTCCATCACGAGCCGGTGCGGCACGTTCGGCGGCATGTACTCGTTGCGGTATGAGCTCACCCAGTGATAGGGCGCCCCGCCGGCCTTGTGCGAGAACTCCATGCCGACGGCGCCGTACAGCGTGTAGTACCAACCGATCGCGAAGGACCAGCCGCGGCGCGGTCGCACGCCTTCGTCGTCGGGGTGGCCGGCCCAGTACGAGAGCACGCCGACGCCCATGAGCTGGTCCGGTTGGGTCGCGCGGCGCAGCACGATGTCGCACTCGACGCGACGCCCGCCGCTGAAGGACGGGGTGACGCAGAGCAGACGGTCGTAGTCCTCGGTGCCGGGCACCGGTCGCACGCGCCACTCGCCGTCGACCTGCAGCGTCTCCCAGATGCCGTCCTGGGCCTCGAGTTCGCGGCCCGAGAGCTTCGACCAATCGATCTCGATCGGCAGTCGCGCGGGACTCGGGTCATAGCTGAAGCGCAGGGTCTCCGCGCGCAGGCCGGCGGCGATCTCGACCTCGTTCTGCGCGTGCGGGAGGAGGCGATCGGAGTCGATCTCGAGCGCGAACCAGGGCTTTTGCATGCGCGGTGGCGAGGGCACGAGTTCCTGCCAATCGCCGCCGTTGACGCGGTAGCGCAGCGGCTCGTCCCCCGACCAGCGGCCGGTGATGTTCGCGGTCAGCGGTGGCGCCTTGCGCGTCACCGTCGAGGGGGCGTGGAAGACGACGAGTTCCCCCGATCCGAGGCTCGTCCGCGCCGAGCGACCGGCGAGGAAGATGCCCGCGGCGACGAGCAGGGCGCAGGCCAAGGGCTTCGGCGAGGCGAGGTTCATGGCTCGGCGCGGTGCGGTCCTTCCGATGTCGGCGGCGGGAAGATAGGGATCGGAGTCAGGCCTGTCTCGCCCGAGAACGACGGGCGCGCAGGACGAGCACGCCCAGGCTCAGGCCGAGGCCGAAGTCGACGGCGCGCGCGGGCACGCCGGCCTGCTGCGCCAGCACGAGCTCGAGGCCGAGGGCGGGCGCGCACGCGACGGCGAACGCGAGGCCGCGCCGTGCCGGCAGCGCGCGCGCGAAGCACGCGAGCGGCAGGATCGCGAGCAGGCCGAGCAGGCCCGGCGGGAAGGCCGACGCGGGGGTATCCGCCCGCGCGGCGAGGAGCAGATCGATCGGCGCCCCGACGAGTCGACCGTCCTGGGCGAGGCGCGCGTGGCCATCGGCCCAGGCCACGACGAGCGACTGCGCGCGGTCCCCCGTGAAGACCGAGCGCCACACGAGCGGTTGCCGAGACGCATTCCAGCCGCTGCGCGCACAGCGCACGTGCAGGACGAGGTCGTCGCCGCGGCGCGCGAGGGTCCAGTTGCGGCGGTTGGGGCCCTCGCCGCAAGTGACGCGGGTCGCCGGCGCCGCGCTGGATGGCCGTGACGGGCGGACCCTCAGCCCCACGCCGAAGGCGCCGCGCGCGCGCCACGCGGCGAGGCTCGCGCAGGGGGCCGCGCTCGCCACGGGGAGCAGCGCGTCGGCGGGTCGTTCGCCGGCCGTGAGTTCGTCGTCGCTCAGGGCGCGTTCGCTGAGCCAGACCTCGTCGATCACACCGTCGAAGCGCCGCGTGCCATCCGGCTCGGCGCCGACGACGAGCGGGAAGCGGGGATCGAATCCGTCGAGCGAGGTGCCGGAGAAGCCGGCGGCCACGAGTGCCAGGAGCAGGAGCGCGGCCGCGAGCGTCGCGCCGATCGCCCGTTGCGGCGTGAGTCGCACGGTGAACGGCCAGCGCGTGGCGAGCGCGATGCCCACGACGCCGGCGAGCAGGTGCAGGACGAGGTCGGAGACGCGGGCGTGCCGGCCGCGGGCGAAGACCTGCGCGCACTCGACGAGCAGCGCGAGCGCCACGAGGCGTGCGCCTGCCCGCGCGCCGTCGCCCGGCCGGACCCGCGCGAGCGTCGCGCCGATCGTCAGGAAGAGCAGCGCGTGCGGGAGCCAGCGCTCGCCGCGACCGTCGCGCCCTTCGTCGAGTCGCCGGAGCAGCTCGGCGGCCTCCCACTCGAAGTGCCAGGGCCAGAGCGAGAGCTGCAGGAGCACCGCGACCGCGGCCACGAACAGGGCCTGCGCGAACCCGGGCCGCGGGGCCGGGGCCTCCGGGCTCACGCGGTCTTCCTCACCCAGCCGCGAGGGCGTCGCCCGTGCAGGGGCCACGCGAGCGAGGTGAGTCCGTGCAGCAGGACCCCCACCGCGAACGCGAGCACGAGGAGCTCGCCGGCGGGTCGCCCGTGCGCGTCCGCGAGATCGCGCACACCCAGCAGTCCGAGCACGGTGACGGCCGTGATGCACGCCGTCGCCGCGGCGACGAGCGCGAGCGAGGCCGCGTGCTCACGCCCACGGAGCGCGAAGCGCAGGAGGCGTGCGGTGGCCAGCGCGGCGACGCCGCCGACCAGCACCGTCGCGAAGTGCTCGGACCCGGCGAGCGCCGCGGCCGAGGCGATGAGCGCGAGGAGGATGGAAGGCCCTGCGGTCCAGCTCCCGCGGCGCAGCTGCCGCATCGCGCTGTTCGCGAGCAGCATCGCCATGCCGACGCCGGCCAGCGATCGGACGAGCAGCGCGGCCGCGTCCCAACGGGGGCCGACGAGGTCGTGAGCCAACTGCGGCCCGAGCAGCGCGAGGCCCGCGAGCCAGGGGATGAGGCCGAGCTCGGGCGAGCGCGCGAGAGCGGTCGAGAGGGTCCGCGGTCGCCAGGCGGGCACGAGTCCGAGCACCGCGCGCCCCGGTTCGAGCGCCACGGCGCGTGCCAGACACCAGGCACCGGCGAAGTCCGGGCCGAGGCACGCGAGGACGACGAACAGATCGAGCCGGCGCATCAACGCCGTCGCCGCGCAGAGCGGGAGACTCGCGAGCGCCGCGTGGAGGACCCGCAGGGTCTCCCGCGCGGTCCGGCGCGACGGCGCGAGGCGCGCACCGCCGAGCGACCGCAGGCCCTCTCCGAGGACCGCGACGCCGGCGCCGACCAGCAGACTGGTCAGTCCCTTCCCGGCCGCGGCGAGCCCCAGGGTGGCACCGAGCGCGGCGATGCCGACCAGCAGGACCAGGGGGTCGACCCGCCTCGCGACGCGACTGCGCCGCAGGACCCGGGCGCTCGCGCCGACGAGGGCGAGCGGCATCGCGAGGATGAGCATCCGCTCGATCTCGAAGGCCCCGAGCCAGACCGCGAGTTCGCCGCGCAGGATCACGACCAGTGCGACGAGGCCGCCGGCCAGCGTCAGGGTCGCGAGCCAGGCCGGAAGGTCTCCCGAGGGCCGTCGATCCTCGGCTGCACCGCGAGCGCGCAGGCCGGCGGACGACGCGGTCTCGGCCAGGACGGCGGCGAGTCCGACGAGGGCCGCGGCCAGACCGAGCTCACGCGGCGGGAACACGAGCGCGACCGCGAGGGTCGCGGCGATGCCCAGGACGCGCGCCGCGAACTCGAGCCCGCGATCGAGGCCGCGATCGGTCCGACGCGCCTGCCCGTTCCGGTCCGGTGCCTCGCGCCGCTCCGCGACGGAGCGCGGCGGCGCGACGGTGAGCGACGGGCGGGAGGGCGACATGCGGAGCGCAGCGTCTATCGGCACTCCTGCCGTGAGTTGCACAATCATCGCGCGCCGGGAAACGACGGGGACCCGGCCGGACGATGACAGGGCGGGATACGGCGCACGCGCTGCCCCGCATCGCGACCCGCGCCGATCCGGCTACGGCTCGCTTCGGCCGCGCGGCGCGGGCTGCCACGTGCGGTGATCGGGGAGCGCGGCGTCCTCGATGCCCTCGACCCAGCCCATCTTCGCCCCCGACACCGAGTCGGCGTAATGCAGATACGGCTTCACGTCGAGCACGGGGGTGCCGTCGAGCAGATCGTGCGCGCCGATCCGCAGCACGCGCTTGCGCACGGCGCGGAGTTCGACGAGGGAGATCCCGATCGGATTGGGGCGGTGCGGCGCGCGCGTCGCGAAGAGACCGCGCTTGTGGTGGTCGCGCGGCGGCTGGACGAGGTCGTTCCAGCCGCGCGCATAGCAGAGCCAGGTCACGAGCCAGATGTGGCTGAAGCCGTCGAGGTCCTGCAGCAGGTTCTGCAGGCCGTGACGCACGACGACGAAGCCCTCGGCGGGCGTCCCCACGCGCGGCTGGCGCGGGGTGCCGGCATGCACGCGGAAGGGCGAGCGCAGGACGCCGATCGGCCGCACGGTGTAGGCGAGCTCGGGATCGAGCTCATAGCGCAGGGCGGCTTCGTCGAGGGGTGACGGCGAACCCGGATCGGCGCCGTCCATCCGGGTCACTCTGCGCCCGTGGTCTGCGTCGCGCGGCCGAGCTGCTGCGCGATCGTCGGCGCATTGACCGCCAGGAAGAAGCGACCGACCTTCACCTCGAAGCGGGTGCCGTCGGGGCGCCGGAAGCGGTAACTGCCTTCCATGCTGCCCCAGGACGTGGTGAGCGGGCAGCGGCTCGAGTACTCGAACTGCTCGCCGGGATTGAGCGTGGGGAATTCGCCGACGACGCCGGCTCCCCGCACCTCGGAGCGCCGGCCGTTCGCATCGACGATGGTCCAATGACGTTGCTCGAGCGTCGCGCTCGCGCTGCCCTCGTTGCTCATCACGATGCGATAGCCGAACACGTAGCTCGGTCGCTCGGGATCGGACTCGTCGGGCACGAACTCGGCGGCCGCGCGGACGCGGATGCCTTCGGTCACGAGGTCGGAGGCGGGTGGCTTCGTCACGGGCTTGGGTTCCGGTCGCGTGGCGCGGCGGGCTCTGCGTCCTTAGATGTCGCGGCGGCCGGATGCAAGCGCTCGGCCCCGGCGGGCGGCTCGACGCGAATGCGGCGGGCCGCGATGCGCTGGACGAACGCGGGCGCGGGTTCGTCGACCCGGAGCTGTTCGTAGGCGAGCACCGACGCGAGGCCGTGGCAGCGCTCCAGGAGCTCGCCGTCCTCGAGGAGGAACTCGGCGCGGGTCGGCCGACCGAGGGCCTCGTGCCCGCGCGCGAAGGTCTCGTAGAGGAGGAGTCCGCCCGTCGCGACGCAGTCGAGGAGCGCGGCGAAGCGCGGACGCCAGAGGTAGCGGGTGACGACGACGAGCCCGAACCGTTGCCCGGCGAGCGGCCAGGGCGCCGTTTCGAGTTCGGCACAGAGGGTCGTGATGCCGCGGAGCCCGGCGAGGCCCGCCAGCGCAGCGGCGTCGCGATCGACGGCGAGCACGGGATGCCCGAGCTCCGCGAGCAGACGCGCGTGACGTCCCTGACCGCAGGCGAGGTCGAGGGCCGGCGTCCCGGGCGAGGCCAGACCGACGAAGCGCCGGATCCAGCTCGAGGGCGCCGGTGGCGCAGGAAAGGGCGAAGCTTCCACGCGATGATCGTTCCGGCGCCACGCTCTCGCGTCGAGCGCCGCGTGGCGCGCGGCGAGTCCTCCGAGCCCCGTCGACAATCCGCGGCATCGCCGCGGCCACGCCAGCGCACCCATGAAGCACCCCGCCCTCCTCGTGCTCGCGATCGTCCTGCTCGCGGGCTTCGGATTCCTCGCCTGGCGGGTGTTCAGCGCGAAGGACGCTCCCCCACCCCTGCCGAACGCCGGCGCCGGCGGGGCGACGGAGTCCGAGGGTGAGGCGCGTCAGGCGGAGCTCGCGCGGGGCGACGCGCCGCTCGGCGAACCGATCCGCAGCGCCGTCGCCGCGAGCGAGGCCGCGCTCGAGACGCTCCACCCCTCGGTGCGCGAGGCGCTCTGCGGCTTCACCGGGCGCCTCGTCAGCCCCGACGCGATCCCGGTCGCGAACTCGCGGGTGGAGCTCTTCCGCTTCGCGCCCGATGTGCTCTTCCAGGCCGGCGCCTCGCCCTTCGTCGGCGAGGGCCTCGCGGCGGGGCTCGGGGAACCAGAGATCGACGCCGGCGAGGCGAAGTCCGGGGACGACGGTCGCTTCACGATCGAGGGCGTCTATCCCCTCTCGACCTATCTCCTGCACGCCGACATCGACGGCGACGCCGCGACCTGGGTGCCGATCGACCGCGCCGCGGGGCCGGGGCAGCTCGTCGACCTCGGCGACATCGTCCTCAATCCCGCGGGGGTCTTCGAAGGCGTCGTCGTCGGCCCCGACGACCGACCGGTGCCCGGTGCGCTGGTGCGCGCGGTCGACCTGCCGGGCTCGGTCCTCGCGCTGGTGCCCTTCGAGCGCTTCGACCCCAAGGGCGCAGTCATCGTGTTCGAGGGACAGCGCCTCGTGATCGAGATGCCGGCCTGGGTGGAGCGACGCTTCGAGGACCTGCCGCTCGCCCAGACGCGGACCGACGGCGACGGCCGCTTCCGGCTGCGCGGCGTGGTCCCCGGGGGCAATCTCTTCGCGGTGACCGCGGCGGGGCTCCTGCCCCACGTGAAGCCGCGGCTCAACGTCCGCTCGGGTGAGGTGAAGGACCTGGGGACGATCCGCATGGCGGAGGGCGAACAGGCCGTCGGCCGCGTCGAGGACGAGAGCGGCAAGCCGGTGGAGGGCGCGGAGCTCCTGGTCGCGGCGCGCAGCAACGCGGCCCCGGTGCACTTCGCGAGCCGCGCCGCGCGCTCCGATGCCGAAGGCCAGTTCGCGATGGGCGGCATGCCGCCCGGTGAGGTGATCGTCGCCGCGCGGCGCAACCGGGGTGAGGCCTGGGTGGTCACGGATCCGCAGCCCGTCGCACGCGACGTGATCGTGAAGCTCCCTGCGTCGCTCACGCTCACCGTCCACGTCTTCGACGAGGCGAAGCGCCCCGTCGCCGAGCCGCGGCTGCAGCTCCTGCCGGGCGCGGACCGCGATGCGGCGATCGGCATGGCGATGTGGGGTCTCAACGCGCCGCTCCCGCTCACGGGTCGACTGCGGCGCGGCGAGGCCGGCGAGTGGCTCATCGCCGATCTGCCCAAGGGCAAGTACGTGCTCCTCGCGGACAGCCCGCTGCACGCCGCCGACGCGATCGAGTTCGGCATCGAGGAGGACCGCAGCGTCGAGCTCGTGCTGATGCCGAAGCAGGGCTTCGAGGTCAGCGTCCTCCGCCCCGACGGTGCTCCGGCGGCCGGAGCCGAGCTCTTCGTGCACGCACGCGGCAACGGCGTGCCGGACGCACCGATGAACGCGGGCCGGGTCGACGACGAGGGCAAGCGGCTCGTGGATTCGGTCCGTGCGACGGAGGTCGCGCTCAGCGCGCGGCACCCCGCCTTCGGGCTCTGTCACCTGCGTACGCCGCTCCCGCCGACGGCGCCGATCGTGCTGCGCTTCGACAGTCCGGGCGCCATCGAAGGCAGCGTCACCGAGGGCGGCACGCCGCCCGCGCGCGGCAAGTACATGGTCTATGCCGTGGATTGGGGCGGCAATCGGGGTGCGCTCCCGCCGATGCCGCAGATCACCGGGCTGGATGCCGAAGGGCGCTTCCGCTACCCGGCACTCGCGCCGGGGCAGTACCGCGTGGGCCTCGTCAACTCGATCGCCGCCCTGCGCTCCCCGGGGGGCATGGTCGGCTACGTGCGCGACGCGATGTTCGCCAGCGACCTCCCGAACGCGAACGTGCAGCTCGGCGCGGGCAAGGTCGAGACCGTCGTGCTCGACACGAAGGCACAGGAGACCTTCGAGGGCCCGACCGTGCGCCTGAGCGGGACGGTCCTGGTGGACGGACGTCTCGCCAAGGACCACACGGTCACGGTCTGGGGCAGCGGCAAGCGCCAACGCCGCACGATCGACGCCGCGGGCCGCTTCGAGTTCGTTCAGGTGCCCGTCGGCCGGGTGACGCTCCAGATCAACGAGCCGCTTCCCGAGGACCTCTTCGCGTCGCGGCAGAACGCCGAGGAGCTCTGGCGCGGCGGCTTCGAGCTGAAGGAAGGCACGGACCTCGACCTGCCGCTCGACCTCTCGACGGGCACCGTGGAGGGCATCGTGCGCGGGCCCGATGGCGCCTTCGTCGCCGACGCCGAGATCCAGGCGGATGGCGTGTTCACGGCCGTCGAAGGTCGGCCGAGCGGCAGCCTCTCGCGCCGCACACGCAGCGATGCGCGCGGTCGCTTCCGCTTCGAGCGCCTGCCCGTGGCGGACTGGCGCATCCGCGCCGAGAAGGACGGAGTGGGTCGCTCGGGCGACCTCCAGACCAGCAGCACGGCGGGCGGCGTCGCCGCGGGCCTCGAGCTGGTCCTCGCCGCGACCCACCGTGTGCGTGGCCGGCTCGACATGGCCGCGTTCGGCGAGCCGGCGGTCCGGCAGGTCTACCTCTGGGTGAGCGACGTCGAGGGCAGGGGCCGCAACGGCTGGGCGAGCGTGTCCGCCGACGGGGAGTTCGAGCTGAACGACCTCTCGGACGGCCGCTACCGGGTGCAGATCAACGTGCGGCGGGTCGACGACCAGTGGCAGCAGTACCACGGTGCCGACGAGTTCGAAGTGCTCGGCCGTGACCTCGAGGGCCATGCCATCCGGCCGGTGAAGGACGCCCCCCCGGAGGCACGACGGGGCTGAGCACCGCGAGATTCCGCTCGCCAGGGCGCGGGCGGCTCGCTACTGTCCCCGGCCCTTCCGAGCCGCGAGTCCATGGCGAAGACCTCTTCCGTTCACAAGAACCTGCGCCGTCGCAGGACCGTTGAGCGCTTCCGCGTGAAGCGCACGAAGCTGATGGCGATCATCCGCGACGACAAGCTCCCGATGGAGGAGCGTGACGCCGCCCGCCGCAAGCTCATGAAGCTGCCGCGCGACAGCAGCGCGACGCGCATCCGCAACCGCTGCAACCTGACGGGTCGTTCGCGCGCGTACCTGCGCAAGTTCGGCCTCTGCCGCATTGCCTTCCGCGAGCTCGCCCTCCTGGCGGAGGTGCCGGGCGTGCGCAAGGCGAGCTGGTGAACGCGGCTGCGTGAGGCGCCGGCAGTATGCGGCGCCAGCACTGTGAGGCGCCGGCACTGTGAGGCGCCAGCTGTGGGGCCGCTGAGGCGGCCGCCCGATTCGCGTCGCGGAGACGTGCGCCGGCAGGGCCGCGATCCCTTGGCTTCTCCAATCGCGGCGCGCCCTCGATCTCGGCGCGCCGTTGGCCGATCCAAGCTGCGAAGGGAAACACCATGTCGCCGCTCCGCCTCCTCGCCTGGATCCTGCCGCTCGTCCTGCTGGCCCTCGTCTCGCTCTCGTACCTGCGCAAGGAGCGACGGCCGGCGGCCCCCGCAGAGCCGCAGGTCGCGGCCGGCATCGAGGACGAGGCGAGCGGGTACCCCCGCGACGTCCGCATGCCCGAAGGCGGCACCGCGCACCTGACGGAACGGCCCAAGCGCGTGGTCGTCGCGAACGCCTCGCTGATGGACACGGTGACCGCGATCTGGCCGCCCTCGCGCCTCGCGGCGATCCCCGTGCAGGCCCTGACCTGGTCGACGATCGCGCGCCGGCCCGAGCCCTTCGGCGCGCTGCCGCGTTTCGAACGTTTCGACGCGGAGGAGATCTTCGCGCTGAAGCCCGACCTCGTGATCTGCACGACCCTGAGCAGCGCGGAGACGGTGAGCGCTCTCCAGCAGGCCGGGGTGACCGTGTTCCGGCTGCCCCTCCCCGAGGAACTGGACGGCGCCCGCCGCGACCTCGCGCTGATCGCGACGGTCCTCGGCGTGGAGGCCCGCGCCCAGGAGTTCGACGAGCGCCTCCAGGAGCGCATCGAAGCCCTCATCCGCGACGTCGGTGACCGCACCGGACTGCGCGCCGCCTTCTACGTGCACGACGGCAGCGAGGGCTGGAGCAGTGGCGCCCGGACGCCGGCGGAGGAGATCCTGCGCATCGCCGGCCTCGACAACGCGACCTCCTCGGCGGGGCACATCGGTTCGGTCCGCCTGAGCTTCGAGGAGCTCGTCGCGATGGACCCCGAGCTGATCGTCGTGCCCTCCGCCTTCGGGGAGGAGGACGGTCAGACCGCCGCGCTGCTGCGCAGCGAGAGCGCATTGGCCTCGATGCAGGCCGTGAAGCGCAACCGCATCGTCCCCCTTCATCCGAGCCTCTTCGCGACCTCGTCGATCGAGATCGTGACGGCCGCGGAAGAACTGGCCAAGGCCGTCGACGAGTTGCTCGTGAGCAGTCGACGGAACGGGCGGTGACCCGCGACGGCGACGCCGACGCGCACGCGCGGCCGCTGCCCCGCGACGTGACGTTCGCGCTCGCCGCGTGCGGCCTCGTGATCCTCGCGGGCCAGATCGCACTCGGCACCGACAAGGCGCTGCACTTCCCGCCCGACCAACTCCTCCGGGGACTGCTCGCGATCGTCGGACTCGATGCGCCGCTGCCGCATCAGGCACTGCTCCAGATCCGGGTCTGCTCGGCGCTCACCAGCGCCGGCGTCGGGGCCTGCCTCGCCGTCGCCGGGGCGCTGCTCCAGGGCCTGCTGCGCAACCCGCTCGCCGATCCCTCGCTGCTCGGCGTGACCTCCGGCGCGTCGCTCGGCGCGACCGCAGCCCTGCTCGCGCTCGGGGGCATCGCACCGCTCGTCGTGCGCGAAGGACTCGGGGAGCTCGGTCCCTGGCTCGTGTCCGGTGCGGCGCTCGTCGGCGCGCTGCTCGTGACGGGCATCGTCGTGATCCTCGGCCAGCGACTCACCGGCCGCGGTGGCATCGCGATGCTGGTCCTGCTCGGCGTCGCGCTCAACAGCTGCATGGCCGGTGCGATCGCCGCGGTGCAGGACGGGCTCTTCGCGGCTCAACGCCTCGATCTGCTCGGCGCCCTGCAGGCCTGGTCGATGGGCGCACTCCACGAGCGCCAGCCCTACCACGTGCTGATGGTCGCCTGCGGCGTGTTCGCCGCGGTGCTCGTGATCCCGCGCGTCGCACGCGAGCTCGATCTGCTCGCCGGCGGCGACGACGACGCGCGCAGCCTCGGCGTCGACGTCACACGCGTCCGCGTCCTCGTGGTCGTCACCGCCGCATTCGCGACGGCCTGCGCGGTCGCCGCGGCCGGTCCGATCGGCTTCGTCGGCCTCGTCGTGCCCCAGGTCGTTCGGCTCGCCGTCGGCGCCTCGCATCGCCGCGTGCTCTGGCTCACGTTGCTCGGCGGCGCGGTCTTCGTGCCCGGACTCGACCTGCTGCAGCTCGTCGTCCTCGGCGAACGGACGTTCCGCCCCAACGTCCAGATGACCCTGCTCGGCGGGACGTTCTTCCTCGCGCTGCTCTTCGCGCGCTCGCGGTCGAGGCTCGCATGGTGAGCCCGCTGCGCCTGCGCGACGTGACGGTGCGCTACCCGGGCACGGCGCTGCCCGCACTTTGCAACGCCGAGTTCGAGGCCGTCGCCGGCGAGTTGCACGCGGTGATCGGCCGCAACGGCTCGGGCAAGAGCACGCTCCTGCGCGCGGCCGCGGGCCTCGTGCGGACCACGGCCGGTCAGGTGGAGCTCGCGGGCGAGGACGCCGCACGGCTCCGCCCCGCCGCGCGCGCCCGGCGCGTCGCGCTGGTGCCGCAGGGGCTCGACGCGCTGCCCGACTGCAGCGTCGCCGAATTCGTCGAAGGCGGGCGCTACGCCTGGCGCGGCTCGCCGCCGAACGCCGGCACGAGCGATCGCGCCGCCGTCGCTGCGGCGCTCACCGCGACCGGCCTGCTCGCGTTCGCCGAGCGCCCGCTCGCGGCGCTGTCCGGCGGCGAGCGGCAGCGGGCCCTGGTCGCGCGGGCGCTCGCGCAGGACAGCCCGGTGCTGCTCGGCGACGAACCGACGGCGTCGCTCGACCCCGACCAGCAGCTCGTCGTGCTGGAGCTCTTCGCGGCGCGCGCGCGCGCGGGGCGCGCGGTCGTCGTCGTGACCCACGACCTCGACCTCGCGGGCCAGTTCGCCGACCGGATCACGATGCTCGCGTCCGGCCGCGTGGCCGACTCCGGAGCGCCTGCCCAGTTGCTGACCGAGGCCCGGCTCGCGCCGGTCTTCGGCACGGCCCTGCGGGTCGTGCCGGGTACGGGTGCGGCCCACGTGGTCGTCGAGCGCGCGAGGACGACGCCATGAGCCCAGGCGAGTCCCCCTGCTTCGAGAGCCCGGTCGGCCCCGAGGTCCAGGTCGACGGCCAGCGCCTGCTCTGGTTCGGCGGCACCGCCTATCTCGGACTGCAGGCGCGGCCCGAGGTCATCGCGGCGGCCGTCGCGGCCATCCAGCGCTTCGGCCTGCACCCCGGCAGCGCGCGCGCGGGCTACGGCACGACGCCGCCGCTCCTCGCCGCCGAGGCCGAGGCTGCGGAGTTCTTCGGCACGGCGGCCGCGCTGCACGTCGCGAGCGGCTGGGCCGCGACGGCGCTCCTCGTCGCGGCGCTGCCGACGCGGCGTTGGCGCGCGTTCCACGACGAGCACGCTCACGCGAGCGCGCGCGAGGCGCTGGGCCTCCTCGACGCGACGCCGAGACACCCGTACGCGCACGGCGACGCCGGCGATCTCGCGGCACGTCTGCAGCGCGAACTCAAGGCCGGTGAGACGCCGCTCGTCGTGACGGACGGCGTCTTCGCGGGCAATGGCCGTCTCGCACCGCTCGCCGCGCTCCGCGAGGCCCTCGCACCCTACCCGGGGGGCACGCTGCTCGTCGACGACGCCCACGGCTTCGGCGTGCTCGGGGAGAACGGCCGCGGCAGCGTGGAGCACGCCGGCCTCGCCGACGACGACGCGCTGCTCGTCGCGGGCACCGCGAGCAAGGCGCTCGGCGGGCACGGCGCGCTCGTCGCGGGCAACGCGGAGCGGATCGCGCGGATCGCCCGGGCGAGCGCGTGGAGCGCCGGGTCCACGCCCCCCACCGTCCCGGTCGCCGCGGCGACCGCGGCCGCGCTGCGGATCGCGCGCACGGAGCCGCTGCTCCGCGTGCGCCTGCACGCCCATGCCGAGACGCTGCGCGCCGGCCTCCGCGCGCTCGGGGTCACGCTGCGCGACGATGCGCGCGCCGCGCCGATCATCGCGCTGAGCCTGCCCCGCGAGCGCGAGGTCGACGCACTGCACGTGGCGCTGCGCCGCGCCGGCATCCTCGTGCCCGTGCTGAAGGGCTACGGCGGACTCACGGCGCCGGCGCTGCGCATCGCGGTCTTCGCGACGCACGAGGCCGCGCATCTCGAGGCACTCCTCGACGCCCTCCGCCGCCATCTCTGAGGCCGACCATGCAGATGACGCTCCATGTCGTCCCGCTCCGCCTGCGCCATCGCTTCACGATCGCGCACGGCTCGACCGATCTGCAGCACAACCTCATCGTCGAGCTCCGCGACGGCGAGCACGCGGGCTACGGCGAGGCCTCGACCGTCGGCTACTACGGGAATTCGGCCGCGTCGATGGGTGCGAGCCTCGAGCGCTTGCGCGACGCGATCGAGGCCGATCACGTCGACGTGCCCGCCGCGTTCTGGGCGCGGCACGCGAGCGCCCTCGCCGCGGATCCCTTCGCGCTCTGTGCGCTCGACCAGGCGGCGCACGACCTCTGGGGCAAGCGCCTCGGCCTGCCGGTCTGGCGGCTCTTCGGCCTCTCGCTCGCGGCGCTGCCGCCCTCCGACTACACGATCGGCATCGCCCCCGTCGCGGAGATGGTGGCGAAGCTGCGCGAGTTCCCCCGCTTCCCGATCTACAAGATCAAGCTCGGCACCGACGACGACCTCGCGATCGTCCGCGAGCTGCGGCGCCACACGACGGCGGTGTTCCGGATCGACGCGAACTGCGCGTGGACGGCCGCGCGCACGCTCGAACTCGCGCCGCAGCTCGCGGCGCTCGGCGTCGAGTTCCTCGAGCAGCCCCTGCCACCCGACGACGACGACGGGCAGGCGGCGGTCTTCGCCCGTTCGGTCCTGCCGCTGGTCGCCGACGAGAGTTGCCAGGGCGAGGCCGATGTCGCGCGCTGTGCGTCGCGCTTCCACGGCATCAACGTGAAGCTCACCAAGTGCGGCGGGATCACGCCGGCGCGGCGGATGATCGCGAGCGCGCGACAGCTCGGACTCAAGGTCATGGTCGGCTGCATGACTGAGTCGACGGTGGGGATCTCCGCGATCGGGCAGCTCCTGCCGCTCCTCGACTGGGCGGACCTCGACGGCGCCCTGCTGCTCGCCGACGACGTGGCCGAGGGCGTCTCGGTCGGCGAGGACGGCATCGTGAGCTTCCCCGGTCGGGCGGGATTGGGGATCCGCTGGCGCGGGCTGTCGCCGCGAGCCTGAGCCGCGCGCGCGGGAGCAAGTGCCCACGGTCCGCGTTGCGCGACCGACGGTCGCACCGCTCCCTCGGCCACGATGCACCCCACGGCTGCACGGCGACCCGTTACGCTCCGCGCCTCGTCGCTCCTCTCGAACCGGAAATCATGGGCAAGTTCGTCGCGACCCTGTTCTCGTCCGCCGTCCTGTGTGCGCTCGCGCCCGCCCAGACGGACTACTTCGAGCAGACCCTCGACTCGCAGCGCGTCCGCTTCGACGTGTTCCAGAAGCTCTCGCCCGTGCCGATCCAGATCGGTTCCGAGGGCGGCAATCTCATCGCGAAGTTCGAGCCGGCCGACGAGGGGGACTACATCCACGGCCGCAATGGCACCTTCTCCTGGCAGCTCTACGTCTACGAGTTCGAGGGGAACAACGCGCCGTCGGAGGGGCCGAGCACCGGCGACAAGCCGAAGACCGGCGACGACGAAGTCTCGCCCGAGGATCTCGCGAAGCGCGCGATGGAGGAGTTCCGGCGCAGCGCCAAGGCCAAGACCTTCGCGGACTTCGTCGCCGGCAAGGACCCGACCAGCTCCGGCGAGAAGCGCAAGGTCCTGGTGAAGGGGAAGGCGAACAAGGGCGGCGGGAAGAAGCCGCCCTCGACCTGGTGGGAGTACGTCGACGTCAAGGCGATGGTCAACTACTCCGGACAGTTCGACCAGCTCTGGTACACGACGACCGCCTGCTACACGCTGCCCGAGGGCAAGGAGATCGCGCTCTCGGTGGTGCTGCCGGTCAAGTCCGGCGAGAAGCCCGACGCGAAGTGGAACCCCATCGTCAAGCGCATGCTGACGAGCCTCCAGTACCTCGGTCCCGCCGAGGACGACGGCGGTGCCGCGGAACCGAAGGACAAGTACGCCGACACCGAGGAGGAGAAGGAAGCCCTCGAGCGCCTGAAGAAGAACATCGGCGACCTCAAGAACTGGGACTACTTCACCACCGAGGACTTCATCGTCACCTTCGCGTGGAAGCTCGGCGACGGCGCGCACCAGAAGGAGATGATCCGCTTCGCCCGCTGGACGGCGAAGAAGCTCGAAGACGCGCGCGCGATGTTCAAGGACCGCTATCCCCCACACCCGGGGATGAAGCGCAACTACTCGATCATCCGCATCTGCTACGACTACGGTGAGTTCCAGAAGTACGGGGACACGCCGACGGGCGTCGTCGGCTGGTTCAGCCCCGGCACCAAGGAGCTCGTCATCTATCACGACGCGCAGCGCATCTTCTGCAGCAGCGAGGAGGAGATGCTCTCGATCGCCTACCACGAGGCCTGGCACCAGTACTCGGACCAGTACTGGCCGGAGGTCGAGCTGCACCGCTGGTTCGACGAAGGCCTCGCGGAGTACTTCGGCAGCCTGCGCCGCAGCGGCAAGAACGAGGTGCTCGTCCCCCACAAGGGCCGCCTCGACTCGCTGCGCGAGCAGATGGCCTCGAAGACCCTGATCCCGAGCGGCGAGATCGTCGGCTGGTCGCGCGCCAAGTTCTACGGCGCACGTGCACCGGACCATTACGCCCAGGCCTGGGCCATGGCCGACTTCCTCATCCGCGGCAAGGCCAAGCTCGGCGCGAAATGGGATCCCGAGTGGAGCGAGATCCTCCCGACCTACGCGAAGATCGCGCTCGAGGAGAAGGACGCCGAGAAGGCGGCCAGGGTCTGTCTGGAGGGCGTCGACGCGATCGCCTGGGAAGCCGCCTGGATCGACTGGGTCAAGAGCGGCGCGATCAAGCGCAAGTGAGCGCGCGCGGCGCGCTCAGTTCATGGCGGCGGCCAGCGCCGCGACGCCCGCGCGCAGGACGGCGCCCGTGTCCCGCGTGAGCTGCTCGCCGCTGCGCGTCACGTCGGGATCGATCACGATGCAGGGCGCGCCGAGCAGTTCGCGGATGCGCTTCTGGGCGGCCTCGGGCACCGGCGCCTCGAAGAGCACGGCGCGCACGCGCTTGTCGCCGGCCGCCACCGCGAGTTCGGTGAGCCCCGCGTCGTCGAGCTCCTTCTCGGCGTGGAAGTGGGCCTCCGCGAGGGGCCAGCCGTAGCGCTTGCCGAGGTAGGCCCAGGTGGGATGCGTGGTCACGACGACGTCGTCCGTCGCGAAGCGCAGCGCCTGGCACTCGCGATCGAGCGCCTCGAGATCGGCGAGCAGCGTCGCCAGGCGACCGTCGAGCGCCGCGCGCTGCTCCGGGAGGATCCGGAGCAGGCCCTCGTGCACCGCGCGCGCCTGCTTCTGGGCCAGCACGGGGTCGAGCCAGACGTGCGGGTTGTGTCCATCGTGCACGTGGTGTTCGCCGGCCCCGTGGCTGTGCGCGGCACCTTCGGGCAGCTTGATCAGCTCGGCCGTGAGCGGACGGCAGGCATCGACGACGATGCCGAGCGGCAGGCTCGCGTGCATCGCCCAGTGCTCCAGCTCGGCGCCGTGCAGCAGGACCAGCTCGGCATCCGCGATCGCGGCGATCGTCTTGCGCTCCGGCTCGAAGCTCTCGACGTCGGCGCCCGCCGGCAGAACGCAGCGCAGATCGATGAGATCGCCGCCGATGCGGTTGGCCCACGACCAGATCGGCCACGCGGCCGCCCAGACGACGGGCTTGCCCGGGGCGGCGGCCCCCGCCGTGGACGCTTCACCGCCACACGCGGTGAGCGGGAACGCGGCGCTGAGGACGAGGACGAGCGGGGAGAAAGGGGAACGGCGCGGGTTCAGAGCCATGGCAGGACGCTGCGTAGGACGGAGACCGTAGCCCACGCCAGCCCGAGCGCGAGGACCGCGCCGCCGAGGAGAATCGCCCCGAACTCGACCGCGAAGGCCGCCGCGACCGTCGCGCGCGATGCACCGACCCGCGCCAGCGTCTCGATCTCGCGGGCACGGAGGCGCACGACGAGGGCGAGGACCAGGGCGAGCAGCATCGCGGTCGCGATCGCGACGCAGACGACCTGGAGCACGAACACGCGCTCGAGCGAGAGCACCCAGGCCAGGAGTTCGAGCACGACCGCGCGCGGCACGACGGCCTCGACGGAATCGAGCACGCGGTAGCGCGCGAGCAGCAGGGTCGCGCTGCGGACGTCGCGCGGCAGCGCGAGGATCGCCGAGAGGGGCAGCGCGTCGCGCTCGCCGTGGACGTGGAAGCTCGCCGCGTTCTCGGGCGTGACCTCCTGGTACTCGACGATGCCGGAGTCGAGCACGACCCGCTCGCCGTCGCGCCGGATCACCCGCGCCTGGTCCTGCGACCGCGCATCGCCGTGCCCGTGCATCAGCCCCTCGAGGATCCACGTCGTCTCCAGGCTCGCGAAGGCCGCGGCATCGTCGGCCGTGCCGCAGCGCGCGAGGACCCCGCAGATGCGCATGCGCAACGGGTACGCCCCATCGAGGGCGAGGGCGTTCTCGGGATCGCTGCGGAGCACGTCGCCCGTGCGCAGGCCGAGGCGCTCGGCGACGGTCGCTCCGAGCACGCACTCGCCCAGCATCAGCGGCAACTCGCCCTCGGCGAGCCGCAGACCGCGATGACGGTAGTACTGCGAGGTCGTCCCGACGAGCGGCCAACCCTGCGCCGTATGGCGCACGAGGAGCGGCACGGGTTCCGCGAGACCGTCGCGCCGCACGCGCTCGAGTTCGTCGAGACGCAGCAGGTCGGGCGTGCGGCCGCGGAACCACAGGGCGGAGAGCACGAGGTCGAAGCGGCTGCCGCGCGCCCCGATCACGAGCGGACTCGCGTCCGCGCGCGCGAGCGCCGCAGCCTCGACCGCGCCCATGAACCGCGTGATCGCGATCGGCACGAACGCGACGAACGCGGTCGCGAGCGCGAGCAGGAGTGCCCGGCCGCGATGGTGCGCCAGGGCGCGCAGGCCGAGCCAGAGCGCCGCGCTCATGCGCGCCACTCCCGCGCATCGAGGACCCGATCGAACCGCGCGAGCGGACTGCGGTCGTGGGTCACCACCACGAGCGTCGCTCCGCGTTCGCGCGCATCGTCGAGCAGCAGCTCGACGACCTGCTGCGCGGTCTCGGCATCGAGGTTGCCCGTCGGCTCGTCGGCGAGCACGAGCGGTGGGCGGAGCAGCAGCGCGCGGCAGAGCGCGGCGCGCTGTCGCTCGCCGACCGAGAGCTCGCGCGGCCGGCGCGCGAGCAGCGCACCCATGCCGCAGCTCCCGGCGAGCGCGGCGAGGCGCGGCTCGTGCAGGCGCGCTCCGGCGCGCCCCAGCGCCAGGGTGGCCTGGAGCAGCGCGTTCTCGCGGACGTCGAGGTGCTCGAGCAATTCGAGCTCCTGGAACACCAGGCCGATCCGCGTGCGGCGGAGGCGACGCCGCGCGGCGTCGTCGAGTCCGGCGAGGTCGACGTCGCCGACGCACAACGAACCGCTCGCCGGCACGAGGATCCCCGCGAGGAGATGGAGCAAGCTCGTCTTGCCGGTCCCGCTCGGCCCCACGACGGCGACGCAGGCGCCGGGCCGCAGGTCGAGGGCGCGCACGTGCAGCAGCGGCGCCCCGCCCGGATACGCGAAGCGCAGCTCGCGCACCGTGACCGCGAGACCGGGGTCAGCCATCGGAGTCGACGCGTGAGTGATCGAGGACCTCGAAGGCACCGATGCGCCAGGCGCCGGCATCGAGGCAGATCCACAGCCGCGCCTCATAGGCGTTCTCGCGGCGATGCGCATGGCCCCAATGCGTGACCAGGCCCTTCGCGCGCCAGCGCCACGTCGCGAGGAAGCGCGGCGCGTCGGCCCGCGCCTCGTCGAGCAGGTCCCAGGGCTCGAGCTCGGCCGCGAGCTCGACCCGACGCTCGTCGATCTCGACGCGCTCGATCTGGCACACCGCACCGCCCTGGCTGCGCAGGATGAGGCTCTCGTAGATGCGCCCGTAGAGCTCCGCGCGGAGTTCGGGCACGACGCTGACGGCGAGCGCGTCGTAGATCTCCTCCTCGCGACGCCCCTCGAACGCGGCGTAGAGGTTGCGCAGCAAGCCATCGACGATCGTGGCGGCCGCCGCTTCGTCGCGGGGCCGCGTCGTCGCGAAGGGTGACGGGATCGACCAGACCCCGCGATCCCGCACGAGGTAGGCCGTGCCCAACGCGCTCGCGACGAGTGCGACCGAGAGGGCCCGCGACGGCCGCGCGCGCCGCGCCAGCGGCCACAGGGCGAGGGCCAGGACCAGCACGCCGCACGCACCGAGAGGCACGGGCCAGTCCGCAGTCGCGACGCGCTGTTCGACGGGCTGCTCGACCACCTTCGGCGGCCGCAGGCTCGCATGCCAGAGGAACGAGGGTTCCGCGGGTGTGACGGTGCCGATCGTGACGTCGCCGAGTTCGCGGAACATCAGCGGCATGCGCACCTGATCGAACCAGGTCAATTCCTCGAAGCTCTCCCAGACGACCTCGATGCGTCGCGGCCGCTCCGCACAGTCCCAGTGCAGTTCGAACGCGAGCGCCGGCACGCCGTAGCCGGTCGAATCGAGCGGCGGGACCTCGAGCTTTCCGATGCGCGGCGCAGCCGACACGCCTTCGATCGCGATCCGGTTGCGGTCGCGGAAGAGCGCGTCGATCGCGGCGAGCAGGCGCGTCTCCTCCGCCTTCGCCAGGGGCGCCGTCCATTCCTCGACCCCCGCGGGGAAGCCGAGCCAGGCGCCGAAGGTGCGCTGCTCCCCCATCAGCTTCGCGACGACGCTGCGGTCCGCGACCTCGAACTCGATGCCGACCGAGGGGCCGGGGTGCGGTGCCTTGGTCGGCACGTCGACGGGCGGGGCGCCGAGCAACCCCGCGAGCGCGGCGACGCCGGGCCAGCCCGACCGCCTCACCTCAGGACTCCACCGGCGGCGCGATCGCGCCGAGGATCGCGGCACGCGTCGCCTCCCAGCACTGCTTGGGGTCGTCGCCGCGCGCGTACTCGATCGTCAGGATGGGGATGCCGAGGTCGATGCCCACGAACGAGCCGAGCGAGCCCGGCGTGCCGTGGATGTCGGTGCTCGGCACCACCGGGTAGCCGGAGGCCACGGCGAAGCGCCGCGCGATGCGATCCGCGGGGCCGTCGAAGTTGATGAAGGCCCGCGGTCCACTCGCCTTGCGACCCCAGGAATGCGCGACGAGCACGATCTCCGGGCGCAGTTCGAGCACGAGGTCGTGCAGGGCCTGCGCCTCCGGTTCGGAGAGGGCGGCGGGTCCGCGGTCGTCGCCGGGGCGGTAGTTCTTCGCGGGGTAGTTGCGGTTGAGGTCGACGCCGCGCGCATTGCGGCGCTGGCGCGCGGCACGGCCGTCCGGATTGACGTCCTTCACGATCGTCAGCGTCGCGAGCGGCGCGAGACCCGCGGCGAGGAAGGCCTCGGGCAGGAGCTCGGTCGCGACGCTGCCCTCGGTCTCGTCGCCGTGGATCCCGCCGATCCACAGCGCGCGGCGTGGGCCGTAGCCCACCGTCCGCAGCTCGAGCGGACGGCTCTCGACGCTGGTGCCGATCGTGCGCCACGGCGTCGGCGTCGCCCGCGCGGGATCGGCGGCCGTGGGGCGCGGCTCGGCGGCACCGCGGCGCCCCCCGCCGACCGGAGCGAGATTGCACGCACAGAGCACGGCGAGCACGGGGAGGAGGGCGAAGCGGGACGCGGCGAGGAGGAGGAACGGAGTGGGCATCGGCAGTTCGGAATGCGGCGGTCGGACGCGAGACGCTCTCACAGCTCCCAGCGCGAGCCGGTCGGGGTGTCGAGGAGCTGGATGCCCGCACCGGTGATCACGTCGCGCAGCGCGTCGCCGAGCGCGAAGTCGCGCCGCGCGCGCGCGGCGACCCGCAGGGCGAGCACGGCGTCGAGCAGCGCGGGCAGACCGTCGCCACGCGACCACTCGAAGCTCGCACCCGCCGGACCGTCCTTCACGACGATGCCGGTCTGCGCGAGCAGGTCGCGCACCGCGTCGGAGCTCGCGAAGTCCTTCCGCGCGCGCGCGGCCGCGCGCACCGCGAGGAGGCCCTCGACGACCCGCGTCGTGCGCTCGTCGCCCTGCCGCGTCGCATCGAGCCGCGCGAGGTCGCCGGATTGGAACAGGCCGAGCAGGCGCCCGAGATCCCGCAGGAGGCGCAGCGCCTCCGCCCTCGCCTCACCCTGCGCCGCATGGGCGTCGTGCGCGATCGCGAAGAGCTCGGCGATCGCCTCGCCGGAGTTGAAGTCGTCGTCCATCGCGGCGCAGAAGCGCGCGCGGTGCGTCGCCAGTGCGTCCGGCAGGGCTCGCGCGAGGATCTCCGACAGCCCGGTGACGCGCTCCTCGTCGCCGAGACTGCCGAGCTGCCGCAGCAGTCGGACGAGCCCCGTGCGCGCGGCCTCGAGATTGCCGGGCTCGAAGTCGATCGGCCGCCGGTAGTGGCCACGCAGCAGGAAGAAACGCAACGCGGGCGCGCCGTGGGTCGCGAGCAACCAGCTCGCCTGGAACTGCCGGCTGAACGCCGGATCCTTCATGCGCGGATCGCTCTTCGCGACCTTCTTGCCGCCGAACTGCACGAGGCCATGGTGCATCCAGCTCGTCGCATAGGCATCGCCATGCGCCTCGCTCTGCGCGATCTCGTTCTCGTGGTGCGGGAACTTGAGGTCGTCACCGCCGCCGTGCAGGTCGAACGCGCCGCCGAGCAGCTCGCTCGACATCACCGAGCACTCGAGGTGCCAGCCGGGACGACCGGGTCCGAAGGGACTGTCCCAGACCGGCTCGCCGGGTTTCGCGGCCTTCCAGAGCGCGAAGTCCGCGGGGTGGCGCAGGCCTTCGCTCGCCTCCACGCGCGCGCCCGCGAGCATGTCCTCGACGCGGCGTCCGGAGAGCTTGCCGTAGGCCGGTTGGCGCGCGACCTCGTAGTAGATGCCGTCGGCGGCCGCATAGGCGCGACCCACCGCGAGGAGCTCCTCGACGAAGCGGATCATCTGCGGCACGTACTCCGTGCAGCGCGGGTGGTCGGTGATCGTGACCACGCCGAGCGCGCGGAGGTGATCGAAGTACTGCTGCGTGTAGCGCGCGGTGATCGCGCGCCAGTCCTCACCCGTGCGCTGCGCGCGTTGGATGATCTTGTCGTCGATGTCGGTGATGTTGTTGACGAAGCGCACCCGGTAGCCGCGCGCGATCAGCCAGCGCGCCACCGTGTCGAAGATCACCGGCCCCATGAGATGGCCGATGTGGCAGTCGTCGTACACGGTCGGACCGCAGACGTAGAGCCGCACGAGCCCGGGCTCGAGCGGAACCAACTCGCGCTTCTCGCGGGTGAGCGTGTCCTGGATGCGGATCGTCATCGCGCGGCGAACTTAGCCAAGGACCGCGCCCGCGTCGCCAAGGGTCTACGCGCGCCGCGGACCGGGATGGAGCGCTGCCATCGGCGCGGCCGCGCGGTCCGCGACGCGGCGCTTGCATCCCCGCCGCACAGGATCCAAGGAGCGGCAGCGCGCGCAGGCTGGGCTATGATCGTCCGATCAGACCTCGCCGCGGCCCACGAAGCGTCCGAGCGACCTGCCATGAAGCGTCGAGTGAACCCACGATCCACGTCGCCCGGACCCAGCGCCCGCGCCCGCGAGCCGCGCGAGGCTTCGGCCGCCGAGTTCCACGCCGAGGCCCACGAAGCCGAATGCGGCGTGCCCCTGGCACCGGCCCGGATCGCGCGGCTCGTCGTGCGGCGCGGCCTGGGCCAGGGGAGTCCCGCGCCGAGCCGGCCGAGCCGCGCCGAGGCCGAGGCCGCCGTGCGGACCCTGCTCGCCTGGGCGGGTGAGGATCCGACCCGCGAGGGGCTCGTCGAGACCCCCGCGCGCGTCGCGCGGGCCTACGAGGAGCTCTTCGCCGGCTACGCGATGGACCCCGAGGCGATCCTCGCGAAGACCTTCCACGAGGTCGAAGGCTACGACGAGATGGTGACCGTGCGCGACATCCGACTCGAGTCGCACTGCGAGCACCACATGGTGCCCTTCATCGGCTGGGCACACGTCGCGTATCTCCCTCGGCAGCGCGTGGTCGGACTCAGCAAGATCGCGCGGGTGGTCGAGGCCTTCGCGAAGCGCTTCCAGGTCCAGGAGCGCCTCACGGTGCAGATCGCCGATGCGATCGATCGGGTGCTCGCCCCGCGCGGCGTCGCGGTGATCGTCGAGGCAGAACACTTCTGCATGACCACGCGCGGCATCCGCAAGCCGGGCGCGCTTACCGTCACCTCGCGCATGCTCGGCGCGTTCCGCGACGATGCGTCCACCCGCCGCGAGTTCCTCGCGATGATCGGACAGCGCAGCTCACGCTGAAGGGGCGCGCGCCCTCGCTCAGGGCACGCGATGGCCGAGCGCGCGCAGTTCGCGGCTCGTCCGCAGCAGGGGCAGGCCGACGATCGCCGTCGCGTCCTCGGCGACGACCCGCTCGAAGAGCGCGATGCCGAGCGACTCGATCTTGTAGGAACCGGCGCAGTCCAGCGGCGCATCGGCCGCGACGTAGCGCGCCGCTTCCTCCGCATCGAGGACCCGCATCGCGAGGATCGTCTCCTCCACCCACGCGATGCAGCCACCGCGATGCACGATCGCGACCGCGGTGTAGAGCCGGTGGCTCCGGCCGGCGAGACGCAGCAGCTGCGCGACCGCGCGCTCGGCCGTGCCCGGCTTGCCGAGGACCTCGTCGCCGAGCGCGCAGACCTGGTCGCTGCCGAGGACCACCGCGTCGGGCTCGCGACGCGCGACCGCCTCGGCCTTCGCCCGCGCGAGGCGCGCCGCGATCGCCGCCGGCTCGCGCTCGCTCCCGCGCGCGAGCGCTTCGTCGACGCCGGGCGCGACGCAGCGGAACGGCACGCGCAGGCGCTCGAGCAGCGCCCTGCGGTAGCTCGACGTGCTCGCGAGGACGAGCGGCCCCGGGCTCACGCGCCGAGTGCACCGGGCACGAGCCCGGCGAGGAAGGCGACGACCGGGCGGCCGGTCGGACGGCCGTGCTGCCAGTCGAGCCCTTCGGTCGCGCTGCCACCGATGTCGACGTGCGTGAAGGGCAACGGCTTGCTCCCGTTGGCGCCGTGCGCGCTCAGCCCGGCGGCGATCGCGAGGAAGGCCATCGGGAACTGGTGACCGCGGTTGGTCTGCGTCGACGGCGCGTTGTTGCACGAGAGCACGTCGTCGGCGCGACTGCGAGGCGCGACGAAGTCGAAGTCCTCGCGGCGCAGGCGCGAGATCTCGAAGGGGTCACCCCAGAGGTCGCCGGCTGCACCGAGCGTCTCGGCGATGCCGAGCGCACGCGCCGGGCCGTTGTCGAGCGCGATGCTGTAGGGCCCCACGGCGCGACCCGAGTGCCCGGTGAGCGTCGCGACGGAGAGGAGCCGCGGGCCGGTCTCGCGCAGCGCGCGCTCCCGCAGATGGGAGAGCAGATCGGCGAGCACCAGGCGCCCCTCGGCGTCGGTGTTGCCGATGCGCACGCGCACGCCGGCGTGGCTGCGGATGATCTCGTCGGAGACGAAGGCGTCGGCACCGATGCTGTTGCGCACCACGCCGAGCTCGGCGACCACGCGGACGCCGCGCGGGCGCAGCCGGGCGACCGTGTGCAGGAAGCCCGCGACGGCCGCAGCGCCACCCTTGTCGCGACTCATGCCGGCCATCACGCCGCCCGCCTTCAGGTCGGCGCCACCCGTGTCGTAGGTCAGGCCCTTGCCCGCGAAGAGCAAGGTGCGCTCGATCGCGCCTTCGCCCGCCCACTCGAGCCGGATCACGCAGGGCCGGTGGCGATCGACCCCCTGCGAGGCGCGCGCGACGGCCGAGAGCAGCGGGTACTCGCGCTCGAGCTGCATGCGGTCGCGTACGACCTCGAGCTTCACTCCGGACCCGGCGAAGAGGTCCTGGCAGTACTCGGCGAAGCGCGGCGGCGCCATGCGCTCGGGCTCGGTGCCACAGAGGTCACGCGCCGCGGCGAGGCCGGCCTCGACGTCGTGCAGGCGTTGCAGCGTCGCGGCATCGAGGGTCCCGCCGATCACGGCACAGCCGACGCGCTCGGTCGGCCGGCAGGCGTTCGAGCCCAGCGCCTCGCAGGCCTCGAGCGGTTCCCAGAGTCCGCCGACCCCGCCGAGGACCGCGACGTCGGCCGCGCGCCGATAGCGCGCGTCACCGCTCGGGACCGCGATCAGGAGCAGCGGCGAGCGGCTGCCGGCGTCGCGCGCACGGCGCACACCGACGCGCGCGGCATCGGCGAAGCGGCGCACGTCGTCGTGATCGCGATCGAGCGGACCCGTGGGAGAGAGCACGAAGCGCCCACCGGCGAGTTCGGGCGCGGGCAGGAAGGCGAGCTGCGAATCGGCCTTGGCGTCACTGGCGCGGAGCGAGGCGATCAGCGCCGCGAGCGGCGCGACGCGGATCGCGGCCGGCTCCGGCGTGACCAGGACCACGGCGTCGAATCCGCCGTCCTTGACGATGGCCGCATCGAGGCGGTCGACGGCGACGAGGTTCACCATGCCCGGGGATCGTGCCACGCCACGGGCCCCGCGCAAGGAAGCAGGCAGAGCGCCCTGCGCGCGCGTACGCTCGTCGCTCCCATGAAGCTCCGGCTCGATCCCGTCCTCGGCAACCACCAGCGCCTCGACGGCGGTGCGATGTTCGGCAACGCCCCCCGCGCCCTCTGGGCGACCTGGGCCGCGCCGGACGATCAGAACCGCATCCGGCTCGCGTGCCGTTGCCTGCTCATCCGCGAGCGCTCGCGCACGATCCTCTGCGAGACGGGGATCGGCTCCTTCTTCGAGCCCAAGCTGCGCGAGCGCTTCGGCGTCGAGGAAGGCTCCCACGTGCTGCTCGAGAACCTCGCGGCGCTCGGCGTCCCACCGGAGGCGATCGACGTCGTCGTCCTCTCGCATCTCCACTTCGACCACGCCGGCGGCGCGCTCAGCGCCTGGCGCGAAGGCCAGGCCGCCGAACTCGTGTTCCCGAACGCCCGCTGGGTCGTCGGCCGCGCCGCGTTCGAGCGCGCGACCCACCCCCACGCCCGCGATCGCGCGAGCTTCGTGCCGCGCCTCAACGAGCTGCTCGCGGCGAGCGCTCGGGTCGAGTTCGTCGACGGCGAGCGCAGCGCGACCCTCGGTCCGGAGTACCGGCTGCATCCGTCCTTCGGCCACACGCCCGGCATGCTGCTGCTCGAAGTCTCGGACGACGAGGGGCCGCTGCTCTTCGCCGCCGACCTGATCCCCGGCCTGCCCTGGGTCCGCCGCGCGATCACGATGGGCTACGACCGCTTCCCCGAATTGCTGATCGACGAGAAGACGCGTCTCCTCGACGAGCTCGTCGCGCGCGGCGGCCGCGTGTTCTTCACCCACGATCCGGACTGCGCGATGGCGCGGCTCGCGCGCGACGAGAAGGGCCAGGTCGTGGCCCTTCCCGTCGCCGTTTGAGGCACCGCAGCCGCTCCTTTCGCGTGGCGCGACGCCCTTCGCGTAGCGCTCAGTGATGATGGTGCGCCTGTTCCTGGCGCGCCTTGTAGGCGGCGACGATGTCGTGCTGCACGTTGGGCGGCACGGGCTCGAAGTGCGCCGGACGCATCTCGAAGGAACCCTCGCCGGCCGTGATCGAGCGGAGCTGCGTCGTGTAGTCCTGCATCTCCTTCATCGGCACCTGCGCGGTGATCGTCTGGATCCCGCCGAGCATCTCCATGCCGGTCATGCGACCGCGGAGCGTGGCGAGGTTGCTCGCGACGTCGCCCGTGAAGCGCTCCGGCACGCGGATGACCACGTCCATGATCGGCTCGAGCAGGATCGGCTTCGCCTTCGCGAACGCATCCGCGAAGGCGCGCTCGCCGGCGATCTGGAACGAGATCTGGTCGGAGTCGACGTCGTGGTACTTGCCGTCGTAGACCTCGACCTCGACGTCCTCGACCCGGCAACCCGCGAGCGCACCCTTGTCGAGGAAGTGCCGCACGCCCTTCTCGACCTCGGGGATGAACTGGCGCGGGATCGAGCCGCCGACGACCTTGTCGACGAAGAGGAAGCCCTGCCCGCGATCGCGCGGTCGGATCCGCAGGTAGGCCTCGCCGAACTGGCCGCGCCCACCGGACTGCTTCTTGTGCCGGTGATGTCCTTCGGCGGGCAGGGTCACCGTCTCCTTGTAGGCGACGAGCGGAGGATGCGTGACCGTCCCGCAGTGGTAGCGCTTCTCGAGGCGCTTGAGCTGCACGTCGATGTGCAGCGGGCTCATGCCCGAGACCACGAGCTCGCCCGTGTGGGGATCGCGCTGCACCTTGAAGGTCGGATCCTCCGCCGCGAGCTTCTCCAGACCCTGCACGATCTTCTGCTCGTCGCCGCGCGAGGCGGGATTCACGGCGAGCGAGAAGGTCGGCGCCGGGAAGCTCACCGGCTTCATCGCGAGCGGATGGGCATCCGCGGTGACCGTGTCGCCGAACGCGAGCGACTCGAGCTTCGAGATCACGAAGAGATCGCCCGCGACCACCTTGTCGACCGGCTTGGTCTCGATGCCTTCCCGCACCTGGAGCCCGGCGACCTTCTCGTGCTTGCCCGTGCGGACGTTGAAGAACCCCGCGTCCGCGCTCATCGAACCGCGGAAGCAACGCAGCCAGCTCACGCGGCCGACGTACGGGTCGACGATCGTCTTGAAGACGCGCGCGGCGAAGGGGCCGCCCTCGTCCGCCTCGACGACCTGGTCGTGTTCGGAGCTGCCGGGCTTCGCCGCGGCGCGCGGGCCGTAGGCCGCGGGCGAGGGGAAATAGGTGCGGATGAACGAGCAGAGCTTGCGCAGGCCGACTTCCTTCGGCGGGCAGACCGTGAAGAGCGGCGTGACCTTCTCCTTCGCGATCGCGATGGGGAGGTACTTCTGGAAGTCGGCGTCGGACAGCTCACCGGTCTCGAGGTACTGCGCGAGGATCGCATCGTCGGCTTCGGCGACGCGCTCCTCGAGCAGGGCCCGGTACTCCTTCGCCCGCGGGCCGTCACCGTGGAGCACGTCGTGCACGGCCTTGAAGCTCGCCCCGTCGGCATCGGGATAGGTCACCGGCACGACCGTGTCGCCGAAGACCTCCTGGAGCGAGAGCAGCACGTCTTCGAAGTGCGCGTTCTCGCCGTCGGGATGCGTGACCACGACGGCTCGCCCGATCGCCGCACCCTTCGCGGCATCGAAGAGCCGCCGGCCGTGGAAGGTGAGACGCCCGGAGGCGCTCACGCAGAGCAGCGCCGCTTCGACGACCTCCAGGCTCGCCAGCGAGTCCGCGAGGAAGTCCGCGTGCCCCGGCGTGTCGATGATGTTGAGGAGCGAGTCCTCCCAGTGGAAGCCGAACACGTGGCTGTTCAGCGTCTGCTTGCGCTCCTTCTCCTCCGGCAAGGTGTCGGAGACGCTCGTGCCGTCGATCGAGTTGCCGTGGCGTGGCGAGTCTTTCGTCACGAAGGCCAGGGCGTCGATCAACGCCGTCTTCCCGGAACTGCTGCTCCCGACGAGGGCGAGGTTGCGGATCGCGGCGGAACGATGGGCCATTGGGGACTCGTTTCTCTGGATGGACCGGGGCGCGCGCGGCGCCGTCCCACGTCCTTTGCGGACCAACGTGGGGCGCGCGGGATCATACGCCGCATCGTGCGGGCCTCCAGGCGCGTGCAGCAGCCCAATGCACGAGTCGCGGCGCTAATTCGCGCGGGTCGACAAAGCCCGTCGGCGCGGGGCGGCAGGGCACCATGCCAGTGCCCCTTCGACCCGCCGCGGTTCCTTCGCGCCACACGAGACGGAGCCAGCGCGGGCAGGCGCTCGCCGCGAGCAGGGACTCACGGCGAGCGCACCTTCAGCTCGCCGGGCGATCACCTCGCCGGAGGATCACTGCGAGCCGAAGGGCTCGCCGACGACGATCTCGACGCGGCGGTTCTTCGCCTTCGAGCTGTCGGACGCGCCGCTGGCACGCGGGTCGTACTCGCCGTAGCCGACGACCGCGATCCGCGACTCGGGGAGCTTGCCCTCGTCGACGAGCCAGCGTGCGACCGAGTCCGCGCGCTCCATCGAGAGATGCCGGTTGCTGCGGAACTGGCCCCGCGTCTTGCGGATCGGGTCCGTGTCCGTGTGGCCTTCGATGTAGATGCGGCGATCCGAGAACTCGGAGCGGAGGAGATCGGCGACGCGACGCAGCACCGATGAAGCGCCGGACTTGATGTCGGTGCGCCCCGAATCGAACGTGATCGTGTTCTCGATGCCGATCGAGATGCGGCCGAACTTGCGGCGCACGTCGAGGTCGGGGAGCGCGTCCTGCACGCGCGAGAGCTGGGCATCGGTCGCGCTCGCGGAGGCGTCGGCCGGACGGGCGACCTCGCTGGCGCGACGCTCGGCTTCCTCCTTCTGGCGACGGAGGTCCTCGCTCTCGGCGCGCGCTCCCGCGAGCTTCGCCTCGAGGTCGCGGATCTCGGCGTCGCGATCGCGCAGGAGGTCCTGGTAACGGGTAGCACACCCACCCGCCACGAGCAGGTAGACACAGCAGGAGAGGGAGAGCAGTCGTCTCATGGGGACTCTTGGATCAGGTGGTTCGTCGACGGAGGAGGATCAACAACGCGCCGGCCGCGAGCAGTCCAAGGCCGGCGATCAGCCACGGGGACGAGACGTGTTCCGCCTGCCACCTTGGCCAGGTCTCGGTGAGGAACTCGATGCCGTCGGCGTGGAAGAAGAGCGAGATCACGGCGCCCGCGGCCAGGAACGGGCCGAAGGCGACGTAGGGATCGCGCACGAAGAAGAGGCGAAGGCTGCCGGCGATCGAGCCGAGCACGCAGCCGAGGAAGAAGGTCATGAGCGCGCCTTGCCAACCGAGGAAGGCGCCGATGCCGGCCATCAGCTTCACGTCGCCGAAGCCCATCGCCTCCTTGCGCAACCAGAGGCGCGCCCCGGTGCGCACGGCCCAGGTCACGCCGAAGCCGACGCCCATGCCGAAGAGACTCGTGATCAGGGCGAGGGCGGACGGCGCGACGGACTCGAAGCCCGGCAGCGGCTCGATGAGCTCGGGTGCGAGCACCGCGGAGAGCGGGCCGACGACCATCAGCGGCTTCGTGAGGCGGTCCGGCAGGATGCGGAACTCGAGGTCGATGAAGGTGTTCGCGACGAGGTCCGCGAGGAAGAAGGCGCGCACGACGAACGCGAACGCGGCGAGCGATCCGAGCTCGGCGAAGCTCGGGACGAGGCCGGGTCGCGGCGGGAGCCACGCGAGCATCGCGAAGAGCGCGGCGGTCAGCGCTTCGACGAGCGGATAACGCGCGCTGATGCGCGCGCCACAGCAGCGCGCGCGACCGCGGAGCCAGAGCCACGAGACGATCGGGAGATTGAGCGTCGCGGGGATCGGCGCACCGCAGTGCGGGCACGCGGAACGCGCTCCACGGGAACGCTGTTGCTCCCGCACCGGAAGACGGTGGATGACGACGTTGAGAAACGAGCCTACGACCGCGCCGAGCACGGTCGCTCCGACGAGGCTGACCACCTCGGTTGAGCTCGAGATCATCATCGGGCCCGCTCGCGTGCCTGCGAGGGACCGCCTCCCTGGGACTGTCGTGAAAGGGCGAACGCGCCCTCGGAACCGCGGGGCGGAGAGTAGCTACGCAGCGACCGGAGTTCCAGAGTGCGGACGATCTCGGTGGCTCGCGGGCTCGACGGATCTCGCGCTCGGGACGGGATCAGTTCCCGCGCACGGCAATGCCGCCGACCGAGGGGAGCTCGTCGCCCACGACCTCGGCCTCGAAGAGGACGCGGAACCAGGCTCCACGCGGCACCGCGAGCGCCTGCTGGAGCGGCAGGCGCGTGGGCACGGTCCAGCGCGAGGCCTCGGGACTCGGCCGATCGGGCCTCACCACGTCGGGCGGGGCCACCTGCAGCTCGGCGCGAATGGCGCCGCGCGGGTCCTCGAGCACGACGTCGATCGCGTCGCCGGAGCTCGCGGGCAAGGGCAGCCAATCCGTCGCGGCCGCGGCGAGTCGTCGGACACCCGCCGGCAGACCGGGGCGGAGGGGCGCCTGCAGGACGATCGGGGACTCGACCGAGCCGAGGATGCGCCGCTGCGGCTCGAGCGCGAATGCGACGCGCGGCGGCATCCGCCCCTCGATCCGCACCGTCGCGCCGGCGACGAGCGTGAGCGGCGAGCCGGTCTCCCCGCCCTCCGCGACGACGACCGCGTTCTCGCCCACCACGAAGTCCCCGCCGACGACGAGACAGATCCCCGACGAACGCGCGAGCTGGTCGAGCGCCGGCGCGGGACCGGCGCGCCAGGGCAGGTCCCGCGCGCTCGACTCGAGCACGAGCCTGCCGTCGATGCGCACGTCGCCGCTCACCCGGATCAGCAAGGCGCCGACGCCCGGTCGCAGGCGCAACTCGGATCCGGCTCGGACCTCGAGCGCGGCGAAGTCCAAGGCCGCCGCCGCCGACACCGGCTCCGCGCCACCGGGCAGCAAGAGCTCCTTGCCACCCTCGATCCGCAGCGCATCGTCCACGCGGAGCACACCGAGCGCGGCGGAACCGGCCTCCACCCGCGCGCGCGGCACGATGCGCCTATCGCGGACCTCGAAGCCGAGTGCGTCGGGCGAGCTGCACTCGAAGCGCAGCTCGGCGAGATCGAGGTCGCGGACCAGGATGCGATCGCCCTCGTCGATCTTGACGGGGATCGGCGCGGGCGGTGCCACGAGCGGCCGGCCGCGGTAGTCGAGCAGCGCGTTCTCCCCCGTCTCGAACGCGAGGTAGAGCAGGTCGTCGGCGCGGATGAACTCGCGCGTGGAGAGCTCGAGCAGGATCGGCGTGGAGGTGGACGCGCTGCGCACCTCGTCGGGCACGCTCGCCGAGACCCTGGCGATGGCGACGCGCTCCGGCACGCTCCCCCCGGGGGCGAGCCGCCAGAGCTGGAAGGCCTCCGGTCGCAACGAGGCGGGCAAGGGCGGCAGGCTCGTGCGCACGACGAAGCGCCGAGCATCGGCGGCGATCCGCAGTCCACCGAGGTCACCGAGCTCGACCGAGAAGCTCTCGTCGCCGATCCCGACCGGTAGGAAGAGCGTCGGCAGACCGAGCTCCGCCGGATCGCGCGCGACGCGGAACGAGAACGAGAGCGAGTGATCGAGCGGGCGACCGGAGCGCGAACGGAGCGCGAAGCTCGCCGGCATGCCCGCGAGTTCGACGCGGTAGATCCCGCCGGGGAGCAGCGAGCCGTCGTCGAGCTGTGCCCCCGCCGGCGGGATCGGCCGGAAGCGCACCGAGCGCGCGCCGATGTCGAGGCTGCCGCGCACCGCGCGGCCCGCGCTATCGGCGACGCGGAAGGACTCCGCCGTCACCGAGAGCGGATCGATCGGCGCATCGAAGTAGGCCGTGATCGACTGGTTCAGCGCGAGCGTCGGGCGCTCCTCGCCGGATTGCCGCGGATCGACACGCTCGAGCCGCAGCCACTCGACGGGCCGATCGCAGCCGGGCAGAGCGGCGAGTGCGACGACGAGCGCGGCGGGGCGGGCGAGACGCATAGGGGAGCGCGAGGACGAACGGACGCCACGGCTTGCTCCGGGCCGCCCCTCGCGGCTACGCGGAACCGGGTCCGCGGCGGATGTTCCGCGAACCCGGGTCCGGCGTCGAGAGGCACTCGCCGGGGCGCGCTCAGTTCGTGCGCGCGACGCGGAACACGATCCCCATGCCGCGCAGCGCCGGCGCCTGCGTCGGGTTCGAGGAGATGTTGTTCTCCATGACCAGACGGAAGTTCATGAAGCGCGGCAGCAGGAGATTGGCCGGGTCACGGATCGTGTCGAGTTCGCCTTCCTTGACGTAGGGCGTGAGCCCCTCGGCGACGACCCGCGGGTCGTTCGACTCACCCGGATTCGACATCGCGTAGCGGTAGGCCTCGCAGGCGTAGTTCGGGTTGAGGAGGTTGCGGCGCGTGTCCACGGCGTCGCTGGTGTTCGGGTCGTAGGGATCCGGACGGGTCAGGGTCCGCACGCCGCGGAACTCGACGTCGATCCGCGTGCCGCCCGGCTGCCTCGCCGCCGGGGGATCGAGGATCGCCATCATGTCCTGCACGCGCACGTCGCCACCGACCAGCACGCTGAGATCCGGACGACCGACGCTCGGCGGCAGGGCCGGCGGCGCCGGGTTCTGCGCCGCGAGGTCGTGACGGTTCGGCCGCAGCGTGTCGAAGAAGCCGAAGGTCACGACGGAGACCTTGCGCACGAGATCGATCTGCGCCCAGTGGACGCTCGCGTCACCCGGCTTGGTCTGGTAGAGGCCGGCGATCGGATCGCCGAGGCCGAGGTCCTTGATCACACCGCCGCGCGCGATCTCGGCGCGATCCGGATCGATGCGATTGAAGAGACTCGGGTTGTTCGCGTCGGAACCGCCGAACGTGAAGACGCGGAAGAAGGGCCAATCGATGCCGTTGCAGGAGAACGGATCGGGTCCGGCCGGCGGCGGGCCGACGGTGGTGATGCCACCACCGGCGTTGTAGTAGCCGCCCGGGTTGGCCGGGGTCCAGATGGGCCCGACGTAGGCGATGTGGAAGAGGTTGCCCGCGTTCGCCACGGCCCGCGAATCGTCCGGCCAGACGGAGACGTCGACGAGCAGCGGCAGCGCGATCGGATCGTGGTCGCGCGTCCGCAGCCCGCTGAAGTCACCCGGATCCCGGGTGATGATGTCGTAGAGCCAGCCGTCGCGGTTGCCGGTGATGCCGAGCAGCGCGGTGTTGGGATCGTCCCTCACCCAGGGCGAGGAGCAGTGCGCGGTGACGCTGCGCAGCGGCGGCGTGTCCGAGGCGTTCAGGGAACCACCGAGGCCGACCGCACGGTCGTTGGCCATGTCCCAGGTGACGATGCGCGAATCGCGCCAGGTGTAGGTCTTCTGGAACTCCGGATAGGGCACGTACTTGATCGTCGACGTGGCGCGGAACGCCGTGTTCGGATCGATCACGTACTGCCGGTCCTTCACGACCTCGACGCTCGTCGTGTTCTCGAGCGCGTTCTCGGCGAAGCCCTCGGAGAGGCCGCTGAAGAGCGAGCCGCAGTCGAGGCCGCAGAAGATCGCGCCGCTCATCGGGTCGACGGTCTTCACGAAGAGCAGGTCGGGGCGCTTCTTCGAGTGCGAGAGCTTCATCGTGTAGCGATCGAAGCTGTCGTAGAGCACGACCGAGTCGGCCCAGGGCGCCCAGTGCATCTGCTCGACGTCGATGTTGAGGTCGCCCACGTCGGTGTGCGACATGCCGAAGTCGTCCTCGCGGTAGGTCATCTGCACGCGCGCGCCGAACGACGTGTTCGGTTCGACGATCCCGCCGAAGGGCTGCGGCGCCTGGGGCGGCTGGAAGACCAGCGGCGGTGCGGGCTGGACCGTGTTCATGCTCGGCGTCCGGTAGAGCACGCCGTTGCCGTAGCTCGGCGAGCCCGGCCGGAACGAGAGCGGAGGAACGCGCGGCACGGGCGGCGGACCGACCTGCGCGGGAACCTCGGGCGCCACACACTCGCCGCGATTCCAGCGCTCGATCGAACCGAGGTTCGCCGAGTCCGCGGTGCGCGAGCGGCGCGTCACCGGTGATGCGCGCAGCGTGCCGGAATCGATGTCGAGCTGGAACTGACCGAAGAAGTCGATCGAGCCCGGCTTCGTGCCGTCTTCATCGGCGCTCGCGAAGCGGAACACGCGGCTGCCGACCCAGTTGTCGGCCGCGGTCGGCTCCACCTGGAAGAGCTGCGAGAAGTTGCGCAGCGGGACCTCCACCGGATTGCCACCGACGGTGATCGTCGCCGGCGGGCGGCGGTCGAAGAGGTCCAGCACGTTGCCCGCGAGGTCCTTCAGGCCCTTCGTCCCCACGTCGAGGTGGGCCCAGTACTGCTCGGTCTGGCCCTGGACATGGTAGAGACCGGCCGGAGGCTGCAGTTCGAGCAGGGTGCCGTCACCGCGACGGTCGATGAGCCGCGTGAAGATGAAGTTCAGCGACGCGGACTTCGGATTCGTGAGGACGCTCGGGAAGACGCCGACGTGGCACTCCTGGTTCGTCAGCACGAAGTTGTCGAGCGGGCTGACCGACTCCACGTCCATCGGCTCGCTGAAGCGATAGCCGATCGTCGCGTCGGGGCGCAGCCCGGTACCCGCGACGGGGTTGCCCAGCTCGGGGTCGACGAGCGCGAACTCGGCGCGTCGATCGGCGTCGCTCACCGCGCCGGCACCGGCGTTCGGGCCATAGCGCAGGAACTCGTAGTAGCGGACCGTGATGTCGCACTCCGCGCCTTGACCGCCGTTGTTCGCGGCCTCGAGGCTGACGCGGTTCCCCTGCGAATCGACGCCGTGGATGGTCGAGACGCGGACGTTGATCGCCGTCAGCTCACCGCCATCGGTGCCCGCGGCGGTGAGGCCGGGTCCGGCGAAGTTGCCGTCGCCCTCGACGGTGCCGACCTCGAGGACCTGGAGGATCTCGGTGCGGATGCGCACCCGCTCGCCCGTCACCGGGCTCGTCACGTCCTGCACGAGGAAATCGCCCGAGGGGAGCGGCAAGGCCGAACCGTTCGCATCGACGGTCGGCACCTCGGCGGGACCCTTGGGGAGCAGCGTGTTGCGATCGACGATGCCGTCGACGAAGGGCTGGCGGGCCCGCACGGCGACCGTGGAGCCGCGCTTGAAGACGGTCAGGACGCGCTGCGTCACATCGATCGCCGTGATCCCCATGCGCTTGGTCGCGACGATCTGCGGGCGCTCGAAGTCCTCGAGCGCGCCGACGCGGCCATCCGCGAGGTTGCCCGAGCGGAAGTCGCGGATGGTCGCCGGGTCGCCCGCGGAGTCCACGCCGTTGAGCTGCGGCAAGGCATCGGGGCGGACGGCGAAGCTGCGCGCGGCGATGCCGGAAGTCGGGATCGCGATCCGGTAGTTCGCGGTGAGCGAATCGAGACTCTGCGCCAGGCCGTTGGTCGTGCGGCTCAGCGAGGTCTCGCCGCCGACCAGGGTCGTGTCGACGATGATCGTGTTGCCGCCGGTCGTGAGCAGTCGGACCGTCGCCGGCTCGAACGCGATCGGCGCCGGGACGACGTTCGGGTCATCGCGGAAGCGCAGGACCTGGATCGCCGAGGGGTTGATCGCGAAGAACTCGTTCGTGAGGCCGAGGCTGCGGTCGAAACGCAGCTCGAAGGCCGCATTGCGCGGCACCACCGGCATCGGATTGGTGAGGATGTTCTGATCGCGGTAGGCGGCGCTGACCTCGACCAGCCCTGCACGCGCGCGGCTCCAGGCCTCGTCGTACGAGCTCTTCTCGTTCACGTCGTCCCAGAGGATCAGCAGTTCCTCGTGACCGACCGTGACGTCGAAGGGCAGGAAGCGGAACGAGGCTCCGGCGCGGACGTTGCCGACCGAGTCGACGAGCGGCTCGGTCTCGATCTGCGGAGAGACCACCACGTTGCGGGCGATGAGCACCGGCTCGCGGTTGTTGGTCACACGCCGATCGGCGATCGCAGGATCGATCCGACGGTAGGCGTAGACGTCGACGAGGCGCCCGTAATAGACGGAGAGCAGACTCGCGCCCTGGGTCTGCTGGCCGCCGCCGCCGCCGGCCTTGCCGCCACCACAGGCGGTGACCAGCAAGGTCAATGCGATCACGACGAGGACCGTCGTGACGTACCTGGATCGGACCATGATGCTCATTGGAGGGTCTGGAAGGTTCAGCTTGCCGTAGCGGTACCGCGCGGGCCCGTCACAGCGGATCTCTTGCCTGGTCTGCAGCGGGCCTCCGGCCCGCCCGCACACCCTGGTCCGCGCTCGAGGGTCGGCGCGCGCGGATCAGGGCGATCGACGCGACGGATGCCGCGTCTCGGACTGTCATGCCCCGAGCCTCAGAAGCGGTAGGGCAGCGCGAGGAACTCGATCGCGGGGCGCGGGGTGGTCGCCGAGAGGCTCTGGCCGCTCGAGTTGCCCGGGTTCGACGGGTGGTAGGTCGTGTTGAAGAGCACGTCCCACTGCACGTACCTCGGGTGATTGGTCTGCAACCAGGCGAGGAAGGCCGGGTTGAGGAGATCGAACTCGTAACGCTCCTCGGTCGGGACCGTGCCGTTCGGCCAACGCTGCGCACCGAAGCCGGCGCGCGGATCGGTCGTGAACGCGAACCCGATGCGCAGGTTGGCGACCGGCGCCTGGTTGCCCTGGGCGTCGATGGCATACGTCGGGCCGAGGCCCGCCGCACCGTCCGTCGAGACGTCGAAGAACTTCGCGAGCACGCGGCAGCTCACGGCGCCACTGGGGGCAGCCGCGTCGGGCGCGAGGAACACGAAGCGCTCGTTGTGGCTGAGGATGCGGAAGTCACCGAGGTTCGCACCATTGCCGTCGAGGAAGCCGAGCCGGTAGCCGACGTAGCGGTCCGCCACCGTGCCGAGGCTGGCGCCCGTGACGAGCTCGGCGAGGTAGGCCGCCGCGCCGTCGAGCGTCGCACTCGTGCTGAGGCCGGCGAGCGCGAAGCTCGTGCTGCCGCCGATCGACACCGTCGGGAAGCTCAGCTTGCCCTGATTGTCGAAGGTCGCGTAGCCCGCGTTGTTGGCCGCGTTGCTGGTCCCCGCGAAACCGAGCGTCGGATCCCCGAAGTCGGGCTTGGGCTCGGTGCCCGCAGGAGTCACCACGACGCGCGCGACACCGGGGGCGGGGTTGCTGTCGAGTCGATCGCGGACCGCCGCACCGAGCTCCATCCAGCGCGAGCGACCGCGCGAGGTCGGAGCGAAGGGCGAGGGCAGCAGGATCGGGCTCGGGCGGATGTCGCCTTCGCCCTCGAGCAGCGTGATCGCCACGCCGAGGTCGTTGAAGCGCGTGCCGTTCGGCTCGAGCCAACCGCGCCAGCCGAGGAGCTGGACCTTGCGGGCCGGCGGCACCTCCTGCTTCACGCCCGCGCCGTCGAGATAGACGAAGCGGATGTTGTCGTCGAGACGGTTGCCGGTCGCATCCGCCTGGTCGTCGCCCGGCGGCACGTGGATCTGCACGAGACCCATCCCGCCGAAACCGCCGATCGGACGGACGGGGAAGGTCTGCGGCGGATACTTGCCGTCGATGCGATTGCCGGCGTACTCGCCCTGCGTGCCCGAGCCGCCGTCGGCCGTGACCGCGAACGAGTAGTTCTGCTCGCGGTAGCTCGTGCCGCCCGTCAGCGGGAAGCCGGCGCCGGAGCCGTGCGCGAAGATCTCGAGGCCCTGGCCGGCCATGAGCACGACCATGCCGCCGGAGCCGGCGCCGCCGCAGCCGGCGTCGGTGTTGCCACCGGCCGCCTCACCGCCGCCGCCGTTGCCGCCGTTGGCCGAGATCAGACCGCGGGGTCCGATGCGGATCGTGCCGAGGCACTTCACGATGATGATGCCGCCGCCGGCGCCACCGCCACCGCCCTTGGGATCGTTCGCGAAGTTCGCGTCGGTCACCGAGCAACCGGTCGTCGAACGATCGCCGCCGCCACCACCACCGGAGCCGCCGCGCGTCGTGAGCAGTTCGCCGCGGACGCGGATCGAACGGAACACGTTGACGCCCGAGCCCCAGAAGTCGTTGTCGTTGCGGGTGTCGGTGAAGCCACGCGGACCGGGCGCACCGCCCGCGAGCGTGGGGTTCGCGGAGACGCAGCCGGCTCCACCCTCACCCGAAGCGATGAAGGGCCGGTTGGCCTGCGCGGGCGGCGGGTAGTACGGGTCGCCCTGCGTGGAGAAGGACCCACCGCCACCGGCCGAACCGCGGTTGCAGCCGGCGAGGCAGGAGAGGCGACCGGGCTGGCCGCCTTCGGAGGCCTTCTGGTTCGGGCCGTAGCCGGCTTCGCCGACGAGGTCGCGCTGGGTCGCCGAGGGACTGCCGCGACCGCCGTTGCCACCGCCGCAGCGGCCCACACCACCCGGGGTCGGGAAGTTGGCCGAGTTCAGCGTGTCGACGCGGGCGCCGTCGGAGCCATCGACGTTGAGGATGCCATTGACGATGAAGTCACCGGTGACGAGCCAGGTCATCGCCCGCGTGCCGGTGCCGCGCACCGTCACGCCCTCGGGGATCTCGACGCGCGCGAAGTTGAACACACCACCCGCCACGTTGATCGGAGGACCGTTCTCCGGGGTGATCAGGGTGAAGTCGGTGTCGAGGATGACCTCGCGCTGCGCGGGCCGGTAGGTCAGGCGCGATTCGCCGCCTTCGAACTCGAAGCTCGCGGTGAGCTTGCCGGCGCTGAGACTCGCGGTCGGCTCGAGGAACGCGGCCTCGAGGTCCATCGCGGTGTCCGCCCCGAACTCCTCGACGAGGGCGTCGTACTGCGGCGGGAAGTCCTGGCGCGTCGCGAAGGTCGCGACGATCTGGTCGTACGCGGCGTTCTGGACGTTCGACTCACCCGACATGTCCTCGACCGAACTCTCGACGAGCACGGAGATCAGCGCGTTGTTCGGCAGGATGCCGATCGGGCGCAGCACGACCGTCGAGCCCTCGCGCGTGTTGGATTCGATCTCGACCGTCGCGGGGAACCAGGTCGGCGGTGACGGCGATGCGGGATCGACGTACTCGAGCGAGATGCGACCGCGGTCCGCGGACACGCGGACGAGCGGATCGGCGCTGACCGCCACCGGGACGTTGTCGGCCGCCGGGTTGAGCGGCTGGTCGAAACTCAGGCGCACCTCGACGGGCTCGCGACCGAGCTTGTTCAGCGCGACGCCGTCGTTGTCGCGCGGGGTGACCTGCACCGCCGTCACGCGCGGACCACCGGCCCGCGTGTCGGAGAAGAGCTGCGAGGGCGTGGTGCCGTCGGCCGTCTGGAAGGTGAAGGACACGGCCTGGGCCAGACCGCGGCCGTTCGCATCGCGCAGCACCGTGTTGTTGCGACGGTCACCGCCGACGAGCTGCACCACGTAGGTGCGGCCCGGGCGGAAGCCGCCATCGTCATAGGTGCTGTTGGTCGGGAAGCGCGGCGTGAACACGAGCTGGCGCCCGACGTCGGCGTCGCCGGCCGAAGCGGCGAGCGAGAAGGTGCCGGCCGGACGCTCGGTGAGCGGGTCGCCGTTCTGGTCGAAGACCTGGAAAGCCACCGTGTTCAGGTCGGCCGACGTGATGTCGACCGCCGAGCTGAAGTCGATGCGGATCGCCTCGTTGAGGAACAACTTGCCGTTGTTCGGCGGCGTGGTCCGAAGGACGAGGAAGTCGCCGCCGGTCCCGCCCGAGCCACCGCCGGTGCAGGCCGCGAGGGCGAACGCGAGGGCTGCGCCAGCCGCCCAGCGAATCGTGCGCATGTCAGTTCTCGGAGTCATCACGTGTCACTCGTGTGTCCGGCTCGGCAGCCGGAGACGCAGGGAAGGAATGTCGTGGTGGTGGCCGCCGCAGCACGGTGCGAACGACGGCCGGAACTCGTCTCGCCTCGATCAGCGCTGCCGCTCGAAGCGGAAGGTCAGCGCGAACGAATCGATCGTGGGCGACACCGCCGGGTTCGACTCGACGTTGTTGCGCATCAGGAAGCGCCAGTTCACGTACCGCACGTCGCGGGCGAGGAAGCGGTCGTTCGGGCCGGCGAACTGCGCGAGATAGGTGTCGCGCTGCAGGTCGCCGATCTCACGCGTGTAGGCGGTGATGTTCTTGTTGTAGAAGTACGTCCACCATTCGCGGTCGCCGCCGCCGCCCGCGAGCGGGCGGTCGTCGTACTTCCGGATGTGCGCGTCGCCCGCCTTCAGCGGATCGAGCGGGAAGTTCGAGACGTCGGGGGCGACGAAGTGCGCGCCGGTGCGCGGCGGGAGGAAGCCGCCGCGGATGCTGCCGTAGGCCCACGGTGCGGTGTCCAGCGGACCGGCGGCCCGGAACTCGGGCAGCACGGCGGTGCCGCCGGGCAGCGACTCGGCCGGCGGATCGAGGTTCCACGCATAGGCGGGCAACCAACCGAGCGGCAACGAGGAGTTGCCACCGGCGTCGATGAGGTACGGGCCGAGGCGCGGATCGCCGGTGCCGGGGGTGCGCGGCGCCATGCGGTGGGGATTGAAGATGTCGACGAAGCCCGCGGTCACGACCGTCTGGCGCTTCAGGAAGTCGACCATCGTCCAGTAGACCGAGTTGTCCTGGCCGGGCACCGAACCGCCGGTCGGCGTATAGCCGCCCGTCGAGTTGTTCCAGGCCGGGGTTCCCGGGCTCACGCAGACCGAGCGGCGGGTGGGCGTCCCGGCAAAGCCGGCCGAGAAGCTGCGGAAGTTCGGCTGCGGCGCCGACTGCACCGAGAGTGCGATCTGCCAGCCGTTGAAGCCGGTCGCGAGGAAGCCATTGCCGGCCGGGAGATCCGGGTCGTCGCAATAGGTCCAGAAGTCGGCGAGCAGCGGCGAGGCGACGGCGGCGACGAGGCCACCGGTCCAGGCATCCGCGGTCGAACGACGCGCCGTGTTCAGCTTGTAGTTGTCGAGGTTGTACCAGGCACCCTGGGAGAAGGTCAGCGCGCCACCGTTCTGCGGATCCGCATAGACGTAGCGGCCGAAGCCCCCGAGGAAGGGCGAAAGCAGGTAAGGCGGCATCACCTGGTTCGCGTTCGGCTGATCCGAGCCGCGACCCGACGCCGAACCCTGCGCGACCACCGTCTCGTCGCGATAGACGAAGTACGGCTTCTGGAACGTCGGCAGCGGCAGGAAGCGATTGACGCCGTTCGGCTCGAAGACGGCGAAGACCTGGTCGATGACCAGCGGCTTGTCGACGTAGGCCGTGAAGGGGTCGGCGGCATCCTGGCGCGCGCCCGTGCCGATCGCGCGGTTGTGCAGGTAGTTGTCCGCGTAGTTGGCGCCGAGGCCGGAGTTCGGCAGCTCGGGCAGCGAGCTGAACGACCCGATGCAGGGCTCCGGACGCTTCTCGGAGTGACCCAGGAAGAGGCTAGTCTGATCGAGGTAGTCGTAGGTGATCGCCGAGTTCGTGAACGGCGCCCACCACATCTGCTCGACGTCGAGGTTGAAGTCCGTGGGATCCAGACGCGAGAGGCTGAGATCGATCTCACGCCAGACGGTCTGCAGGCGGCAACCGAAGGGATTGAGCGGGTTCTGGATGCCCTGCCCGAAGCGCACGGTCGCCGAGCCGCCACCGGCACCGGGCAGCATGGCCTCGCTGCTGATCTGCAGGGGGCAGAAGCGGAAGATCGTGCTCTGGGGCGCCGGCGAGAGCTGATTGATGTCGTCGACGATCTTGCGGGCGCGCGAGGTGGCGCGCGCCTGCAGGAGGCCGCCTTCGAGATAGGAGACCGCGCCGAAGATGTCGTCGACCGCGAAGCCCTCCGGCGTGGTCGGGAGGGGATTGCCGGTGCCGGCATCGACGCGCGGCGCCTCGGCCGGGATGTAGAGCGAAGGCTGCTCGTCCTCGTCGCGCCGCTGATGGCGACGGACCACGCTGACCGCGAGGTTGTCGGCGAAGAACGGCGTGCCCGAGCTGTCCTTCCGCGTGTCGAGGCTGAAGGGCACCACGATGTAGTCGCTCACCGCGGACAGCGCCTGGAAGTCGACCGGATTGCCGGTGAGATCGCGGATGCCGAGATTGCCGGCGACCAGGTGCAGGAAGTAGCGGAAGCGCTTGTCGGCGAAGGCCAGGGGCTCGTCCGCGACGCGCATCTCCTCGTCGAGGTAGAGGCCGCGCTGCGTCTGGAGACGGACCGAGGTCTGCGAGCCGTCCTCGTCGATGACGCGTGAGGCGACGAGGTGCGGGGTCGCGTACTTGTCGAGCGTGACGCGCGCGCGGTCGATCGTCGCCGGCAGGAGCGGGTCGCCCGGGCTGGTCGGCGTGCCGAACACGGCGTCCGGGTCGAGCACGTTCCGCGTCGCGAAGAAGAACGAGTCGTGCGGACGCACGGTCGTCATGTCGACCGGCTTCGTGAAGCGGATGATCGCCTCGGCGAAGGGCGAGATGTTCTGGTTCGAGGGGCTCGGCAATCCCGACGCGAGGGGCAGCGGGGTCGGCGAGAAGGTCAGGAAGTTGACCGGATTGTCGCCGAACTCGGTGTTCGTCGCGGGATTGAGGCGGCTCGCCGTGAACTCGGCGATCAGGACCGCGCGCGGCGCATTGGCGACCAGCCAGTCGCCGAGGCCCGGCACGTTGCCCGGATAACCGGCCAGATTGCGCGGATCGAGGGTCGGGAGTCCGGGAACGTTGCGGATCACGCAACGGACGAAGGACTCGGTCGGGATGCCCTGCGCATCGACCGGGTCCTCGGGATCGGCGAGGATCTCGCCCGCGCCGAAGATCGTGCCGGTCGACGGGTCGATCACGCGCACCACGTCGCCGAGGTCGACCTTGTGGACCACGGTGCCCTTGTAGAGGCGGACGACCTGGGTCTTGCTGTCGAACTGCTCGGCACTCGCCAGATACATGCGCATCTGACCGACGATGCGCGGGCGCTCGGGATCACGCACGAAGCCGCGCGCGATGTCCGCGGAGTCGTCCGCCGAGTTGCCCGAACGGAAGTCGCGGATGACCGACTGGAGGTTCTGGTTGTTCGTGCCGAGATAGGGCGAGTTCGCGTCGTAGGCGACGCCCCGGATCCGGAGCGGCCCTTCGACCGCGACCGCGAGGCGGATGTTGGCGCCGAGCTGGTCCGCCGAGTTCGGCAGGCCCGACGCATTGTTGCGCACCTGGTATTCCGGGCCCTCCGAACCGAGCAGCACGGGATCGATGATGAGCTCGTTGCCGCGCGGGACGATGCGCGTCGGGATCACGCGGAAATCGCCCACCGGATTGCCGTCGCGCGGGTCGCTCTGGATCTCGAGCAGCTGCACCGCCTCGGTATTGCGGATGCCGGTGATGCGGCCGTTCGCGTCGCGCACGACGAAGAAGCTCTCGTCGATGTCGAGGGACTGCGAGAAGACCAGCTTCAGCGCGGCGTTGCGCGGCACGACGGTGAACGGACGCGTCGACACATCCTGACCGAAGAGCCCCGCGGCGACGTCGCGCACCCGCGAACCGAGCGCGGTGAAACCCGCCTCGAACTCCGCGGAGCCGAGTTCACGGGTGATCAGCACGCGCGCCTGGAGGTTGTCGGGATTGGTCCCGATGAAGTCGTAGAGGATCTCCGAGTCCCGCAGCGTCGAGTTCGTCGGTCGCTCGTCCTGGATGTCGGGCCCGAGCATCACGTCGGTCTGATAGAGCTCGACCGTGACACCGGTCGGCGTCGTCCGCAGGCCGTAGATGTCGGCGAGGCGGCCGTAGACCACGCGCGTGAGCTGGGCGTTCCCGGTGTTCGGATTGCCGGGCCCGATGCCGCCCGCGCCCCCACCCCCGCTGCATGCGGCGACGAAGAGGAGCAGCACGAGGGCGAGAACCCGAGCCGAGCAAGGCGCCAGGCGGGCCGCAGCCGATCGCGTGGCGCGACCTGGGCAGGCGGACGGGACAGCGCCCAGGGATGCGGCGGAAACAAGAGTTGGGGTCGACGTAGCAGCCATCGATCAGGATCCTGGTCGGCCGGACCCCCCGCTCGGAAGGGCCGGACCGGTGCATCGCGCCGGAGAAGACGAGAGTCGGAAGACCTTAGCCGGACTCACGATCCGGCAACAGCCACTTGTCCGGAGCCCGAGGGGCCGGACGAGCTGGCTGGTCGAAGGCGGCACAACAAACCCCGTGCCGCCACGCCTGCAGTCCGAGATTCGCCACAAGTCGCTATCCGACAATCGGTTGTGCCCCTGTCGGCTTTTGCCGCGCCGCGGGCTGCGCGCCGCTTCGCGCGGCCGTCCCGGCTTCGGCGTGCGGATCCGCTCGACCGCGACCGCCCGCGATCTCAGCCCGCCGGCTCGTCGGGGCGGAAGCCGGCGACCCGCGCCTGCTCCTCGCTCTCGAAGAAGACCCGGTTTTCCGGCCGGATCCGCCGGGCGTCGGCACAGTCGTGCCGGTGCACGCGATTCGTCGTCGCGCTTCCCACGTACGGCGCATCGAGTTCCTGCCCACAGTACGCGCAGGCGAGCCGCGGCGGCCACTCCGTCACCTGCCGGAACTCGGCCGTGAGGTAGAGGCGGCCCTCGCCATTGGTGATGCAGCGGTCGTTGCGGCAGCGGAGCCCGCGCACCGGCGCCGTCGGGCGCGACGGCACCCCCTCGGCACCCGGCGAGGTCTCGAGCCGGATCGCGCCGAGCTGGAAGGCCATCAGCGCCATGCGCATCGGCACGCCGAGTTCCGCCTGCTGGAAGTAGATCGAGCGCGGGTCGTCGTCGACGTCGTAGTCGATCTCGTCGACGCGGGGCAGCGGATGCATGACCCGCGCATCGCGCATCAGCTCGGAGGCCATCGAGGCCCGTGAGATGCGAGGGTAGTTCGCCGTGCTCTCGCCGCGATGACGCTCGCGTTGTGCGCGCGTCATGTAGATCGCGTCGATGCGCTCGAGATGCACCGGGGAGAGGCTCGTGAAGAGCGCGAGCTGATGCGGACGACTCGCGGTGAGGTAGGCCGCCGAGTTCTCGCCGCCGGCGATGCCGGGGAGCTCGCCCACGCTCGCGGCACTCGCCTGCACGCCGAATTCGCGACTCAATCGATCGAGCACGAACTGCGGCATCTCGAAGCCCGGGTAGGGCACCGTGATGATGTTCGCGCTGAAGCGCGCGAGCGCGTACGCGAAGGAGTGCACGGTGCGCGAGTAGCGCAGGTCGCCGCAGAGCACGACGTCGAGCCCGGCGAGATCACCCTTCTCCCGCCACAGCGTGTAGAGGTCGCAGAGGGTCTGGGTCGGGTGCTCGTGGGCGCCGTCGCCCCCGTTGATGACCGGCACCTTCGCGTAGTGCGCGGCGACCCTGGCGGCGCCGTCCTGCGGATGACGCACGACGAGGATGTCGGCGTAGGCACCGCCGACCACGCGCACCGTGTCGGCCAGCGACTCGCCCTTCACCGTGCTGGTCGTCGACGGATCCGCGGCCGAGATCACGCCGCCGCCCAGTCGCAGCATCGCCGACTCGAAGCTGAGTCGCGTGCGCGTGCTCGGCTCGAAGAAGAGCGTGGCCATGATCGAGCCGCGACAGAGGTGCGACCACGCGCGCAGGTCCTCGCGGAACTCGTTCGCGTGTCGGAACAGCTCCATGATCTCCGCGGAGGAGAGATCGTCGATCGAGACGAGATCCCGCTTGGAGGGGCGCATCGGGGCGAAGAGCTTAGCGAGGCCGCACGCGCGACGCGGTCCGGACTTCGGCGCGCCGCGCTGCGACGGCCTGCGTCGGTCACTCACTGCAGTTCGCTGCGCGCGGCGACGAGTGCCGCGAACTCGCCGTCGTCGAGCGCCGCGACGCCGCCGACCCCGCGCTCTGGCGCGATCGGCAGGCCGCGCAGGCCGCGGAGCCGGGCCCCCAAGGCCTCGCGCGCGCGCGCTCCGGCATCGGGCGCCAGGCAGGACAGCGCGAGGTCCGGCGCGGCGAAGCTCGACCAGTCCGGCGCGATGCCGAGGTCGAGCTTGTTGCACACGACGAGGGCGGCCAGCGCTCGCAGGCGCCGCTCGAGTGCGCCGGGTGGGCGGCTGCCGTCGCAGACGAGCACGCACCACGCAGCGCTGCGCAGCGCGCGACCGGCCGCCTGCGCTCGCGCATCCAGTTCGTCGACGCTGTCGCCCTCGCCGGCGGTGTCGACGATCTCGTAGGGGTAGCCGTCGAGCACGGCGAGCGCGCGGACGGCGTCGCGCGTCAGACCGGCCGACGGACCCGTGAGTGCCCGCTCTGCGAGCACGAGCCGATTGAAGAGGGACGACTTGCCGGCGTTCTGCGGCCCGAAGAGCACCACGCGCGGCGCGTGCGCCAGCGCACGGGCCACGCGCGATCGCTCGAGCAACGCCTCGAGCCGCGCGCGCCGTTCGGCGAGCGGCAGCCCGCACAACGCACGCAGTTCGTCGGCGGGGCGGGGCAGGGCGCACTGCTCGAGGGCGAGCGCGAGCTGTCGCTCGTCGAGAGCCTGGTCGAGCAGGCGTTCGGGCGCCGACCGTGCGGACGGCGCGGCGAGCCAACCGCGCGCGGCCAGTTCGTCGACGAGCGCCGGGGCGCCGTGCAGGTGCAGCTCGGCGACGCCGCGCTCCGGGCGATCCAGGAAGAGCCCCTCGTCCGCGAGCTCATCGCGCCGGCCGGCGGCGGAACACCCCCCACCCAGCGCGAAGCGCACGCGGAGCGGGCCTCGACCCGCCAGGTCCTCTTGTCGCAGCGGACGACCCGCCGGCGTCGACAGGAGCGGCGCGAGCGAACGCAGGCGCTCGGCGCCGGCGAGTTCGAACACCGCGATCCCACCGCGACCGCGCGGCGTGAGCAGGCGCAGCGACAGGCTCACGACGACTCCGCGAGCGAGACGAGGCCGTCGTGCACGAGCGCCGGCTCGTGGCGCCACGCGCGCGGCGAGCGCGCGAGCAAGGCGTCGGCATCCCCACCCGTGACGACCCACGTCGCATCCGGCGCCCCGACGGCGAGCAGCAGCCGTCGCGCGATCGACTCGACCAGGTCCGCGAAGCCCAGGCCGATGCCGCTGCGCACGGCGTCCACCGTCCCCCGCGGCGGGAAGCTCGCCGCCACCGCGAAGTCGAACTCAGGCAGGGCCGGCGCGCGTGCGGCGAGGGCCTGACTCATGGTCCGGAGACCGGCACCGATCGGGCCCGGCTGATAGCGACCGTCGCGCCAGACCACGCCGAAGGTGAGCGCCGTGCCGCAGTCGACCACGAGCGCGTCGCCGTGACGCTCACGCGCCGCGAGCGCGGCGAGCCAGCGGTCGGTGCCGAGCTGACGAGGATCGTCGTAGCCGATCGCCAGCGGGCAACGGAGATCGACTCCCGCGACACGCAAGCGGACGCCGCGCCGCTCCAGCGCGCGCTGCACGGGGGCGAGAGCCCCGTCGACGACCGAGACCGCGACCGCCGCGCGCGGCACGCAGTCTCCGAGGAAACGCTCGAACGCCGCAGCGTCCGCCGGGTCGAGGCGCTCCCGCCGTGCGGCAGGGTCGGATCCGAGGCGGCAGTCGAGCGTCGAGTTGCCGCGATCGATCGTGAGCAAGGGAGCGCTGCGCGCCGTCACGCTTCACCTGTCGGACTCCGCCGGCGCGCGCTCACTTGTCGTCGGGCGCGACGTAGCTCCGCGTCACCTGGCGCCCCTGGCTCAGGAAGGTCACGTCGAAGACGCGCACACCGCGGTCGTAGAGCTGACGACCGAGCCGGATCGCCTCGGTCTTGCCGGTCACCGCCTCGCCGTTGATGGCGATGATGATCTCGCCGTCGCTGATCCCGTAGCCGCGCAGTTCGGGCGGCACGCGGGTGATGCGCACGCCGCTCATGCTGCCGCTCTGGCTGCGCCACGACTGCGTGCCGAGCCGCTCGGTGAAGACCCGCGGATCGGCGCGGAACGACTCGCGGTCGTTGGTGCCGATGTGCCAGCGGCCATCCTCGCGCTGACCCGTCTCGAGCGCGCCCTGCCAGGCGCCGGCGGGCTGGGTGCCCTCGCCATCGCTCGGTCGCTCGTCGCGCACCTCGTTGCGCGAGACTGCCACGTTGAGACCTTCGCGGAGCTTCTTCAGCACCGAGGCAGGCAGTTCGAGGACGGCCTTGTCGACCTCCTCCTGCTTCCACTCGCTCTCGGGCTTCGTCGTGTCCTCGCGGACGAAGACGGCGAACTCGCCGCTCGCGTCGACGCGCAGGAGCTTGATCGAGTCGTGCGGCTTCCAGAGCCGGTCCCCGATCATGAGGTGGTGCACGGGGCCGAGGCCGTCACCGGCGGTCGGGAACGGCTGGACGGGTCGCGGTCCGCCGGCCGGCGACGGCGCCGCCACCGCATCCGCGCCGGACGCGGGCGGCACCGCATCGGGCGGCGGCGTCACGTTCGCGCCGGGCTTGTAGCGCACGACGGCGCGCGAATCGGGACCGGCGGACACCAGCACGGCGATGACGAAGAGATCGTCGAGGGGCGTGAGCACCGGCGGCTTCGGCGTCGTGTCGACGACCGGCTGCGCATCCTGCACGACCGGCTTCGGCGGCTCCTTGCCGATGAAGTTCGCGGTGACGAACGAATCCCAGAAGGCCTTCGGCTCGGCGTAGTTCGGCCCGACCGCGACCTTGCCCGCGCGCGACTTGCCCGCCTCGACGCAGCGGTCGAAGGCCTCGTTCGCGACGGAGCTGGTCTTCGCCGCCGTGTTCGCCGACTTCTCCTGCAGGGCTTGCCAGAACTGCCAGCCGCTGCCGCCGGCCAGGCCGACGGCGACGAGCCAGAGCAGGGAGTTCAGCGGGAATCGGTTCATGGTCGGCGGCGGAGTCTAGCGGGTGGCGGGCCCGGTTCGAGCCGGGGCTTCCCCCGATCGACGGGCTCTTCGGCTCGGACCTTCCCGAGCTCCGCACGAATCCACCGGCGCGAGCCGGGTGCTCCGGACCGGAGGACTCAGCTCCGCCGCGGCTTCGCCGCGCCCGGCACGCCGAAGCCCGCCTGACCGACACCGATCGCCTGCTGCGCGCCCTGCGTGATCCCACGCATCAGCATCTTCAGCTCGTCGGGGTTGTCCGACGCACCCAGCGCATCGTCGAGCGAGATGTTGCCCGCCTCGAAGAGCCGGATCAGCGACTGGTTGAACGTCATCGTCCCGTAGTAGGCGCCCTCGGCGAGCGCCTTCGGCAGCATGCGCGTCTGGCCGCTCTCGAGCAGCTCCCGAACGGTCGGCGTGTTCATCAGGAGCTCGACCGCGGGCACCATCGCGCGCCCCTCCTTCGCCTTGATGAGGCGGAGCGAGACGACGCCCGCGAGGTTGAGCGCGAGTTGCAGACGGATGAGCTCGTGCTGGTGCGGCGGGAAGAACGAGATGATGCGTTCCACGGTCTGCACCGCGTTGACCGTGTGCAGGGTCGAGAACACGAGGTGACCGGTCTCCGCGGCGCCGATCGCGGCCTCGACGGTCTCCCGATCGCGCATCTCGCCGATCAGGATCACGTCCGGCGACTGTCGCACCGCCTGACGCATCGCATGCGCGAAGGACTCGCAGTCGCTGCCGATCTCGCGCTGGTTGACGATCGAGAAGCGATCCTCGAAGCGGAACTCGATCGGATCCTCGATCGTGACGATGTGCTTCTGCGCGTTCCGGTTCACGTACTCGATCATCGACGCCAGCGTCGTCGACTTGCCGGAGCCCGCGGTGCCCGTCGCGAGCACGAGCCCACGCTTCAGCGAGGCGAGCTGCTTGAGCGGCTGGACCGGGAGGTTGAGGTCCTTGAACGAGGGGATCTCGGCGTTCACGCGCCGGAACACGAAGCCGTAGGCCCCACCCTGACGGAACGCATTGCAGCGGAAGCGGCCGACCTCGGGCACCGCGAGCGCGAAGTCCGTCGCGCCGTGGACCCGGAACTCCTCGAGGCCGCGCTGCTCGACGATCTCCTCGAGGTAGCGCCGCATCACCTCTTGGGCGAGCGGCTGGTCCCCCAGGAAGCGGATCGTGCCCGCGAGGCGGATGGCGGGACAGCTTCCGGCCTTGAGGATCAGGTCGGAGGCCTGCTCCTTCACCATGAGGCGGAGAAAGTCGTGGAGCGGCGGATGATTCACGTGCGGACCTCGGGCGGACTATCGACCGCGCGCGCACCGGGACGTGAAAGGGCTTCCAGGAGCGGGACCCGCGCCCTGCGCACCTTGCCGCGGGCGGTACGCGGCGCTCCTCGCTCAGCCGGGCCGGCGCACGAACTGCGCGATCCAGCCGAGGAGTTCCGGCAGTCCGGCGCGCGTCGCCGCCGAGATCGCCCACACCGGCTCCCCCGACTCCGCCTGGAGGCGCGCCGCGTTCGCGCGCGCCTCGTCGTCTTCGACCTTCGTGGCGACGAGCAGTCGCGGGCGCTCGGTCAAGCCGCCGCCGTAGCCGGCGAGTTCGCGCAGCACGGTGGCACGCGCGGCGACCGGCTCCATGTCGGCGCCGGATGAACAGTCGACCAGGTGCAGGAGCGCGTGCGTGCGTTCGACGTGCTTGAGGAACTGCACGCCGAGACCGCGTCCCTCGTGCGCGCCGTCGATCAGGCCGGGGATGTCCGCCACCACCACGCTGCGCCCGTCCCCCAACGGCACGATGCCGAGACAGGGCTCGAGCGTCGTGAACGGGTAGGCCGCGATCTTGGGTCGCGCGCGGGAGATGGTCGACAGCAGGGTCGACTTGCCCGCGTTGGGCAGGCCGATCAGGCCGATCTCGGCGATCAGCTTGAGGCTGAGGCGGACGCGGCGCTCCTCGCCGAACTGGCCGGACTCGGCGTGGCGCGGCGCGCGGTCGGTCGCCGTCGAGAAGCGCGCGTTGCCGCGGCCGCCCTTGCCGCCGCGCGCGACGATGAACTCGAGCCCTTCGGCGTCGAGGTCCTTCAGGACGTTGCCGCGCTCGGCGTCGAGCACGATCGTCCCGACGGGCACCTGGATCACGAGGTCTTCGGCGCCCGCGCCGAACATGTCGGAGCTGCGACCGGGCTGGCCCGAGCGCGCCTCGAAGAGGCGCCGTCCCGCGAGGTGGTAGAGCGTGTTCTCGTGCACGCTCGTGCGCAGGACGACATCGCCACCGTTGCCGCCGTCACCGCCATCGGGTCCGCCGCGCGGGGCGAACTTCTCGCGGCGGAAGGACACCGCGCCGTCGCCACCCTTGCCGCCTCGGAAGACCAGCTCGATCTCGTCGAGGAACATGACGCGTCGGACCGGAAAGAGGCGCGCCACGCACGTATCGGGCGCGGCGAGGCGTCGGGTTCAAGCCGGCGGCACCGGGCACCGCGGGGGAGCCTCAGCGCTGCCGGAGGGACAGGCCGTCAGCTCGGCAGCGGGTCGACGTGCACCTTGCCGTTGCCCTGGAAGCGCACGGTGCCCTCGATCAGCGAGAAGAGCGTGTCGTCGTTGCCGCGCTTCACGTTGAAGCCGGCGCGGAACGGGGTGCCGCACTGGCGGACGATGATCGTCCCCGGGGTGACACGCTGGCCACCGTAGCGCTTGATCCCGCGGTGCTGCGGGTTGCTGTCGCGACCGTTCTTGGTCGAGCCCTGACCCTTCTTATGCGCCATGGATGGCCTCGATCTGGATCTCGGTGTAGCGGGCGCGGAAGCCCGTGCGGCGGCGGTAGTTCTTGCGCCGGCGATACTTCTGGATGACGAGCTTCGGGCCCTTCACGTCCTGGCGAAGGACCTTCGCCGAGACGCTGACGCCGTCCACGTAGGGCGCGCCGATCCGGGATCCGGATGCGCCGCCGGAGATGAGGAACACGTGCGGGAACTGGAGGGACTGCCCGGACTCGGCACCCGCGACGCGGGCGATGAGCAGGCGATCCCCCGCCGCAACGCGGTACTGCTGATTCCGATCTTCGAGGACGGCGATCATGCTGGTCGGACCCCGCATCCTGGACTGCGGATGCCGAAGTGAGGGGCGGGGACAGTAGCCGCTTCGGGCAGCGAGTCAAGCATCCGATCCGCCGACTGCGCGCGCCGCGACGGCGCGCGCCGCGGATCAGACCTTCACGCCGAGCCCCGCGGGGATCGCGATCCGGGCTTCCTGGCCGTCGGCGGTCAGGAAGCGGTAGTGGACCACGTCGACCGGGTAGCTCGGCTCGCCCCGCACCACCACCGTCTTGCCGATCGCCTCTTCGAGGTCGAGCAGCGGCCGGCGCTTGTAGTTCACGAGGTAGTCGTTGACGGCGGGCGCCACGAAGACCTGGAGCACGGAGAACCCCTTCAGCGCGATGATCGCGCGGATCTCGCGCAGGACGGCGAGCGCCTTGCTCTGCACCGTGCGGGCCATGCCCGAGCCCCCGCAGTGCCGGCAGGAGGAGAAGACCGTGTGCTTGAGTCCGGGTCCGACGCGCTGCCGCGTGATCTCGAGGAGCCCGAAGGGGCTGATGCGGCCGACCTTGATGCGCGCCCGATCGCCGCGCAGTTGGTCCACCACCGCGCGCTCGATCTGCCGGCGGTGGCGCTCCTCGTTCATGTCGATGAAGTCGATCAGGATCAGGCCGCCGAGGTCTCGGAGCCGGAGCTGACGCACGATCTCGGGGATCGCCTCGAGGTTCGTGCGGAAGGCGGTCTGCTCGAGTTCGGTGCCCGGCTTGAAGCGGCCGGAGTTCACGTCGATCGCCACCAACGCCTCGGCCTGTTCGATGACGATCGAGCCGCCGTTCGGCAACTCGATGCGAGGCTGGTAGAGCTGCTCGACCTCCTTCTCGATGCCGAAGCTGTGGAACAGCGGCGTATGCGACTCGTGGAGCTTGATGCGATCCGCCATGTGCGGCATCAGCTTCTCGGCGAAGTCGCGGATCCGCAGCCAGACGTCGCGCGAGTCGACGACGACCTCCTCGATCTCCGGCGAGAAGTGGTCGCGCATCGCCTTCAGGACGAGATCCGACTCCTGGTACAGCAGCGCCGGCGCGCGCGTCACCTTCACGCGTTGGGCGATCAGCTCCCAGATCTTCTTGAGGTAGTCGCGGTCGCGTTGGAGGTCGAGCTTGCTCTTCTCGACGCCGTTCGTGCGCACGATGAATCCGACGCCGCCCTGACCGGTCTCGTCGAGCTCGCGCACGATGCGCTTGAGCCGCCGTCGCTCCTTCTGGTCCTCGATCTTTCGGCTCACGCCGCACTTCGGCAGGCTCGGCATGAGCACGAGGCTGCGCCCGGGCAGGGAGACGAAGGTCGTGAGCGTCGGCCCTTTCGCGCCGATGCCCTCCTTCGTCACCTGGACGATGACCTCCTGCCCCTTCCGGAGCAGTTGATCGACCGGCACGCGGGCGCGCGGCTTCTCGCGCTTCTCGCGGCGGCGCCGGTGCCGAGACCGCCCCTGCCGGGCGTCCTCGGTCGCGGTCGCGGTCGCCCCGGCGGTCTCGCCGGACGCCTGCGTGGCTTCGTCGGCTCCGGCGTCTGGATCGGCCGGCGCGGGGTCCTGGCCGTCGGCCGGCTCGACGCCGCCCGGGGGCGCTTCCTCGCCGAGCTCGCCCGCTTCCGCGTCCGGGGAGTCCGCGTCGTCGTCCGCCACCGCCGAGCCGAATTCGTCACCCGCCTCGTCGTGGCCGTCTTCGGCGTGGTCGTCGAACTCGTCGGCCGTCGCGCCGGAGACGGCCATGCCGTCCTTCGCCTCGGCCGCGGCACCCGCTTGGCTCGCCGGCGCGTCCTCGCCGTCGTCGTCGTCCTCGCCGCCGGTGTCGGCGAGGATCGCGCGCACCGCCTCGGGACCTTCGTCGCCGGTGACCCGCGCGCGGCCTTCGACGACGTCGTCGAGGACGAACTCAGGCCGCGCATAGGCCGGCAGGATGTCCGAGGCGTGGAGGAAGCCGTTGGTCCGGCCGCCGAACGCGACGAATGCCGCGCCGATCGCCGGCTCGACGTTGACGACCCGGCCCTTGTAGATGTTGCCGAGGTAGGCCTCGCGGCCGGCGACCTCGACGTGGAGTTCGGTCAGGATGCCATCCTGCACCACCGCGATCCGGGCTTCCTCCGGATCGGTGGCGTTGATCAACATTCGCTTCAATGGTGTGCCCTCTGCGTGGGGCGCGGACGGTCAAGCCCGCGCTTGGATCCGACACCCCGCGAGCGGGGTGGACGCAGGGGATGGCGGCACATGCGGCGTTCGATCGGGCGAGGACGGCACACCGGTCATTCGACGGCGCCGCGCGCGGTGCGAGCGACTCGCCTCCCGCAGCGACGGCCCGGTCCCGGGATCGCAGACGAGGGACCGCGAGGCTCGCGGCGTGCCGATGACGACACGACGGGGTGCGATCCCCGCTCTGTCCGGACCTCGGCCGCCCATCCGAGCGACGGCGCACTCCGAAGAGTCCGGACACCCTGGTCTCCGACGAAAGCTGCTCCACGCCCGAGCGGCCGCGCGCGCGGCCACTCTCCCCTTCTGTCGTACGAGTTCCGACGATCGCAACCGGCGTGACCCGAGCGCCGGAACCGCTTCCGGGAGCAAGGGCAAAGGGCGTCCGACCACGCGGTCCGCAGCGGCGACGAGCGAGGCATCCGGCAGGAAGGCCGGAGGCGCGGGCAGCGTCGGCGCGGGAACAGCGAGGTTCGGGCGCGCAGATGTCACGATCGGTGCATCGTCGGGGGGAAACGGGCGATCGGCGACGAGGCCGCGAAGGACGGAGCGATCGCGCCCCGACCGCAGCATCTTGCCGAACGCGCTGCGGAGCATAGGTGCGCGCCGCGGTCGGATCCATCGCGGCTTGCCGGACACCCCATCGCATCCGTACGCGACTCCGCGCGGCGGCGGACCGTCGCGCGGAGGAGGCGCATCACGGGGCCGCGGCGCGCGGCCAGTGCAGGTCGATCAGCGCGACCGGGCGCCGCCGAGCGCTTCGAACTCGGCGCGCTGCAGCTGCGAGGCCCGCTCGCGGAGCAACGCATTGCGCGTCTCCTCGACCTGCTCCGGGCTGCGGATGACGTCGGGGCGCACGAAGACGATCAGGGTGCGCTTGCTCTTGCTGACGTTGCGGTTCTTGAAGAGCCAGCCCAGGACCGGGATGTCGCCGAGGAGCGGCAGCTTGGTCTCGGTGAGCGTGTCCGTGTCCGTCACCAGCCCACCGAGCACGGCGGTCTGGCCCGAACGCAGGAGCACCTTCGTGGCGATCGTGCTCGAGGCGATGCGCGGCAGCGCGATCGAACCGTCACCGGTGCCTGCGCCGACCGTGTAGAGGTCGAAGCCGGCCGGCGCGAGCGAGCTGCTGCCCGTGCCCGACAGCGCTTCCGACTTCGGGATTACGTCCATGATCACCTTGTCGGTGCCCGGCACGATGTGCGGGACGACGAGGAGCTGGAAGCCGGTGCTGACCGGCGAGTTCGGCGCCTCCTCGACGACGAGCTGCAGACCGCCGGCCTGGCCCGCCTCGGAGCGCGCCTGCGCGTAGCGGATCGTCTCGCCCACGAAGATGGTCGCCATCTGGTGGTCGAGGGCGATGAGCTTCGGCGCCTGCGCGATCTCGCTGCTCGAGTCCTTCTTGAGGAGTCGCAGCGCGGCCGTCACCTGCTGGAAGTTGAGGGCCCCGAAGACCACGTCGGGCATCGTCGTGTCGCCCGTCGGGTTCAGGTTCTCGTCCGCGAACGGACCGTCGTTGGTGTCGTTCGCGATGATCTGGTCCTCCCAGCCGCCGGCGCCGAGATCGAAGGGCAGACGGTGCGGGATCTGGCCGAGGCCGATCGATGCGGTCCAGCCGTCCGCGCCGGGCGAGATGCCGACGTCGAGGACGTCGCTGTTCGACGTCGTCACGAACTTCACGTCGATGAAGACCTGCGCCGGCTCGACATCGAGCTTCTCGATGATGCGCGCGATCTGCTCGACGACCGGCTTCGTGTCCTTGACGAACACGAGGTTCTGCTCGGCGTGGTACTGGAGCTGCCCGATCTCCGGCGTGATGAGGCTCTGGAGCGCCTCGATCAGCGTGAAGTTGTTCTCGTTCGGGTTGAGCTGCTGACGCGAGTAGATGTACTGCACGTACTCCGACTGGAGATACGGCATGTACGCGGACGGCGGCCGCACGTAGCGCAGCTGGAACTCGCGCGTGACGAGATCCTCGCGCATGTTCGAGGGCGGGACGACGCGCAGGATGCCGCGCTCCTCCTCGACGACGACGTAGCCGAGCGTCTTGACGGTGGCGTCGAGCGCATCGCGCCACGGGATGTCGCGCAGGCGCAGCGTCACCGTGCCCTGCACGTCCGGACCGACCACGATGTTCGCGCCGGAGATCTTCGCGATCGTGTCGATGACCTTCTGGACGTCGGCGTCCTCGAAGGAGAAGAACACGCGCGCGGGCTTCTCGATCTTGATGATCCCGCCCGGCTCCTCGAGGACGACGCAGCCGGCCGCCTCGGCGACCAGTTCCAGCGCGCGACGCCACTCGACGTCGTCCAGATCGATCGTGACGCGGTCCTCGATCGCCTGGTCGATGACGATGTTGACGCCGGCCTTGCGCCGGATGCTCTGCACGACGTCCCGCAGCATGCGGTCGCGCAGTCGCAACGTGAGTCGGGAGCCACGGTCACCTTCCTGCGTGACGCTGTTGACGCCCTGCTCCTCGTTCTGCCCACCCTGGGGAGGCTGCTGTTCCTGAGCCGGAGCCGTGAGCGCGAGGCTGCCTGCCATCGCGAGCGCTCCGACGAACTTCGAGATCCTTGCCTGCATGTCCGGTTTCCTCTTTCCCTCGGCGAGGGAGGTCGATGCGCCGACGGGCCGCACACGGCCCGCGATCCTGCAGGTCCCTGATCGGCGAAGAGGGGCTCGCACCTTGAAGGCGGACCGCGCGACGGCATCGGGAGCGCAGGTCGCGGCGTTCGGCGGCCCCGAAAACGCCGACACCCGGCGCGGTCTTGGACCGGGCCGGGTGTCGGATGGGCAGCTCGCCGTCGGCGAGGCCCGCGGGCTCACCACTTCCGACGCAGCAGGAAGCCCTTGTAGACGAAGTCCGCCTGCTCGGGGCCGACGGCCTTGAGCAGCAGGTTGTCCTCGAGGTACTCGCCTTCCTCGACCACGGCGCCGTTGACGAGGATCCCGGAGCGTCCGCTCTGGACCACGACCACGCCGTCGATCTTCATCGGGATGTCGTTGAACTCACGCGCGGCCTGCACCGCCTCACGGACCTTCTGGATCTCCATCGCGACCAGGAACCGCGGGTCGGAGTCGGGGAAGCGCAGCCGATCCGCGTTGTCGTCGTGGATCTTCATCGCCTGCTCGAGCTCGCCGCGCGCCACCGCGCCGGTCATCTCGGCCAGCAGGGTGCGCATCCGCTCCTCGGTCATCGTGTTCTGCTGCACCTCGCGCTGATCACCGCGCAGCCCGCGCCACATCTCGCGCATCGGCTGGAGGATCTCGTTGTTCCACTTGGTGACGAGCGTCTGGTTCGTGATCTTCGGGGTGACGAGGGCGGCCTCCTGCTCGATGGCGGTCAGCGCCTCGCGCAACCGACGGGCGAAGGTCTCCTTGCTGACGTAGTCCAGGTCGGGCTGCTGCCAGCGCGCGAAGATCTCCTTCACCTCGGTCACCCGCGCGAGGTACTCGTCGATCTTCTGCTGCTGCACGAGGCGCGGGTTGTCGCCACCGCCCGCCCCACCGACGGTCGGTCGCGGGTCGAAGAAGATGTCGCGGCGACCGATCTTCTCGACGTAGTCGTAGCGCTCGAGCGAGACGGCCTGCGCGCCGCGCGCGATCTCGGCCTCGAGGCGCTCGCGCTTCTTGCCGTAGCCCGGGATCTCGACGTTCTTCCCCTGGCCCTTGCCGGCATAGACATAGGTCTCGAGCACGAGGGAGATCTTGTGCGCCGGATCGACGCCCTTGGCCATCGCCTCCGCGACGTCCTCACGATCCGCAGCCTTCAGACTGAAGCTCACGACGCGGATGAACCGGTCGTAGCTCTCGTAGAGGTTGATGAACTTGAGGAACTGCCACAACGAGGCGGTCAGCTCGACGCGATAGCTGTAGTGGCTGTACTTGCCGCGCTTGCCCGAGGTGCCCTTCTGCACGTCGCCGAGCGAGACGCCGGACATGTAGCCGAAGCGGTGCGTGACACGCAGGAACTCGTTGTACTCGCCGTCATCCGGCAGGATCTTCGAGTAGGTGTCGACGTTCTCGCGCAGGATGATGACCTGCGACTCGAGGTCGTTGATCTTGTCGATCTTGGCCTGCGCCTCGCCGATCGCCTTCTTGTCGGCGGCGATCTTCTGCGTGACCTCGTCGACCAGGCCGTTGGACCACCAGATGCCCGCACCTGCAGCCAGGCTGAGGAGGAGACCGCCACCAGCGACGGCCAGGATCTTCTGTTTCTCGTTGAGCTTGCGCATCGTTCACCTCCTCACTTCCCGACGTGGACCCACTTCTCCGGCGGCTGGAAGTCGAGCTCCAGCGTGAAGAAGAGCGACTCGGTCGGCTTGCGCGTCGGGTCGTCGTTGCGCTTGCCGGTCGGCACCGACTTGGACTTGACGTTCTTCGAGAACGGCGCGCGTGACACGTCCTCGTGGAAGTCCGCCACCGCGCGGTAGGCGTCTCCCTGCACCCAACCCGGCAGGGAGACCGTCGGGCCTTCCTTCGCGTTCTTGCCGTCCTTGACGGTCATGCTCTTGAACCACGAGCGGTGACGATCGATGTCGCCGTCGTTGTTCACGACGTCGATCATCTCGTCGATGATCTTGGTCCACAGCACACGCGACTTGCCGATCTCCTGGATCGTCTGCTTGCGCTGCTCGAAGTCCTTCTGCTCGCCCTGCAGCGCATCGTGGTAGGCGACACGCTCCTTCAGCGAGCCGATCTGTTCCTGCGTCCGGGCATGCTCGAGCTCGAGCTCCTGCAGCTCGCCGAAGTAGGCGTAGCCGAACCAACCGAGCGTGCAGCAGCAGACGATCACCGAGAGTACGGTGGCTGCGAACACCTTCGGCGACGTGCGCTCGGCACGACGAAGGTCCTCGGGAAGGAGGTTGATCCTGATCATGGTGATTCCCCTCGCGGTAGTCCTTCAGGTGGTCGGCCGGCTCATCCCACGATCGCGGCGAGTCCCACCGCGACCGCGAGCTGCGGCGCCGAACCGTTCAGCGCATCGATGTCCACGTTGTCCGAGCGGACCTTCAGCCCCTCGATGGGGTTCCAGACGCGCGTGCGCTTCTCGAAGATCTTCTCGAGTCCCTCCTCGAGGAACGGCAGCAGGACGGAACCGCCGGAGAGGTAGACCTCCTGGACTTCGCCGTCGAACTGGTTCTCGAAGAAGTCGAACGAGAGGTTGATCTCGTTCCCGAGGTCGTCGAGCACCGGAGCGACGGCATCCTGCACGTCGCTGAGCTGCTCGCCGGCGTCGCGCTTGAGCGCCTCCGCCTCGAACGCCTCGAGTCCGAAGCGCCGCGTGATGGCATTCGTGATGTCCTGGCCCCCGACGGTGACTTCGCGGGCGAAGTACGACACGTTGTTGCGCAGGATGTTGATCGACGCCTTCGAGGCTCCGATGTCGACGAGCGCGACCGTGTGGTCGCTGCCCTGGAGACCCGGGCTCACGATGTCGTTCAGCTCGTAGGCGTTGCCCAGCGCGAACGCGTCGACGCCCACGCTGATCGGCTGCAACCCGAGCTGGATGAGCATCTCGGCCTGGTCGTGCACCAGCGAGTTCTTCGCCGCGACCAGCAGGACCTTCATCTCGCTCGCGGCGCCCTCGGCGCCGGTCCCGACGTCCATCAGCTTCTGCGTGTCGAGCTGGACCTCCTCGACGTCGAACGGGATGTACTTGTCGGCCTCGAAGCGGATGGCGTTCCGCATCTCGTCAGGCGACATCTGGGCCATGTTGATGTAGCGGAAGATGACGCTCTTCCCGCTCACGGCCGTGCTGATGCGCTTCGTGCGGAAGCCGCCCGAACGGAACATGTCGGCCAGGGCGTCCCGGCGGGCCTGTTCGTTCGGAACGTCGACCTGGGCGAACGCGGTGATGATGTAGTCGAACTTGTCGTGAGTGAGCTCGATGGCCTTGATCGAGCTGCTCCCGATGTCCAGTCCGACGATGCTCTTCCGCTGCTTGAGCATTGATCTCCTCGAGGTCGGCGGTCGGCCCAGTGCCGCGCATCCGCACCCTCGGCCTCATCGGCTCGAGCGGCGCATCGGGTTGAGACGGCGGACCAAGGACTCCCGTCCCGAGTCGGGATCTCAGCGGCCGGGGGCGCTCGTCGGTGCCGAGCAGCTCGCGTCGTAGCGCTGCAAGGCCAGCCGGATCGCGCGGCGTTCCTCGGTGCCGAGCGGCGCCGTGGACATTCGCGACAGGAGCACCTCGCGGCAGGACCGCGCGAGGACGAACTCGCCCGCGTCGATGGCCGCGACGAGTCGGGCGCGGAGTTCCTCGGGCGGCGCCGCGGAGAGGTCGAGGACCGCGGTGGTCCCGTCTCGGACCGGACGCTCGCGCCACGCCACGCCATCGGCCGGAGCGGGGCAGGGCCGCGACGCGGGGTCCGCGGCGCAGGCCGTCAGCGCCGGCAGGGAGATCAGCACCAGCAGGGCCAGGGTCGGGAGCGTCGCGAGCGGCCCGGTCATGCCGCTTGCATCGGCACGCGGTCGCGCGCCGGTGCAGCCCTGGACGTCATTCCTCGCCGAAGCCGCGCTCGACCAGGTCCCTCAGCGCCTCGACCTGGGCGACGGCGTCGGGGCCCTCCGCCACGATCTCGAGTTCCGCGCCGTGTTCGGCCGCGAGCATCATCATCCCCATGATCGACTTGCCGTTGACCCGTTCGTGCCCGTCGCGCCCGACCGTGACCGCAGACGTGTAGCGGTTCGCGGTCTGGACGAAGAGATGCGCGGGCCGCGCGTGGAGTCCGTTGCGGTTCGTCAGCTTGACGGTCACTCGTGCTGTCGCCAAGAAAGTCCTCGGTCGGCGGGTCGATGCGGTCGCTTCGCGCGGAGACCAGCCCGGATCCCGGGGAGGCACCCGCGGCGGTCCATGGCGCGGGATCAGTCCTTCACGTGTTCGAGCAGGAGTTCGCGCAGCACCTTCTCCTCGTCGGCCGCCTTCGCGAAGCGACGGAAGTCGGCGTCCCGAGCGAGGCTCGAGATCCAGCGCAGGAGGGCGAGGTGCTCCTGGGTGGCCGTCGTGGGCACCAGGATGAGGAACACCACATGGACCCTGCGGCCGTCGATGGCGCTCCAGTCGATGCCCTCCGCCGAGCGGCCGAGGACGAGGACCGGCGACGCGACGGCATCGGTCTTCACGTGCGGTACGGCCACCCCGTTGCCGATCCCCGTGCTCCCCAGGGCCTCGCGCTCCGCGAGCTTCTTCTTGATCGCCGGCAGCTTGCCCTTGGCGAGGCGCCCCTCGCCCAGCGCAGCGGCGAGGATCTCGTCGACGGCCGCGGCCTGGGTCGCGGCGCCGAGCGCGGTGATGAGCACGGACGATTCGACGATGTCTCGGATCATGTCGGGCAGGTCAGGTCGATCGGACCGGCGGCCGTGCCGGGGAGCGGGACGCTCCCGCCGGCGCGAGCGTGGACGCGCTCGCCGACGCCCGGCCACACGTGATCATGCCGCAAGAGCGCCGCACCGCGCCGCGAATGTCATCCGGGTCGGGGCTCGGCACGCGCCGCACGGTGTCCAAGCTCCCGTCGGTCAGCCGCGCTCTCCCTTGTGGTTCTTCAGCTTCTCCTTCGCCTTGACGAGCTGCTTCTCGAGCTTCTCGACCAGGAGATCGATGGCGGCGTTGAAGTGCTCGCTCCGCTCGCGCCCCACGACCACCTCGCGGTTGTCGACGTGCACGAGGACCTCGACCTCGGGGTTCTCGTGCGGACCGTCGACGACGACCTCGATCCGCGAGATCTGGTCGTTCTTGCGCAGCAGCTTCGCGAGCTTGGTCGAGGCGTACTCCTGCATGCGTCCGGACACGTGTCCGTGACGGCTGACGACCTCGATCTTGACGTCTTCGTGGTGGCTCATCGAGAACCCGTTTCTGGCTTGGAACTGGATGTCGGCGCGGCGTCCGGCGAGATGGCCGTCGTCGCAGTCGGTCGATCGTGTTCGACGAGGAACGCGTGCCGAGGATACAGCACGCGAAGGAGATAGAGACCCTCGGCGGGCGCGTTCTCGCCCGCGCGCCGCCGGTCGCAGGATGCGAGGATCGCCGCGACGTCGTCCGGCGATCGCTTGCCCACGCCGACCTCGATCAGCGTGCCCGCGATCGCGCGGACCATGTTGTAGAGGAAGCCGTTGCCCTGCACCGCGATGTCGAAGCCGTCGCCGCGGCGCATCACGTGGAGATGGTCGATGCGACGCACGGTGCCGCGCTTGCGCTCGTAGCCGGGATTCGTCGCGAAGGCGGCGAAGTCGTGTTCGCCGAGGAGGTGCCGCGCCGCGGCGCGCATCCGCCCGACGTCGCATGGACGGCGGACCCAGTGCCGCCGCCCGCGATCGAAGACCGGCGCGATCCGCGCCACGACCGCGCGGTACACGTAGCGCTTGCCGATCGCGGAGAAGCGCGCGTGGAACGCGACCGGCACGCGCCGCGCGGCGACGACCCGCACCTGCGGCGGCAGGTTGCCGTTGATCGCGCGGAGCAGGCTCTCGGGCGGCAGGTCCTTGTCGATGCGCACGTGCGCGGTCTGACGGAGCGCGTGCACGCCGGCGTCGGTGCGTCCTGCGCCATGCACCGTGACGGGCTCGCCGAGGATCGCGAGCAGGGCCTCCTCGAGGCGCTCCTGCACGGTGTCGAAGCCCTCCTGGCGCTGCCATCCGGCGAACGCCGCGCCGTCGTAGGCGATCGTGATCAGGTAGCCGTGCACGGTCTTTGAGTCCCGTCGTCTCGCGGGTTGGCCGTCATGGTTCGGACTCGGGTGGACCGTCGCTCGACCTGAGTTGCGATCGCGACAGGCCGAGCAGGGCACGGTACTTGGCCACCGTGCGCCTCGCCACGGTGAGGCCACGGCGCGCGAGCTCGGCGGCGAGCTCGGCATCCGAGCGCCGGGGGTCGCCGACGAGCAGGCCGCGGATCGCCGCGACGAGCGCATCGCGCTCGGCACGCGTCGGGCCGCGCCCCGCGTCCTCGAAGAACTCGCGCAGGGCGAGCAGGCCGTGCGGCGTCCAGACCGTCTTGCCCGCGACCGCGCGGCTCACGGTCGACGCGTGCAGTCCGAGGCTCGCCGCGAGTTCGCCCATGCGCACGCGTCGGATGCCGGCCGCTCCGCGGCGGAGGAACTCGCGCTGCTGCGCGAACAGCGCCGCGCCGATCTGCTGCAGGGTCGCCTGGCGTTGGGCGATGGCGTGGATCAACGAGCGCGCGGAGCGCAGCTTGCCGGCGAGTTCGCGACGCCGCTCGCGCGGCATGCCGGGCTCGGCGGCGAGCCCCGCGATCCGGCGATCGATCGCGAGCGAGGGCAGGGAGCCATCCCCGACCGACACCACCAGCCGACCCTGTTCGAGGGCGACGGCGAGGTCCGGACGCAGCGGTTCAGCCGGTGCGTTCGCGAAACGGCGACCGGGCGCGGGATCGAGATCACGGATGCGCGAGACGAGGGCGTCGAGCCCCTCGGCGTCGATGCCGAGCGCGTCGGCGACTTCGGCCCGACGGCCGGCGGCGAGTGCGCCGAGGTGCTGCCGCAGGATCGCTTCGACGAGGGGCCGATCGGGGTCCGCCGCCTCGAGCTGCATCAACATCGCCTCGGCGGCGTCGCGCGCGCCGATGCCCCGCGGCGGCAGTGCGTGCAGCACCGCGAGCGCCGCATCGAGCGACTCCGCACCGACGAGTGCGGCGAGTTCGCCGCGGTCCGCGTCGAGGAAGCCCCGCTCGTCGAGCCGTCCCGCCAGCGCGAGGACCTTGGCCGCCAGGCCCTCGGCGAGATCGAGGAACGCCAGTTCCCGCCGGAGGTGGGCGAACAGGTCGACCGGCCGATCCTCCACCGTCTCGAGGAACGCCGCCGAGCGCTCCGGATCGCCGCGGCGCTCGCGCGTGCGCGGGACGACGCGCAGGACTTCGTTGCGCGCGCATTCCGCGTCGATCTCGCGCACGAGCGCGTCCGCGTCGAGCTGCAACACCTCGAGCGAGCGCAGGAACGCCGGCGAGAGGTGCGCACCCAGTTCGGCGTGGTGACCGAGCTGCTGCGCGAAGGTCGTCTGCGGCGTCGCCATCGGGGCTCGTGCTTCCCAGGGTCGCCATCGACGCCGCGCGCGCAGCGCATGAGCGTCGCCGTCGCCTCAGTCGCGCCGTTCGTTCGGCCGACGCCCTGCGTCCGCTGCCGTCGTCGGATCCTCGGGCCAGGCGTGGCGCGGATAGCGACGCTTCAGTTCGATGCGGAGCTTCGGGTAGGCGTTCGCCCAGAAGCTGCGCAGGTCCGCCGTGATCTGCACGGGTCGCTGGTTCGGTGCGCAGAGCTGGATCACGAGCGGCACGCGACCGCCGCCGAGCCGCGGCGCGTCGAGCCAGCCGAAGAAGTCCTGGATCCGCGCCGCGACCGTCGGCGCTGCGTTGGGGGGATACTCGACCCGCGCCTTGCGTCCGGAGGGCAGCACGACCCGCTCCGGCGCCGCGATCTCGAGTTCCCGCCGCTGCTGCGCACCGAGCCCGAGCGCGACGTACGGCGCGAGATCGACCTCGGCGAGCGCCTTCAGGGAGCGCCGGCTGCCGAGCGCCTCGGCCGCGGCGGCGGCGATGCGCGCGTCGTCGGGGACCTCGAGCCCCAGCTCGGGTCGCACGCCGCGCAGCCACGCGATGCGGGCGCACAGCCCCTTCAACGCGGGCTGCTCGCCGATCCAGCGCCAGGGGTCCGCGCGCAGCCGCGCCGCGAGGCGCTCGGCCAGGTCGGCCGGCGCAGCTTCGGCGCCGACGCGGCGCTCGTCGAGCACGAGGTCGTGATACCTCAGCCGACGCAGGACGAGGATCTGTCCCGCGCTCTCGTCGAGCTCGACGTCGACCGTCTCGCGCAGGGCACCCGGTGCGACGTCGGCGAGCCAGGCGCGCTCGATCGACACCGCGAGGCGCAGCATGGACCAGCGTGCGCCGCCCGCGTCGTCGCGCTCGCCGAGTTCGAGTGCGAGGAGCAGTTCGGCATCGTCCTCGAACGCGCCCGCGGGCCAGCGCACTCCGCGCCCGCCGACGAGCACTCCCTCGTCCTGCGTCGCGGAGCGGCGCAGCACGACGCGATCGGCGAAGCCCGCGAGCAAGGCGCGCGCGATGCGCTCCTCCTGGTCCGTCCCCCGCGTCCCGCTGCGCGCGAGGCGACGCGCGAGCTGACGCCGCGCACGATCGACGGCGCGGATCGCACCGCGGTCGACGCCGTGCGCGCGGCACTCCTCGGCCTGGAACTCGCGCTCGGCGAGCCTCGCGAGCAGACGCAGGCGGAAGCCGAGTTCGATCGGCACCGGCGGCTCGCCGGGCGCCGGCCGCCGGACGAAGTCGCGCTCGGCCAGCACCGCGACGGCCGCCGCGATCCCCTCACCGCAACCGAGCCGCTCGCCTTCCACGAGGGCCCGGGCGAGACGCGGATGCACCGGCGATGCGAGCATGCGCCTGCCGATCGCGGTCACCCGACCGGCGTCGTCCACCGCCGCGAGTTCCGTGAGCAGCGCATCGGCCGCATCGAGCGCGGCGCGCTCGGGAGCCTCGAACCACGCGAAGTCCCGCGGCGCACGGCCCGCGAACGCGCGCACGAGCAGCGCCGGACCGGCGAGGTCCGCGCGCTTGAGTTCGGGCGTGTCGAAGGCCGGTAGCCCGCGCTCGTCGCCGGCGGACCAGAGGCGATGGCAGACTCCGGGCCCCGTGCGGCCCGCCCGACCCGCGCGTTGGGCCGCGGAGGCGAGCGAGATGCGTTCGACGCGCAGCACGTCGACGCCGCGCGCGGGATCGCTGCGCAGCACGCGCGCGAGACCGCTGTCGACGACGGCGCTCACGCCGTCGATCGTCACCGAGCTCTCCGCGACGTTCGTCGCGAGCACGACCTTGCGACGGGGACCTCGCGCGATCGCGCGGTCCTGCTCCTCCGGGGCGAGGTTGCCGTGGAGGGGCAGGACGTCGAGCGACTGCCCGCGCGCCGTGGCCTCGAGCGCACGCGCCGCACGGCGGATCTCCTCGACCCCGGGCAGGAACACCAGCACGTCGCCGCCCGTCTCCTGCAGGGCGTCGACGACCGCCGCACGCACCGCGTCCTCGAGCCGGTCCTTCGGTCCGGGCCGACCGCGATGGCGCACGGCGACGTCGAAACGCCGTCCCTCGGCGCGGAGGATCGGCGCGGCGCCGAGGAACGCCGCGATGGGTTCGGCCTCGAGCGTCGCCGACATCACGACGAGTGCGAGCTCGGGGCGCACCGTCTCGCGGACCTCGCGCAGCATCGCGAGTGCGAGATCGGTCTCGACGTGGCGCTCGTGGAATTCGTCCAGCACGACGGCCGCGACGCCCTCGAGGAAGGGATCGGCGACGACGCGCCTGACGAGCACGCCCTCGGTCACGAAGCGCAGGCGCGTGCGCTCGGAGGCGAGGGTCTCGTGGCGCACCTGGTAGCCGACCTCGTCCCCGAGGCGGCCGCCGCGCTCTTCCGCGACGCGCCGTGCTGCGGCGCGCGCGGCGAGTCGACGGGGCTCGAGCACGAGGACCTCGCCGCCGAGGCCGGCGTCGACCAGCGCCGCCGGGATCCGCGTGGTCTTGCCGGAGCCGGGCGGCGCGGCGAGCACGAGGCGACCGCAGCGACGGACCGCGGCAACGGCGTCGGCGAGCACGGCGTCGATCGGCAGGGGCTGCAGCATCGGGGAGCGGCGAAGCCGCGCAGAGTAGGACTGCAGCGCCTGAACTCACACCGGGCTTCGCGGCGGGCGGACCGCGGCGATCCCGGGATTCGCAGCAGCCCTCGCGAGATCAGCCGAGCTCGCGTCGGCCATCGATCGCATCGGCGAGGATCGCGCTCGAGACGTGCTGGATCGTCGAACCCGCCGGGATCCCGCGCGCGATGCGCGTGACGCGCACGCCGAGCCCACGCAGGCGCGGGGCGATGCTCTCGGCCGTGCCTTCGCCCTCGAGATCGGGGTTCGTCGCGAGGCAGACCTCGGCGACGCCACCCTCCCGCAGACGATCGAGGAGCGCGACCACCGTGAGGTCCTCGGGTCGGATGCCCTCGAGTGCGGAGATGCGACCCTGGAGGACGTGATACAGCCCGCGGTACCCGGCCCCCTCGAAGGCGGCGACGTCGCGCGGGTCCTCGACCACGAGCACGCGCGCGCGATCCCGCGCCGCATCGCTGCAGATGCGACACGGCTCGACCTCGTCGAGGTTGAAGCAACGCGAGCAGACCTTCGCGGCCGCCCGCGCGGCGAGGATCGCCTCGGCGCGCTCGCGCGCGACGGCCGGGGCCTCGCGCAGGACGTGGTAGGCGAGGCGCTCCGAGGTCTTCGGCCCGATGCCCGGCAGGGTCGCCAGGGCCTGGATCAGCCGTTCGACAGCGCGCGGTCGGCTCGCGGCGTGCGTCACGTTCGAGGGTCCGCGGGTCAGAGGCCGAGGTCGGGCAGGATGCCGCCCGTCACCTCGTCGATCTTCGATTTCTTCAGCTCCACGGCCGCGTGGACGGCGCTCCGCACGGCCGCGGTGACGAGGTCCTCGAGCAGCGCGACCTCTTCGGGATCGACCACCTTCGGGTCGATCCGCACGCTGCGGACCTCGAGCTGGCCCGTGATCGAACAACGTACGGCACCGTTGGCGGCGCTGCCTTCGACGACCCGCTCGCCGAGTTCGCGGTGCACCTCGCGCAGCAGGCGGTTCATCTCCTGGGCCTGCTTCAGGAGGTTCATCTCATGGGACATGGGACCTTCGTTCGCTTCGAGGGACGGGATGGGACGCGCGGAGGGCGGCGGCAGTCTAACGGCGGACGGAGCACGCGGATCGTCATGAGCCGGCGGGCGGTTCGATCACGCCATCGAAGCGCTCGCGCACGCGGGTCACGCGCTCCCCGGGTGGGGTCGCGGCCGTCGCCGGCGGCATCTGGGCGGCGGGGCCGTCCTGGTTCGCCCCCCCACCCGCGCCGGGCACGACCTCGACGACGATCTCGCGGCCCGTGAGCTGCGCGAGCACCGTGCGGAACAACGCGATCACCTCCGGTGAGGCGAGGCGATCGACGTGCAGGCGACGGTCGCTGCGCAAGGCGATGCGGACGCACCCGCGCTCGTCGGGTCCATCGAGATCGCACTCCTGGGCGGTCGACGCGATCATCGGCTTCTCGGTGCGCACCTTGGCGACGAAACGCGCGTGCAACGATGCGGTCGTCGGCGCCGCGTGGGCGAGACCGGGAACGGCGACCGCACCCGTCGGCGCGGCGGTCGGCACGGCGGAGCGCTGCGGAGCTGCGGCCGCCGCGCCCGCAGGCGACACGGTCGGCAATGCCACACCGCTCTCGAGGGCCACGACGAGTTCTCCCAGCGTGGCGAGGCGACCGGCCTCGGCCATGCGCACGAGGGCGAGCTCGAGGACGAGCCGTCGATCGTCGGTGCGGCGGATGCGCTCGCGGCCGAGCAGGCCGGCCTGCAGCATCGCGTCGAGCCGCGAGGGCTCGAGCTTCGCGGCGAGCGCGACCACGCGTTCGCGCAGGGCGCCGCTCATCGCGACCAGGGTCGTCTCCGCGCCGTCGATGCGCGTCAGCAGGGCGGCACGCAACACGTCGAGCAGCTCGCCGAGCGCCTCGCGCTCGTCGACCCCGCTGCCGACGGCCTCGTCGGCGAAGCGGAGCGCGGCGGCCGCGTTGCCGGCGACCAGCGCCTCCACGACGTCAACCGCACGATCGAGGCCGACGCGCTGGGTGAGCGAACGCCACTGCGCGACGTCGAAGGGGCCGGTGCTCGCGCGGGCGAGCGGCAGGAGCCGTTCGAGCGCGCTCTCGGCGTCGCGCATGCCGCCCCGACAGGCGAGCGCGATCTCCTCGAGCACCGCATCGGCCACCTCGACGCCTTCCTTGCCGCAGAGTTCGCGCAGACGCGCGACGACGTCGTGCTCGTCGATGCGCCGGAACAGGACGACCTGACAGCGCGAGCGCACGGTCTCGGGGACCTTGTGCAGCTCCGTCGTCGCGAGGACGAACACGACGTTGCGCGGCGGTTCCTCGAGCGTCTTCAGGAACGCGTTGAAGGCGTTCCGGGTCAGCATGTGCACCTCGTCGAGGATGTAGACCTTGTAGCGCGAACCCATCGACGCCACGCCCACGCGATCGCAGAGCTCGCGCACGTCGTCGACGAGGTTGTGCGAGGCGGCGTCGATCTCGACGACGTCGGGGTTGGTCCCCGCGAGGATGCTCAGGCAGGTCGCGCAGACGCCGCAGGGCTGCGTGCCGACCCCTCGCTCGCAGTTCAGCGCACGGGCGAGGATGCGCGCGGAGGTCGTCTTGCCCACACCGCGACTCCCCGCGAAGAGGAACGCATGCGGCACGCGCCCCGACTGCAGCGCGCCCCCGAGCGAGCGGACGACCGCCTCCTGGCCGACGAGTTCCTCGAAGCGCTTCGGGCGAAAGCGCCGTGCGACCACCTGGTACGGGCCCTGCGCTCCAGCCCCGCGTCCGCCGTCGCCCGCCTTGGAGTCCGTGTCGCCCTCGTGACGAACCGCTGCCATCCGGCGGAAGATACCGCGCCGCGGGGCGCCGTCCCCGCGCTCGCATGACGCACCTCTCGGAGGTGGGAACCGTCAGGCACCCCGGACACAGCGCGCCGCATGCTTATGGCTGCTCCGTTCCCGGCCTGACCAGGTTCACACCGCTCACTCGCCCGGAACCCGACGGTTCCCACCTGCGAGAGGCGCACCCACGGCCGTCCGTCCTCGCGACGCGACTCCGCTCCGCCCGAGGGAGGAGTTTGGCGGAGAGGGCGGGATTCGAACCCGCGGTGGGCTTTTGACCCACACTCGCTTTCCAAGCGAGCTCCTTAAGCCGCTCGGGCACCTCTCCATGCGGAGGGACGCGCAGCGCGGCGGACGGCCGGCCGACCCGAAGGTCGGCGAAGGGTCGGCGCTTCGTAACCGAGCTTCCGATCGCGTGCAAGCGCGCGCAGCGACTCGTGCGACACTCGCGATGGCTCCCGGCGGAGTCTCCACGACACGCGGGAAACGAAGCCGCCGCGCGGTGCACTCGTCACCGCGCGGCGGTCATCGACGGAGAGGGGGGGATTCGAACCCCCGGTACTCTTTCGAGCACAACGGTTTTCGAGACCGTCCCGATCAGCCGCTCCGGCACCTCTCCGCAGAGGGATCGTCGCTCGACGATCGGGGGCCGCGGATCATGCCGTCCCCGCGGGGCTTTTCAACCGCGCACCCAGCGCCGCTCCCGGCTCAACGGCGCTCGCGGAAGAACGCGCGCAGGAGGCCGGCGCTGGCGTCGGCGAGCAGCCCCTCGTGGACCCGGCAGCGGTGGTTCAGGCGCGGATCCTCGGCGAGGCTGGCGAGCGAGCGGCATGCGCCGAACTTCGGATCGCGTGCCGCGAACACGATGCGCGCGACCCGCGCGTGAAGCGCGGCGCCTGCGCACATGAAGCAGGGCTCGAGCGTGCAGTAGAGCGTCGCCCCGACCAACCTGCCTTCGCGCGCCGCCGCGAAGGCCCTGCGCAAGGCCTCGAGTTCGGCATGCGCCGTGGCGTCGATGAGTTCTTCGCAGCGATTGCTGCCCTCGCCGAGCACGACTCCATCGCGGACGACCAGGGCACCGACGGGGACCTCGCCGCGCACCGCAGCCGCCTCCGCGAGCGCCAGGCAGCGCAGCATGTGGGAGTGGTCCGCGATGGCTTCGTCTTGCGCGCTTGTGCCGCTCACGAAGCCGGTTCTATCATGCGGCGCCCCACGCGGACGACGCCGGGCGACGCAGTCTCCACGCCGCAGCCGAGACCGATCGGGAGAAGCCGATCGGGGGCTGAGGCGAGGCGTTCGCACCCACGAGATCCAGGACGGCACCCTTGACGAAGCGCGACTTCCTTTCCGCCGGCGACCTCGGACGTGACGAGCTCGAGAACCTCCTCGAACTCGCGCAGCGTTCGCGGGGCAAGCGCACGTCGCAGGTCCTCGCCGGCAAGACGCTCGGCCTGATCTTCTTCGACCGCAGCCTGCGCACCCGCGTCAGCTTCGAGGTCGCCGCCGTCCAGCTCGGTGGCCACGTCATCAACATCTTCGCCGACCGCGAGATGTACGACCTCGAGCCCGAGGAGCAGACCGTGATGGACGGCCGCGCCGAGGAGCACGTCAAGGACGCGGCGCGCACGCTCTCGCGCTACTGCGATGCCCTGGGGATCCGCCAGCTCAGCCGCACCGGTTCGTGGGAGAAGGACCGGCAGGAACTCCTGCTCCGGAGCTACGCCCGGTACGCGACGGTCCCCGTCGTGAACCTGGAGTCTTCCGTCGAGCATCCCTGCCAGGCGATCGCGGATGCGATGACGATGCAGGCCCACCTCACGCGCCTGCCGGGTCGACGACTCTCCGTCGTGTGGACCAACAACCCCGAGCCGAAGAACATCGGGCCCTGCCACTCGCTGCTGCGCGTCGCCGGCATGCTCGGCATGTCGATCACGCTCTGCCATCCCCTCGGCTTCGAGCCCGCCCAGGATGTGGTCACCGCAGCGACCCGTGATGCCCAGGCGAACGGCGGGAGCCTGCGGATCGTGAATTCGCTCGACGACGGCGTCCGCGACGCGGAGGTCGTCTACGCGCGCTCGTGGGGCTCTCCCAAGTACTGGGAAGACGCCGAGCGCGAGAGCATCGTGAAGCGATCGCTGCAGTCCTGGATCGTCGACGAGTCCGCGATGGCCAAGACGAGGAACGCGCTCTTCATGCACCCGCTGCCGGTCCGGCGCGGCGTCGGCGCGAGCGACGGCGTGCTCGACGGCCCCCGCTCGGTGATCTACGACCAGGCGGAGAACCGCATCCACGCGCAGAAGGCGCTGCTCACCCACCTGCTGGGTTGATCCGCGCCGAGCCGAGCAGCTCCGGCTCCGCCGCGAAGGTCGCCGCGAAGCCGGCGGCGATCGCGATCCGCGCGGTGAAGCCGAGCCGCTCACGGGCCGGGACCGGATCCGCGACCCACCCGACGGCGCTCGCCTCGCGCAGCTTGTCGGCGCAGAAGAACCCGGGCACGCCGCGGATGCGGTGCACGAGGTCGGCGAGGTGTCCCGCGCCGCGCGCGAGGAACATCGGGATCGGCAGGCAGCGGGCGCGCCGACCCGCAGCCGCGGCGATCGCGGCGACGAGCGAGCTCGTGTCGGAGCGCTCGGGGCCATCGATCGGGAAGAAGCCGTGGACGCCGGTCGACGCGAGCGCCAGCCGCAGGGCCGCGACGAGGTCGTCGACGTGTACCAGGGAGAGCGGCCGCCGGACGCTCGGGACCGGCGATACCCAGCCGAGCGCCTGTTTCACGAGGAGTCGGGTGCCGTCGTCGCCGGGACCGTAGACGATCGGCGGTCGGATCACGCACCAGTCGAGGCGATCCGCGCGGGCGAGGACTTCGCGTTCGCCGTCGAGCTTGCTCTGGCCGTACCGAGAACAAGGCCGGCAGTCCGAAGGCGCCGCGCCGGTCCCGCGCCCGTCGGGGCTCGGACCCGCCGCGGCGAGCGAAGAGACCTGGACGAAGCGCAGCCCGGGCGAGCGGCCCGCCGCCGCCGCCGCGAGGGCAGCCGTCCCCTCGGCGTTCGCGCGTCGGAACCCGGCCGCGTCGAGGGCGCGCGTCGCACCCGCGAGGTGGACGATGGCGCTGGCGCCTTCCACGGCAGGTCCGAGGGACTCCGGTTGGTCGAGGCTGCCGTGCACCAGCTCGGACGCAGGCAGTCCGACGGCGAGCGCCCGGCGCGGGTCGCGGACGAGGCAACGAAGGGCGATGCCCTCGCGCCGCAAGCTCGCCGCGAAGGCTCGGCCGATGAAGCCGGTTGCGCCGGTGACGAGGACCGGTCCGGCGGGCGGACGCGCTCCAGGGGAGACGGGCGCGGCGAAAGAATTGTCCGGGGCAGCGGCCACGTCTAACGTAAGGCCCTCGGGCAGAGTCGCTCGCCGAGGGCGACCGGGCCGGCTTGCTCCTCGATCGACGACCGTTGGACCTCTTCCAGAAGTGTTACGGCTTCACCCGCGCGCGGCAAGTGCAGGCGCTGGGGATGTACCCGTACTTCATCCCGATCTCCCAGAGCGAAGGCACGGAGGTCGAGATCCACGGCCGGCGGCTGATCATGGCCGGCAGCAACAACTACCTCGGGCTGACCCACCACCCGCGGGTGATCGAGGCGGCGAGGGAGGCGCTGGAACAGTTCGGCAGCTCGTGCACCGGCTCCCGCTTCCTCAACGGCACCCTCGAGCTGCACGAAGAACTCGAGCGCCGGCTCGCCCGCTTCCTCGATCGGGAGGCCGCCCTCTGCTTCTCGACGGGGTTCCAGACGAACCTCGGCGTGATCTCGGCGCTCTGCGGCAAGGATGACGTCATCCTCTGCGACCGCGAGAACCACGCCTCGATCTTCGACGGCTGCCGTCTGAGCTTCGCCGAGCTGAAGAAGTACCGGCACGAGGACATGGAGGACCTCGAGCGACAGCTCCAGGCCGCTTCCCGCCCCGAGGTCCGCGGCAAGCTGATCATCGTCGACGGCGTGTTCTCGATGATGGGCGAGATCGCCAACCTGGGGCGCATCTGCGAACTCGCCCGGGAGTACGGCGCGCGGGTCCTGGTCGACGAGGCGCACTCGGCGGGTGTCCTGGGCGCGCACGGTCGTGGCGCCGTCGAGCACTGCGGCGTCGAGAAGGACGTCGACCTCGTGCTCGGCACCTTCAGCAAGAGCTTCGCGAGCCTCGGCGGCTTCGTCGCCGGCCCGGAGCCGGTCATCCACTACATCAAGCACCACGCCCGCTCGCTGATCTTCTCGGCGTCGATCCCGCCGAGCGCCGCCGCCGCCGCGCTCGCCGCGCTCGACGTCATCGAGGAGTGCCCCGAGCTGCGCACGACCCTGATGGAACGCGCGACCCAGGTCCGCGATGGCCTCGCCGAGCGGGGCTTCCGCGTCGGTCGCACGGAGACGCCGATCGTCCCCGTCATCGTCGGGGACCAGGACCGTCTCTTCGCGTTCTGGAAGGTGCTCTTCGAGACCGGGGTCTTCACGAACCCGGTCACCTCGCCGGCGGTCCCGGTCGGCATGGACCTCGTGCGCACGTCCTACATGGCGGCGCACTCCCGCGCGCAGTGCGATCGCGTCCTCGAGATCTTCGAGCACGCAGGTCGTCGCATGGGCCTGCTGCCGGGCCGCGCCGCGACGCCGCGCTCCGCCGCCAACGACGCGTGAACGCGCGGCATAATCGGCCGCGAGCCCGCGCCGCCACCGTGATGCGCCGGGGCTCCGTCCGCCCATGACGGTCCCAGACTTCGTCCACCTACGCACCCACAGTCACTACAGCCTTCTCACCGCGCCGGCGCGCGTGAAGGACCTCGTGAAGGCGGCGGCGGCCGACGGTCAGCGAGCCCTCGCGCTCACCGACAACGGCAACCTCTACGGCGCCATCGAGTTCTACAAGGCGTGCAAGGGCGCGGAGATCAAGCCGATCCTCGGGATGGTCGCCTTCCTCGCCGGCAAGTCGCGCAGGGAACCGACCTCGACCTCGAACCCGAACTACCAGCTCACGCTGCTCGCGACGAACGACACCGGCTGGGACAACCTCAAGAAGCTCTCGACGATCGGGTTCCTCGAAGGCTTCTACTACCGACCGCGCATCGATCGCGAGGCCCTCGCCGCCCACGCGGGCGGGCTGATCGCCCTGACCGGCGATCTCTCCGGAGAGGTGCCGCGGCTCGTGCAGCAGGACGATCTGCCCACGGCCTGCCGCGCGCTCGCGGAGCTCGAGGATCTGCTCGGGAAGGGCAACGTGTTCCTCGAGCTCATGGAGATCGGCGTCGAGGCACAGAGCCGCGTGAACCAGGGGCTCGTCGCGATCCACCGCCGCCTCGGCACTCCGATCTGCGCCACCAACGACGTGCACTACGTGCAGCCGGATGACTGGGTCGCGCAGGACATCATGACCTGCATCCGCAACGGCAAGTCGCTCAACGACCCGGAACGGTTCCGGATGCCGTCGCGCGAACTGTGGTTCAAGAGCCGCGCCGCGATGGCGCAGGCGTTTCGCGAACTGCCCGAGGCGCTCGCGTCCACGGTCGAGATCGCGCAGCACTGCAAGGTCGACATCCCGTTCAACGTCTATCACCTGCCGACCTTCGGGACGGGTTCGTCCGAGAGCCCCGATCAGCTCTTCGAACGCCTGTGCTACGAGGGCGCGGTGCGTCGGTACGGCGAGATCAGCGACGCGATCCGCACGCGGCTCACGTACGAGATCGACGTCATCCGCAAGCTCGGCTTCGCGAGCTACTTCCTCATCACCGCGGACTTCATCGCGCATGCACGCGCCTCGAACATCCCCGTAGGGCCCGGTCGCGGTTCCGCCGCGGGCTCGATGGTCGCGTTCGCCCTCGGGATCACGAACCTCGATCCGCTGCGCTACAACCTGCTCTTCGAGCGGTTCCTGAACGCGTCGCGCGTCAGCATGCCCGACATCGACGTGGACTTCTGCGGCGAGCGTCGGGATGAGGTCATCCGGTACGTGAGGGACAAGTACGGCGAGGACTGCGTCTCGCAGATCGTGACCTTCGGCACGATGGCGAGCCGCGGGGTGCTCCGCGACGTGGGCCGGGTCCTCGAGGTCGATCTCGGCGAGATCGACAAGATCGCGAAGAAGGTCCCCCAGGGTCCCGGGGCATCGCTCGCGAAGGCTCTCGAGAGCGATCCCGAGCTGGTCCAGATCAAGGGCTCGAGCGAGTCCATCTCGCGCCTCTTCGACCTCGGACTGAAGCTCGAAGGCCTCGCGCGCCACTCTTCGGTGCACGCCGCCGGGGTCGTCGTCGCCGACCGCCCGCTGCGCGACTACGTCCCGCTCTGCCGCAGCGGCGAGGAGATCACGACGCAGTGGCAGATGACGGAACTCGAGACCGTCGGCCTGCTCAAGGTCGACTTCCTCGGGCTCAAGACGCTGACGATCCTCGAGGAGTGCAAGCGCCTCGTGCGCGAGAACCACGGACGCGAACTCGACCTCGACACGCTCGCGCTCGACGACCAGCCGACCTACGCGCTCATGACGCGCGGCGACACACTCGGCGTGTTCCAGCTCGAATCGTCGGGAATGCGGGACCTGCTCGCCCGCCTGGCGCCCGACACCTTCGAGGACGTCATCGCCGTGCTGGCGCTGTATCGCCCGGGCCCGCTCAGCTCCGGAATGGTCGACATGTTCGTGCGGCGGAAACACGGCGAGGAACCCGTCGCCTACCCGCACGAAGACACGCGCGAGGTCCTCCAGGAGACGTACGGAGTCATCGTCTATCAGGAGCAGGTCATGCGCATCTCCAACCTCGTCGGCGGGTTCTCGATGAACGAGGCCGACTCGCTGCGCAAGGCGATGGGCAAGAAGAAGCCCGAGGAGATGGCGAAGTTCAAGGAGAAGTTCGTCACCGGCGCGACGGCCAAGGGCCACGCTGCGACCTGGGCACGTGAGCTTTTCGAGACGATGGAGTACTTCGCGGGCTACGGCTTCAACAAGTCGCACTCCGCCGCCTACGCGCTCGTCACCTACCAGACCGCCTGGCTCAAGGCCCACTTCCCGGTGGAGTTCTATGCCGCGAACATGACGGTGGAGAGTTCGAACTCCGACAAGCTGAAGGAGTTCGTCGACGAGGCGCGGCGCATCGGCTTCCCCGTGCGCTCGCCGGACGTCAATGCCAGTGGTCTGCGGTTCGGCGTCGAGGCGGGATCGATCCGGTTCGGTCTCGGCGCCATCAAGGGCGTGGGCACCCGCTTCGCGGAGTCGGTGGAGCTCGAGCGCAAGCGCAAGGGTCCCTACGCCTCGATCGAGAACCTCTGCGAGCGTCAGGACACGCAGCTCGTGAACAAGGGCGCGCTGGAGGCGTTGGTGAAGGCCGGAGCCTTCGATTCGATCGAGGCCACGCGCAAGAGCGCGATCGAGGGTCTCGAGGCGGCCGTGCGCGGCGCGGCGCAGGTTCGTCGGGACAAGGCCGCCGGCCAACGCAGCCTCTTCGACCTGGGTGAAGCACCGCCAGCCCCGACCGATCGACGGGAACTCCGCGCCGCGGAGTGGACCGAGATGGAACGCCTCGCCAACGAGAAGGAGGCGCTCGGCTTCTATCTCTCGGGGCATCCCTTCGAGAAGCGCGGTCGCTTCTTCGCCCGCATCGCCGGACGGAGCACGGCCGACCTCGCGACCCTCGAGTCCGGCACCGAGGTCCGGATCGCCGGCATGGTGAGCGGACTGCGCGTCCTCGTCGTGAAGACCGGACGCAGCGCCGGCCAGAAGATGGCCCGCTTCCGACTCGAGGACCTCGATGGCGCGGTATCGGTCGTCGTCTTCGCCCGCGTGTACGAGCGCGTGCGGGAGAAGCTCGCCGACGACGCCATCCTCTTCGTCAGTGGCCGGGTGGAGAAGAACGCCGAAGAGGTCGGACTCCTGTGCGACAACCTCGAGCAGGCGGACGACATCGCTTCACGCGAGGTCCAGAGCCTCATCGTGCGCCTGCCTGCCAGTCTGCCCTCCGACCGCGTCCTCGACAGCCTGGCCGATGCCGTCACACGCTCGCGGGGTTCACACCGCCTGCTGCTCGAGGTCGAGGAGAACGGCGCGACCCATGTCGTGCGGGCCGACCAACGTTATTCGGTGCGGATCGACGACAACCTGATCGACGATCTCGCGCTGATCGTGGGGCCCGAGAACCTCTCCTTCCGGCGGCGTTGACGGGCGGCCATCGCAGAGCTCCGAGGCACCGATCGGTACAGAACTCGAGCGCAGGTCCTCGTCGAACCCGCGCTCGCTCGGCACCGCTGGCACCACGGTCGGAAGGATCCGCGGTCGGAACGCGCGACGCCCCGCATGGGGCGGGGGCCCGCTCAGCTCTCGCTGGTCTCGCTCTCGGCCTGACCGGCGAGCGCGCGCGCGAGCACGTCGTTGTCGACGAGCTCGACGATCGCCTTCTGGGTGCCGTCACCGATGCGATACGAGCTCAGACGAACGACCCGGCAATAGCCACCCGGACGAGTGGCATACCGCGGGCCAAGCGTGTCGAAGAGCTTCTGCGCCGCGTCGTGATCGCGGAGATAAGCGATCGCTCGGCGATAGCGGGTCAAGTCCTTCCGCTTGCCGAGCGTGATCATCTTGTCCAGGTTGCGGCGGATCGCCTTGGCCTTCGCCAGGGTGGTGACGATCCGCTCGTGCTTGATGATCGAGCAGATCATGTTGCGCTCCATGGACAGGCGATGGGTCGTCGTCCGGCCGAGCTTCTTCTTCAGGAGGCGGTGTCTCATGTTTCGAGCGCCGATGCTTGCTTGGTGTCGTCACAGACCGGGACGGCGCCGCACGGTGAGGCCGCAACCATGATGGTTGCCGGCTCGGGTCGGGGCCGATGGTCGATGTTCTGGGATTGCCTGGCTCTGGTCTTCGGGGCCTCGCGGCCCGCGCCGTATCACCCTGCGTGCGTTTCGCCCGCGGCCATGCCGAGGGACAGGCCGAGCGCGGCGAGCTTGCTCTTGACCTCCTTCAGCGAGGTCTTGCCGAAGTTGCGAACCTTGAGCAGTTCGGACTCGGCCATCGAGAGGAGCTCACGCAGCGTCTGGATGTTCTCGGCCTCGAGGCAGTTCTTCGAGCGGTTCGAGAGGTCGAGGATGTCCACCGACTTCGAGAGCAGGTCATCGAGCTCGCGACGCTTCGCGGCCTCGTCGCCCTCGGGCGCCAGCCCGCCACCCTCGATCGCGATGTCGTCCTTCATCTCGAAGTACTGGACGAACGGATTGAGGTGCTTCCGGTAGATCTTGCTCGCCTCGACGAGCGCCATCTCCGGACCGACGGTGCCGTCCGTCCAGATCTCGAGGACGAGCTTGTCGTAGTTCGTGAACTTGCCGACGCGCGTGTTCTCGATCGTGTACTTCACCCGATAGACGGGGCTGAAGATCGAGTCGATCGGGATCGTCCCGACCTCCTGCTCATCGCCCACGTTGTCCTCCGCGGTCACGTAGCCGCGACCGCGACGCACCTGGATCTCGGCGTAGAAGCGGACGTCGTCCGTCAGCGTGCAGATCTTCAGGTCCGGATTGACGATCTCCACGTTCTGGTCGGTCTCGATCGCGCCAGCGAGCAACTCGCCGCGCTTGTTCGACTCGAGGCGGAGCGTGGAGGGCGCGTCCGTGTGCATCCGCACACGCAGCTTCTTGAGCGCGAGGACGATGTGGGTGACGTCCTCGAGGACGCCGGGGATCGTCGAGTACTCGTGCACGACGCCGTCGATCTTCACGGCGGTCACGGCCGTGCCCTCGATCGACGAGAGCAGGACCCGGCGCAGCCCGTTGCCGATCGTGGCACCGAAGCCACGCTCGAAGGGCTCGACGATGAATTTTCCGTACGTGCCGGTCGCGGTCTCCGGCTCCAGGCGAACCTGGGACGGAAGCTCGAAGTTACGCCAACGGATACGCATCGGTGTGCTCTTGAACTGGGGCGGCGCTGGCCATCGGCCAGCAGCCTCGGTGGATCAGTCGCCAGCGGGGCGGACGGTCGACGGCCGCTCGCATGAGCTTTGGACTGTGAAACGACGGCTGTAAACGGCGCCGCGCCCCCCCGTGGAGGGCGCAGTGCGCGCGCGCCGCGGGTCGATCGACCCGACGGCGCGAGGTGATCTCAGCGCGAGCAGAGCTCGATGATGAGCTGCTCGTTGATCGGATGCGGGACGTCGGCGCGCTTCGGCAGCGCAACGACCTTGCCCCGGAGATCCGCCGGATACGCCTCGAGCCAGGCGGGCACCGACTGACCCTTGTTCACGTCGACCGCTTCGGAAGCCTTCTTCTTGATGCGGTCGCGCGACGACATCTCGATCTCGTCTCCGGCCCGCACGAGGTAGCTGGGGATGCTGACGCGCCGGCCGTTCACGCGGACGTGGCCGTGCGACACCATCTGCCGCGCATCGAAACGCGAGGCCGCGAGCCCGAGGCTGAGGACGACGTTGTCCAGTCGGCGCTCGAGCAGCACGAGGAGGTTCTCGCCCGTGTTGCCCTTCTGCCGGGATGCGATCGAGAAGTAGCGCTGGAACTGGCGCTCGAGAACGCCATAGATGCGCTTCGCCTTCTGCTTCTCACGCAGCTGCGTGTAGTAGTCCGTGGTCTTCCGCGGCCGGGTGTGAACACCCGGCGGGTAGTCGCGACGATTGACCGCGCACTTCTCCGAGAAGCAACGCTGTCCCTTGAGGAACAGCTTCATGCCCTCTCGGCGGCACAGCTTGCAAACCTTTCCGCTGATCCTGGCCATCTGATCCGGCTCGATTCCTTGACTACTGAATACCGTCGTCCGTCGAGATCGACTGCACTACGACTGACTGCCCACTGGCTGACTGACTGAGGAGTTCGCGACGCTCACACGCGGCGACGCTTCCGCGGGCGGCAGCCGTTGTGCGGGAGCGGGGTCTGGTCCTCGATGCTCTTGATCTCGATTCCGCTGTTGCCGAGGGCACGGATCGCGGACTCGCGACCGGAGCCAGGCCCCTTCACGAGGACCTCGAGCTCCGACACCCCCATCTTGCGGATCTTGTCCGACACCTTCTGGGCGGCGCGCTGCGCCGCGAAGGGCGTGCTCTTGCGGCTGCCCTTGTAACCGATGGTGCCGGCCGAGTCCCACGCGATCACCTGCCCGGCGGCGTCGGTGATCGTGATGATCGTGTTGTTGAACGACGCCTTGATGTGGGCAATCGCTCGACCGATGTTCTTGCGGGTCTTCTTCTTCGCTTCAGCCATGGGGAGCTCGTCTGCAGTTGGAGGCGTGGGTCCGAGGGGGCACTCGAGGGCGCCCGGGACTCAGCGCTCCGGCATCACTTCTTGAGGATCTTCTTGTTCGCGACGGTCTTGCGCGGGCCCTTGCGGGAGCGCGCGTTGGAACGGGTCCGCTGACCGCGCACGGGCAGACCGCGACGATGCCGAAGACCGCGATAGCAACCGATCTCCTTGAGACGGTTGATGTTCGCCATGGTCTGCCGGCGCAGCGCACCCTCCACCACGTAGACCTCCTCGAGGTGGGTCGCGAGACGGGCGACTTCCTCGTCGGTGAGGTCCTTCGCGCGCGTGTCGGCGTTGAGTGAGAGGTCGGCGATCACCTTGCGCGACGTCGTGCGACCGACGCCGTAGATGTAGGTGAGCGCGACCTCGATCCGCTTGTCGTTCGGAATGTCGACGCCCAGGATGCGTGGCATGTTTCGAAGTGAGCTGAGGGTGAATCGGATTCGATCGGGGCGACGGAACTCAGCGTGCCGGACGGGAACGCTGCCGTTGCTTGTGACGCGGGTCGGCCTTGCACACGACACGCACGATGCCGCGGCGTCGGATGACGCGGCAGGACTCACACATCCGTCGGATGCTGGCTCGGACCTTCACGGTTGGATCTCCACTCGATCGATTTGAGGTTGGCGGTGCTCGTTCGGGGCCGTGCGCACGCGGGCGGGATACCCTCGATCGATCCCCACGATCCGCCCCTTGCCCCCATCGAAGGGACTGCGCTCGATCCGGACGGCGTCACCCACCACCAGTCGGACGACGGCAACGCGCATCGCCCCACTCGCGTGGACGGCAAGACGCTGACCGTCGCGCGTCTCGACCGAGAGCATGCGATTCGGCAGGCACTCGACCACGACGGCGGGCTCGCCGCGCAGTTCGCGCGCGGCAGAGGTTCGGAGGGAGGGGGACGGTTCGATGCGGACGACTCCGGAGAGCGATTCGGATGGGATGGACGGGATCGGAACGGACGCGGTCAAGGCGCTCATACGGCGCGCGCCTTCACGACAGCGATGATCTGATCGTTGACTTGGGCTGGCGATCGACCGGCGTCGATCTCGATGAGGCAACCCGCCGCCCGGTAGTGAGCGAGCAGCGGCTGCGTGGACTTGTCGTACTCTTCCAGGCGCCGGCCGACCGCCTCGGGGCGATCGTCGGAACGATGGGTCAGCGCTCCGCCACAGGCGTCGCAGATGCCAGCCAGCTTGGTCGGCTTCGACGTCACGTTCCAGATCGCGCCGCAGCTCGAACAGGTGCGCCGGCCGGTCAGCCGGGACATCAGCTCGCTCCGCGGAACGGCAAAGTAGAAGACGTGGGTCAGCGGGCGTCCGGAGGACCCGAGGCTCTTGTCGAGCGCTTGAGCTTGGGGAACGGTACGCGGGAAGCCGTCCAGGATCCAGCCCGAGCTCTGCAGGTCGCCGCTCAGCCGCTCCTCGACCATCGCGATGATGAGCTCGTCGCTGACGAGCTTGCCGGCGTCCATGAAGCCCTTCGCCCGAAGGCCGAGCGGGGTGCCGCGCGCGACGTGGGCGCGCAGCATGTCACCGGTCGACAGGTGGCCGACGCCGAGCGACTTCGCCAACTCGAGCGCCTGCGTGCCCTTGCCCGCCCCGGGAGGCCCGAGGAAGACGGCGCGAAATGCGGCCGAGCGGCTCACTGACTGCGCCCCCAACCACGGCCGGTTCCGGCCGCGTCCTTCATGAAGCCCTCGTAGTTCCGCATGATCAACATCGCGTTGAGCTTGTCGACCAGGTCGAGCGCGACGCCGACGACGATGAGGATCGAGGTGCCGCTCATGAAGTAGACGAGCTGCGTGTCGAGTCCCGCGAAGCTACCGCCGACCAAGGAGGGGAACACCGCCAGGACGGTGAGGAAGGTCGCACCCGCGAGGGTGATGCGGACCATCGTCTGCTCGAGGAATTCAGCCGTCGTCTTGCCCGGACGGATCCCCGGGATGAAGGCGCCGTGCTCCTTCAGGTTGTCGGCCATCTCGTTCGGCTGGAACATCATCGAGGTCCAGAAGAACGCGAAGAAGAAGATCAGGGCCGAATAGGTCAGGATGTACCAGAAGCCGGTTCCCTGGGAGAAGGACTCCAGGAAGCGGATCCCGAGCGTGCTGCCGAGGATCGGCGGCACGACCAGCATCGCCGACGCGAAGATGATCGGCATGACGCCGGCGTGATTGACCTTGAGCGGCAGATAGTGCCGCTGTCCGCCGTAGACCCGGCGGCCGCGCGTCTGCTTCGCCTGCTGGATCGGGATGCGACGGTGGGCCTTCGTGATGTAGACGACCGCCACCACTGCGGCAGCCCAGGCGCCCAGGAAGAGCATCAGCGTCTGGAAACCGCTGGTCGACATCTCCCCGTCCGCGCGGAAGTACGAGGTGAAGGACCCAGGCAGCGAGGACACGATCCCCGCCATGATGATCAGCGAGATGCCGTTGCCGGCGCCGTGTTCGGTGATCTGCTCACCGAGCCACATCACGAAGAGCGTCCCGGCGGTGAGACACACGATCACGACGATGCAGTAGAGCAGCCACCACTCGCGCACGCTCTCGTGCAGGAGGCTCGCCGTCGGGCTGGAGAGCGATCCGAAGATGACGAAGAACGACTGCATGATGCAGATCGGGATCGTCAGGTAGCGCGTGTAGCGGTTGATCTTCCGCTGACCGGACTGCCCTTCCTTCGCGATCTTCTCGAGCGACGGCACCACCTTCACGAGCAAGGACAGGATGATGCTCGCGGAGATGTAGGGCATGACCCCCAACGAGAAGATCGACGCGTTCTGCAGCCGAGCTCCCGTCAGGATGTTCATGATGTCGAGCACGCGTCCGAAGCCGGAGCTGCTGCCCGAGAGGTCCGCCAGGAACTTCTGCGCGTTGACGCCCGGAAGCGGGATGTGGAAACCGATCCGATAGCAGAACAGCAGGCCCAGGGTGATGAGGATCTTGGTCCTGATCTCCTTGACCTTGAAGAGATTGCCGATCGAAAGGGTCATGCGCTACCGGGGCTGCTCGGTGGATGCGTCGATGGACTGGAATCAGCGCCGCTTCGGCGACGGCGTCGTCTGTCCCTTGCGGACGAACTTCGGACGATGAGCGACCTGCGGCAGGATCTCCACCGTGCCACCCGCCGCCTCGATCTTCTCCTTCGCCGAGCGGGTGATCGCGTCGACGCGGACGGTCACGGCGTGGGTGATCTCGCCCTCACCGAGCAGCTTGAAGAGCTCGGTGTGCTTGGTCTTCGACGTGATGCCCGCCGCGAGGACCGCCTGGAGGTCGATCACGGCGCCCGCCGCGAAACCCTCGAGGTCCCGAACGTTGATCGTCGTGAAGAAGCGCCGGAAGTTCTTGTTGTTGAACCCGCGCTTGGGGAGACGGCGGAACAGCGGCATCTGGCCGCCTTCCCAACCGATCCGGTTCTTCCAGCCGGTGCGGGCCTGAGCGCCCTTGTGGCCACGACCGGCGGTCTTGCCCAGACCGGAACCGATGCCGCGACCGACGCGCTTGCGCTCGCCGTACTTGAGACCCAGAGCCTTGGCTTCGTTCAGGTTCATCCGAGGTTGACCTCCCGCAGTTCGGCGACCGCCTTCTGATCGCGCAGCTTCGCGAGCGCGGCCATGGTCGCCTTGACGACGTTCAGCGGGTTCGTCGACCCGTACACCTTGGTGAGGATGTCGTGGATCCCGGCAAACTCGCAGACCTTGCGAACCGCCTTGCCCGCGATCACGCCCGTGCCGGGTGCGGCGGGGATCAGACGGACCCGCGATGCGCAGAACGACGCTTCGACCTGGTGTGGAATGCTCGTCCCGGTGCGCACCACGCGCATCAAGCGCTTGCGGCCGTCCTTGACCGACTTCTCGACCGCGGCAGGCACTTCACGCCCCTTGCCGTAACCGATACCGACAAGCCCGTCGTTGTTGCCAACGACCGTCAGTGCGCTGAACGAGAATCGACGACCACCCTTGACGACCGCCGCCGAGCGGTTGATCGCGATGACGTCGTCCCGCATGTCGGACTGGAGCGCCTCGTCGATCGGAATCGGGGGATACTTCGGCTTCGCCATCTGTGCTCGGCTCCGCTACTCAGGACGGCAGGTCCTGACGTTGAACTGCTTGGAACTTGGAGTGACCCTGGATCGGTTGACCCTGGAGGAACAGGGAGAGACTAGGGACTCGCTCAGAAACTGAGGCCACCGGCTCGCGCCGCTTCGGCGAGGGCCTTGACCCGGCCGTGATACTTGTAGGGACCGCGGTCGAACACGACCTGGGTGACACCCGCTGCCTTGGCTCGCTCGGCGATCGCGGCGCCGATCCGCGTGGCCACGTCGGTCTTGCGCACGCCCGAGAGCGTGGACCGCAGCGCCTTGTCGCGGGAGGATGCCGAAGCCAGCGTGCGACCGCTGACGTCGTCGATGACCTGACAGTAGATGTTGGTCAGGCTCCGGAAGACGGAGAGGCGCGGTCGGACATTGCCCACGCGGACGCGGTTCCGGACGCGGAGAGCCTTGCGGCGGCGCCGGACCTTCTTCAGGGCTTGGATGCTCATGCTTCGATGCCGGAGGTATGCGGATCGGTTCGGGTCGTTGGCACGCAGCGGCTCAGGCCGAGCCGAAGGCCTTGCCCGCCTTGCGGCGGATGACCTCACCTTGGTAGCGAATGCCCTTGCCCTTGTAGGGCTCGGGCGGGCGCAGCTTGCGGACGGCGGCCGACAACTGGCCGACCGCCTGCTTGTCACAGCCGCGGACGATCAGCGAGGTCGGAGTCGGGACTTCGACGTCGACGCCCTTGGGGATTTCGACCTGACGGTCGTCCGCGAAGCCGAGTGCGAAGACGAGCTTCTGCCCGGCCTTCTTCACCTGATAGCCGACGCCCTCGATCTCGAGCTTCTGCTCGTAGCCCTGGCTGACGCCGATGACCATGTTCCGGATCAAGGCGCGCGTCAGGCCATGGTAGGCACGGGCGTTGCGATCGCGCGGAGGCCGCAGGTTGCTCACCTGCACCGCTGCGCCCTGGACGGCGACGCCGACCTCGGGCCGGTGCTCGAAGCGCAGCTCGCCCTTCGGGCCCTTGACGGTCACCATCCTGGAGGCGGTGGTCACCGTCACGCCCTTGGGCAGTTCGACCGGTTGGATTCCGATCCGCGACATGTCTGAGTTGCTCCTTGGATATCCGCGTTGAATTCCGATGGTCTAGGCAGCAGGCCGTCTGGCTCAAGCCAGCGTGCAGATCACCTCGCCGCCGACCCGCTTCTCGCGACACTCGCGATCGGAGAGCACACCGATGTTCGTCGACACCACCGCGATGCCGAGCCCGCCGCGAACCTTGGGGAGTTCGCTCACGCGACGATAGCGACGGCAGCCAGGCGCGCTGAACCGGTCGATGCTCGAGATGATCTGCTCGCCATCCGGCCCGTACTTCAGGTCGACGCGGATGTGCGAGCGGTGACCCTCGGTGAAGACCTCGTAGCCGCGGATGTAGCCCTCGCGCTTCAGCACGTCGAGGATACGGACCTTCATCGCGCTGCCCGGCGCGATGCACGCTTCGGCCTTCACGCGCGCCGCGTTGCGGATGCGGGTGAGCAGGTCAGCGATCGGATCGGTCATCATGGCGGTGGTTCTCTGCGTGTCTCTTGTTCAGCGCTGGCCGCGAGCGGACTCGTCCCGCTCGCACCGGTCGTCGGGCATCCTGACTTCAGCGGCGGAAGGGGAAACCCATCTTCTCGAGAAGGGCGAAGCCGAGCTCGTCGTTGTTCGCCGTGGTCACGATGCTGATGTCCATCCCCTGGACGAACTCGACCTTGTCGAGGCTGATCTCGGGGAAGAGGCTCTGTTCGGCGAGGCCGAAGGTGTAGTTCCCCCGGCCATCGAACTTCTTGGGCAGGCCGCGGAAGTCGCGGATGCGAGGGATGGCCACCGACACCAGACGATCGAAGAACTCCCACATACGCGCGCCCCGCAGGGTCACGGCACAGCCGACCGCATAGCCCGCGCGCAGCTTGAAGCCGGCGATGGCGAGGCGGGAATTCCGCACCGTGGGTTTCTGGCCGGCGATCGCGGTGAGCTCGCGCTGGGCGTGCTCCATCCGGGCCTTGTTCTCCACCGCACGCCCCACCCCCATGTTGATCACGATCTTCGTGATCTTGGGGATCTGCATCGGGTTGGTCAGGCTGAACTGCTCACGGAGCGCCGGAGCCACCTTTTCCCGGTAGTGCTGCTGCATGCGCGGGATGACGCGCTCTGGGGAGGTCGTGCTCATCGATCGATTCCGAAGCTCTTGACGGTTCCGAGTCTCTGGTCTGGCTCACGCGCGCACGCGGCGCGGCTGGCCCTTGAACTGGATCTACTCTGTTTGTCGCGGGGACCGCACGGCCGCGGGCTCCCGGGACTTCCTGGGTCGAAGTGATCTCTGCCGAAGCTCAGTCGAAGCGGGTGCCGCAAGGCACGCCCACGCGCACCTTCTTGCCATCGATGATCTGGGCGCGGGTGCGAACACCCTTCCCCGCCTTCTCGCTCCACAGGAGCACCTTGCTCGCGTGGATCGGGAACTCACGCTGCACGCGTCCCCCCTGCGGGTTCTGCTGCGTGCGCTTCGTGTGCTTCCAGCGGAGGTTGACGCCCTGCACGACGATGCGCCCGGTATCCGGGTTCACCTGCAGGACCTCGTGGGGCTCGTTGGATGCGTAGGCGCCCGAGAGGACGACGACCTTGTCGCCCTTCTTGACGTGCACCTTGCGGTTGACGTTCAGGTTCTGCTTCCAGGCAGCTCGGACGGCCATCAGATCACTTCCTCCGCGAGCGACACGATCTTCATGAAGTTGCGGTCGCGCAGCTCGCGCGCCACGGCGCCGAAGATGCGCGTGCCGCGCGGGTTGTTGTCCTTGTCGATGATCACCAGGGCATTGCGATCGAAGCGGATGTAGCTCCCGTCGTTGCGGCGGACCTCGCGACGGGTGCGCACCACGACGCCACGCACGACCTGGTGGGCCTTCACCTCGCCGGTCGGCAGCGCCTTCTTCACGACGGCGATCACCACGTCACCGAGCGACGCGTAGCGCCGACCACTGCCGCCGAGGACCTTGATGCACATGGCCTCCTTGGCGCCGGTGTTGTCGGCGACGTCGAGCATCGTCTGTTCCTGGATCATTTCAGTTCTTTCCTAGCGCGGCGTGACCCTCTCGGGCGCGACGCGCGGGTATGTCGTTCGGACGGTTCGATCGGACTGGTCGTTGAGGCGGATCCGTCTGGAGGGCAGCGCGATCTTGGCTCGGTCGGAGCTCAGTCGACTTCGGCCCGACGGATGACGCGCACCAGGCGGAAGCGCTTGAGCTTGGAAATGGGACGGGTCTCCATGACCTCGACCAGGTCGCCGACGTGGGCCTCGCGGTTCTCGTCGTGCGCGTGGACGCGCGTCCGACGACGGATGAACTTCTCGTAGAGCGGGTGCTTGACCTGACGCTCGATCTCGATCGTGATCGTCTTGAGCATCTTGTCGGAGGTCACGACCCCCTGAAGGGTCATGCGCCGATTGCGCTGCTCCGCCGTGTCCTTGGTGTTGGCCGTCTCGGTCATGTCCTGATCGCCTGTGTCCTGAACGCCTGTGTCCTGAACGTCTGCTGGATTCGTTCGAGTCTCGATGGAGCTTTGGGCGCGCGCCGGTCAGCGTTGCGCAGGGGCGCTCAGCCCTGGCCCTGGACCGCAGCGATCTCCCGCTGCCGGAGCACGGTGTTGATCCGGGCAATCGTGCGGCGGATCGCACGGAAGCGGGACGTGTGCGAGATCTCCTCCGCGGCACCGCGGAAGTGCAACCCGAACAGCTCCTTGCGCAGGGCCTGCACATCGAGCTTCAACTCGCGTGAGTCCTTGCCTCGAATCTCGTCGATCGTCACGGTCGTACTCCGTCGTCTTTCGCGCTTGTCTGGTCTGTCGCTTCGTTCTGCGCCGTCCGGCCCCGCACGGTTACAGCCGGGCGGTGGACCGATCGGACGCGGTCGATCAGAGCGGCTGCCGCCCGATCATGCGGACCTTGACCGGCAGCTTGTGGGCCACACGGTTGAAGGCCTTCTTCGCCAGCTCCTCGGTCACGCCACCGATCTCGAAGAGCACGGTGCCGGGCTTGACCACGGCGGTCCAGAACTCGATGTCGCCCTTGCCGGTGCCCAGTCGGGTCTCGGCCGGGGTCGCCGTCACCGAATGGTGAGGGAACACGCGGATGTAGACCCGGCCCTCGGGGACGGCACGAGAGGCGGCGACACGGGCTGCCTCGATGGTGCGTGACGGGATCCAACCCGGCTCCAACGACTGCAGTCCGTACTCGCCGAACGCCACCGTATTGCCGCGAGTGGCGTTGCCACGGATGACTCCGCGGTGCTGCTTGCGCCACTTGACTCGCTTCGGCATCAACATCGGGCTTGTCCTCTCGTCCTACTTGGTTGTTTCGTTGCTTGCTGAACTCGCGGTGCAGCGCTCGGGTCCGGGTGGAACCTCAGACCGACGCGCGCTCCGGAGCCGTCCGCTCGACAGGGAGCAGGCCGTGCGTGACTTCGCCCGGGCCGTACTCACCCTTGAAGATCCAGACCTTGACGCCGATCGCACCCGCCTTCGTGCGGGCGACGATGTAACCGTAATCGAGCTTCGCGCGGAGCGTCGTGCAGGGCACGCGACCCTTGCTGATCTTTCCGACGCGGGCCATCTCGGCGCCACCCAGGCGACCGCTCACGACGATCTTCACGCCCTGCGCGCCGGCCGCCATCGCCTGATCGACCGCCTTCTTGAGGACACGGCGGTAGTTCATGCGCTTGGCCAACATCTCGGCGACGGACTCGCCGACGAGACGCGACTCCAGCTCGGGACGGTGCACTTCGATGATCTTGAGGCGCACCGGACCGCCGGTGATCTTCTCGATCTCCTCGCGGAACTTGTCGACCTTGGCGCCCTTCTTGCCGATCAGCACGCCGGGGCGAGCGGTGTGGATGAACACCGTCACCACGTCGCCGGCGCGCTCGATCTCGATCTTCGGAATGGCCGCGAAGGCCCAGTTGTCGCGGATGTGGCGGCGGATCTTCTGGTCCTGCAGGAGCAGGGCCGGGAAGTCCTTGCTGCTGGCATACCAGCGCGAACGCCAGGGCTCGGTGATCGCGCAGCGGAATCCGGTGGGATGAACCTTTTGACCCATGCCTCAGCTCTCCTGCTCACGAGCGCTCTGTGCTCCCGGGCCGCTCTGTGCGCCCGGGTCGGCGACGTGCACGTGGATGTGGCACGTGACGCGCTTGTACGGTGCGGCACGTCCCATCGACGCCGGGCGGAACCGCATACGGCCCATCAGCAGTGGGCCCTGATTGATGAACGCCTTCGCCACGACGAGGCGATTCGCCTTCACGTTCTCGTCCTGCAGCGCGTTGGCGACGGCCGAAGCCAGGACCTTGCGGATGTAGAACGAGGCGCGGTGGTTGTCGTTGCCGAGCGCGTCGAGCGCGGCACCGGCGGACATGCCGCGGATCAGCTCGATCACGCGCCGCGCCTTGCGAGGCGTGATGCGGGCGTGGCGATGGGTTGCGCGGAACTCTGCAGCCATGGGATCACGCCTCCTTCTTCGAGTGACCACGGAACGTGCGGGTCGGCGCGAACTCGCCGAGACGGTGACCCACCATGTCTTCCGTCACGTAGACCTTCGTGTGGATGCGGCCGTTGTGCACGAGGAACGTATGGCCGACGAACTCGGGGACGATCGTGCAGGCGCGCGCCCAGGTCTTCACCGGGTTGTGCGTGCCCGCGCCGTTCTGCTTGCTGATCTTGTCGAACAGCTTCAGATCGACGTACGGGCCTTTCTTGACGCTACGACTCATGGAACTGGGACTCCGGGATCGGGCACTCGGTCGCTGCGGACGAAGGGATTACCTCGAGCTGACTCCGCGGGGCTCGCTCAGCTGGACTGCTGGTGCTTGCCCGGCTTGCGGCGCCGGATGATGAACTGATTCGTGCGGGCCTTGCCGCGACGGGTCTTGCCGCCCTTGCTCAACTTGCCGGTCGGCGAGCAGGGATGACGGCCACCACCGGTGCGACCCTCACCACCACCCATCGGGTGGGACACAGGGTTCTGGGAGGTTCCGCGGTTGTGCGGACGCCAACCCATGTAGCGGCGACGACCGGCCTTGCCCCAGCGGATGTTCTGCCAGTCCGCATTGCCGACCTCGCCGATCGTGGCGCGGCAATCGACGTGCACCTTGCGGAGCTCGCTCGAGGGCATGACGAGCACGGCGTAGTCGCCATCGCGCGCCATCAGCTGGGCCGAGAGACCAGCCGAACGCGCGACCTGGCCACCCTTGCCGGGCTGGAGTTCGACGTTGTGGACCATGACGCCGAGCGGGATCGCGCCCAGCGGCATCGCATTGCCCACGTCCGGATCGACGCGCTCACCGGAGATCACGCGCCGACCGACCTCGAGGCCCTTCGGAGCGATGATGTAGCGCTTCTCGCCGTCGAGGTAGTGGAGCAGCGCGATGTCGGCGTTGCGGTTGGGGTCGTACTCGATCGCCTTCACGATCGCCGGCACGCCGTCCGTGTCGCGCAGGAAATCGACGACGCGGTAGAGGCGCCGCGCGCCGCCGCCGCGGAAGCGGCTCGTGACGTGACCGTGGGCGTTCCGTCCGCCCGTCTTCTTCAGCCGGACGACGAGGGACTTCTCGGGCCGCTTCTTCGTGAGGTGCGAGAAATCCAGCACCGACGAGTTGCGGCGGCCTGCCGAGGTCGGGTTGTAGGTCTTGACGGGCATCGCAGGGTCCCTGGGGCGTCGTGGGTCGTGGGTTACTGGACTCGGGAGGGATCGCGATCAGACGATCTCGATGCGGTCGCCAGCGCGCAGCGTGACGATCGCCTTCTTCCAGTCGCGCGACTTGCCGAAGCGGCCCAAGGTGCGCCGGAACTTGCCGGGGACATTGAGCACGTTGACACCCTCGACCTTGACGTCGAAGAGCGTCTCGATCGCCTTCTTGATCTCGCGCTTGTTGGCGGCCGGGTCGACCCGGAACGAGTACTGGTTCCGGATGTCCTGGAGGATGGTCGACTTCTCGGTGACCAGCGGCTTCTGGATCACACCGTAGTAGAGAACGGGATTCGGCATCGCTGGAGCTCCGATCAGGATTGGGCGGCGGCGCCGAAGCGGGCCTTGATGGCGTCGAGCGCCGCCGGCGTGACGACCATGTTTCGACGCAACAGGACGTCGCGTGCGTTCAGGTCGGCCACGGTACGGACGTCGACGTGCGGGACGTTCCGCAGGGACATGCAGAGCACGCGGTCGATGACGTCGGTCACGACCAGCGCGCTGCGCAGCACGCCGAGGGCCTTCAGCACGCCGACAGCCTGCTTCGTGCTCGGCGTCGAGCTCGGCCAACCGTCCGCGATGCAGACCTCGTCGTCCGCGAACTTCGAGTAGACCGCGTTGCGCAACGCGACCCGCCGCATCTTCTTCGGCATGTGGTAGGAGTAGTCGCGCGGCCGCGGGCCGAACGCCACACCACCACCCGTCCAGTGCGGGGCCTTCTCGGAGCCCATGCGCGCCCGACCGGTGTGCTTCTGCTTCCAGAGCTTGTGGTTCGGACCCGCGACCTCCGACCGAGTCTTCGTCTTCGCCGTGCCGGCGCGGACGTTGGCCTCGTACATCACCACCGCTTCCTTGAGCGTGCGCCCGAGGATGCGATCGCCGAACAGCGACGGATCCATCTCCGTCGTGCTCACCGAGCCACCGCTGTAGACCTTGACCTGCGCCATCGCGATTCGTCTCGAGCAGGTGCTGCTCAGCCACCCGCGTGCGGGCAACTGCGTTCCAGGCGCACCTCGACCGGAACGTGGAGGAGAATCAGAACAAGCGAGCCGGCTCGACGCCGACGCGCACGGGTTTCAGACCTTGGCCTGACTCAGGCCCTGACTTGACTCACGCCTTGATGCGGATGTCGACACCCGCGGGCATGTTGAGCTTGCTCAGCGCATCCACCGTCTTCGAGGTGGGCTCCGAGATGAAGATGAGCCGCTTGTGCGTCCGGATCTCGAACTGCTCGCGGCTCTTCTTGTCGACGTGCGGCGACCGCAGCACCGTGTAGCGCTCGATGCGCGTCGGGAGCGGGATCGGACCTGCCACGCGCGCTCCAGTGCGGACCGAAGTCTCGACGATGTCGAGCGCGGCCTGATCGAGGGCCTCGTAGTCGTAGGCCTCCATGCGGATCTGGATGCGTTCCTGCATATCTAGCTGGTCCGCTCGAGCGGACCTCGTCGTGAGGGACCGATACCGGTGAATCGAGGGGCCGAGCGAGCGCCCCGCCACCAGGGCGAGAGCCGCGCGACCGGGTCGCGTGAGAGCCGATACCGCGCCACGAAGCGACATCCAGCCGAGCCACGAACGTAGAGCACCACGCCGGGGGGGATCGGAAGGGATGCGCTACGCGGCCGAGACGCGCGCGAGCGGACTCGCGCGGCTGGACGGGAATCGCGGGCAGTAGAGAGAGCGGAGCAGTCGCGCGGGACAGCGGATCCGAACCACTCGCCGAGACGGACCCAGCCGTCTTGGCTGCGTGGTCGCGGGATCACCCATCCTCACGACTACCGGGAGACGAGAGCACCGGGCAGCGAGCTCGTTCACCGCGAGGGTGAGCGCGACCGCGGGCTGGTGTCACCCCTTCGCCTTCGGCGCGCTGTTGACGTAAACCTCTGTAGTTGCAGCGGTTACGCCAGGTTGCGGCCTCCTGGCAGACAAGGGAAGGAGGATCGTAGCGACGCCGTCGACCAGGGTCAAGCCAGCGGGCGGCTCTTTTTCCGCGTGTCAAGCCCCTGGCGACTCGACCCAGCCCGCGGGAAGGAGCTGGCACTGCCCCTCGCCTCGCGTCCGCGAGCGCAGGACGGTCGCCCAACCCAGCAGCGCGGCGAGGCGACCGGTACCGCGAATGATGCACCTGGTGCTCGCGGCGTCCAGGTTCTCGATGGAGGCCCCGCGGGCCTGGAGCTCGGCGAGGACCGGGCCGAGCGAGTCCCTCGGCACCTCGACCTGGAAGCTCACCCTCGGCTCTTCGCTTCGCAGGTCGGAGGCCAGGCAGGCGCGACGGAAGGCGAGGCTCACCGCCTCGAGGGCGAGCGGGCCGACCGCATCTGGCGGGGCGTTCACCGCCAGACGGCGCAGCTCGATGACGAGGTCGTCGAGCGGGATCGCGGCCCGCACCCCGCGTCGGGCCAGCACCGGAACTTCAGCGTTCAGCTCCCGGCGCAGGGCGAGCCCACTCCCGTCGGCCGCCGCTTCGCCCCAGCGGATCTCGACCCCGGCACCCGGTGCCGGAATCACCGTGATCTCCGCGATGGCGACCGCATCCGCGCCGTCGACCAGACGGCGCAACTCGGCCGTCCCCTGCGCCTCGTGTCCCGGAACCTCGCGGCGCAGCACCCTGGGTGCGCCGACCGAGAACCGGGGTCCGTAGCTCCTCGCGAGGCGGTCGCGAAACACGTCGAGATGGAGCTCCCCCATCCCGGCCACCAGCAGTTCCCCGCGCTCGGAGTCGAAGTCGACGTGCAGGGTCGGATCCCATGCGGCCACCGTCGCGGCGGCGGAACGGAGCGCGCCGAGTTCCTCGGACGCCTCGGGCTCGAGCGTCGCTGCGATCACGGGCGACGCGAGCTGGAGCGGTTCGAGTCGCAGGGAGGTCCCGAGCGCACGCAGCGTGTCGCCCGCGTGGAACGGTGGCTCGGCGAGCACGGCGACGATCTCGCCCGCGACCGCTCCGGACCTCGGCTCGAGCTCGTCGGCGTGGACCGCGAAGAGGCCGGTCACCCGGTGCACGAGTCCGGCGCCATCCTCGCAGTGGAGTCCCTCCGTCAGTTCGCCGCGGAAGATCCGCACGAGGCACGGGGAAGCCGAGGCGGCGCTTCCACCCGCCGCGCCGATCGCGAGGCCGGCCAGGGCATCTCCGGGCCCGGCCAAGGCACACTCGGCAGGGGAAGGCAGGAGCTCGCAGACGCCGTCGAGGAGCTGATCGACGCCGACTCCCAGGAGCGCCGAACCACAGAACACCGGTACGAGGCGCCGTGCGTGCAGCGCCGTTCGCAGTGCGCGGCAGAGCACGGCGCGCCCGGGATGCCGTCCCTCGACGAAGCGGGCCAGGATCTCGTCGTCGATCTCGCCCAACGCGGCGAACAGCGCCTCGCGGCGATCCGGAGCCACGTCGCGGTCCGCCCCGGTCTCCTCCGGCGCCATCAGGAGGTCGACGCAGCGCAGGAGCCGACCGGCTGGGTCGTGCAGCGGCCAGGTCACGGGCAGGGCCCGGCATCCGCATCGTCGCTCGAGTTCCGCGAGGACCCGCGGCAGCTCGGCGACCGGACGATCGAGCTTGTTGACGAAGACCAGCCTTGGGAGCGCGAGTCGGTCGAGGCGACGCCAGACCGCCTCCGTTCGCGGCTCCACTCCGCGCACGCCGTCCAGCACGACGATGGCACCGTCTGCTGCACGCAGGCTGCGTTCGACCTCCGCGGCGAAGTCGACATGCCCGGGTGTGTCGACGATGTGCAGCCGGTGACCTGCCCAATCGACCTGGGTCACGGCGGCGCCGATGGAGATGCCGCGCTCGCGCTCCTCGGGCAACCAGTCGAGCGTGGCAGTCCCCGACTCGACGTGTCCGAGGAAGCGCTGACGACCCGAGGCGAAGAGGATCCGCTCGCCGAGCGTCGTCTTGCCGGCGTTGATGTGCGCGACGATCGCGAAGTTGCGGAGCCGAGCGACTCGCGCGCTCGCGGCCTGACTCGCATTCATCGGGCAGTCCACGGGCCAGGATTCTCGGCGACCCGTAGCTCGAGTCCCAGCGCGGGGGCGGGACCTGCACCGCGCCGGCCGGACCACGCGCCGACCGGGCGATCCTCAGCGCGCCGCGCCCCTCACCGGAAGGGGCGCCTCACCGCGCGAAGTGGCTCACCACGCG
>JADLHO010000086.1 GCA_020848735.1 Planctomycetota bacterium | reverse complement strand
TCTCGATGTCGGTACCCTTCGCATCGCGGAGGCGGAGGCGCTCCTGCCCTTCGTCCCCCTCCACCGCGACGATCTCCATCTCCTGCCGGCCGTGGAGCGCCAAGGCGTTCACGCTCGCCCTCCGCCCCACGAAGCGTCTCCAGTCGGACGCCTTGCGCAGCGGCCGTTCCATCCCCGGCGACGAGACCTCGAGCACATACCTCGAGGAGATCAGCGTCGGCTGAGCGTCCAGCCTGGTCTCGATCGCCCGCGAGGCCTTCTCGCAGTCCCCCACCTGCACCTTCTGGCCGTCGAGGCGGTCGATCCTGACATCAAGGACCGGCCGCCCCTTGGACCCTCCACCCCGCAGCTCCACCAACTCGTAGCCAAGTTGCGTAAGTTCATCAACGACAATGGTTTCGACCGCCTTGTCCACGGTACGTCCAGAGACTTGTGGAGAACAAAAAAGTGTGGGGAGACCTTCCCCCACACTCCGATTGCTGCGGACCGGAATGGCTCAGCAAGAGCAAACTACCGTCCGGCTATGGGGGCGTCAAGGCAGAACCGAGGATCACGGCCACCTGTCGGCCTGCATCGCCGGCGCGATGGGAGAAGAGCCGATCGTTGTCGCAACGCGTGCATTCCGCGCTCGCGGACCAGCGACTCACGCCGAGTTCCTTCGCCTGCTCCGCGAGGAGGGCCCGGAGGTCCACGCGACGTGATTGACGCGTGGGCCATCCCGTGAGCTTCTCATAGACATCAGGCCCAACCTCGTAGCAGCGGCCGCAGATCGAGGGACCCAGATGCACATGGAGTTCGTCGCTCGGGAGCCCCAGCGTCGCGAAGCTGCGAATCGTCTCGCCGAGGATGCCCGCGGACACGCCGCGCCAGCCCGCATGCACCGCCGCGACGACGCCGCTCGGGTGCGCCACGAGGACCGGCACGCAGTCGGCGATGGTGACCGCCGCCGCGCCCCCGGTGGCGAGCACGTGCGCGTCCGCACCATCGATCCGCACCCATCCTTCCCATTGATCCCTGTGCACGAGCACCCGCGTTCCGTGGACCTGTCGCGCCGAGGCGAGGCGCGGAGCGCCATGATCCGCGAGTACGCGCTGCAGCGCGTGCCAGCGCGCGGCCGACTGCGGGTCATCGCCGACCTCGGGAAAGCCGTAGCTCCCGGCCTCGCGCGTGGTGATGAAGGCCACGATGCCGATGGAGGCGAGTTCACGAACGGGCAGGTGCGGCGGCAGCGCGGAGGCGTTCATGCTCAGGGAGAGGGGCGATCAGGGAGTGCGCGAATTCTAACGCTCGCGACGCGAAGAAGGCCCCTCGGTCGCGCCGAGGGGCCTTCCCGACAATCCGCCACGCGCGAACGATCAGCGCAGTTGATCGACTTCCAGATCTTTGAGGTCGTCGTCTCCACCGCGGCGCATCGCCCCACCCTTCACCACAGCCGAGTCCTTGCCGGCCTTCTTGGGCAGCGACTTCACGACCTTGCTGGAGGGCTTCGACGTCTTCTTCGGGCTGGCCATTGCTTCCTCGAGTTTCGTTGGAGGGGTGGGCGCGCGGTGCGTCCGGTGGTCAGGGGGAAACTACGAGTCTCCGGCGAGGCGCGCTGTACTGAAGGTCACACTCGACGCATGTCGAATCGCGATCACGGCCGAGGGCGCTCCGAAAGGGCTTCTCGCAACGCCATGAGTGGAGTGAACGCGTACGCGAGCAGCCGTCGCCTCGCGACCACCACGCGTGCGGTCCCGCCCATGCCTGGCACGAGCGCGCGGTCCGCACCGTCCACCCGGATGAGCGACTGGTCGGGGCTTGCACGGGCACGGAATGCAGTGGAATCCCCGACAGCCGCGACGCCGCTCGTGGCGCCGACCCAGGTCACCTCGGCGAACCGGACGCCGTAGCGCTGGTAGGGGAAGGCGTCGTAGAGGAGCCGCATGTCCTGCCCAGAACGCACGCGCCCGATGCCGGACGCCGGCACGTCCATCTCGACCACGAGCGAATCCGAAGCGCACGCGATGTCGGCGAGCAGGTCCCCCTGAGCAACGAAGGCGCCCGGCGCCCGCACGCGGAGCCGGACGAGCGTGCCGTCGCACGGGCTGGGCACGACGAGCCCCGCATCCGTCGGCGTGCCGGTCGCCCGCAGCGCCGAGAGACGGCCGTCGGCCTGACGGATATCGCGATCGAGTTGACGGATCCGCTCCCGATAGTCGGCCTCTCGGACCGCCGCGTCGAAGTCGATGCGCGCCCGCGCCGCGCGCGAGTCCGCCAGCGTCCCCTCGGCGAGCGCGAGTTCATCCTCGAGCCGGCTGGCGTCGAGCTGCAGGTTCGCGAGGTCCACCTCGGTGGTGACGCCGCTGGTGATCCCGCGCCGCGCGCGCGCTTCGAGCTCGCGCGCGATGCGCAGCTGGTCCCGCTTGGCGGCGATCGAACGCTCGAGGGTGACGACGCGTGCATCGAGTCGCGTGCGTTCGGTGGCGTCAGCGCGTCGCACGCCATCGAGTTGCGCGTCAAGGTCGCGACGCGAGACCGGGCCCAAGGCCACCGTCGCCTCGAGCGCGCCGCGATCGGCGCCGCGATCGAGCGCCGGCTCCGACGCGACGATGAACAGGGTGTCGCCCCGGCGCACCGGCGTCGCTTCGAGCGCAGCCACGCGCGTGACGATGCCCTCGCGCGGCGCGCGCAGCGGGTCGGCGCCGCGGGCCGGCACGAGGACGAAGCGCCCCGACACGGTCTCCGGGACCTTGATCACGACGCCGGCGATCGCGGCGAGCACAGCGACGACGAGCACGGCCGTCGCGAGCGCGCGCGCGAGCCATGGCGGTGGCTCGTCGTCGAGGAACGGCGGGGGCGGCGTCGGAGCTGGCATCGGTCAGAGCGAGAGCTGCTGGGAGACGAGATAGTAGTACAGGCCCTGGCGACCCATGAGCGCGTCATGGTCCCCCTGCTCCACCAGCCGCCCGCGCTCGAGCACGAGGATGAGATCGGCATCGCGCACCGTGCTCAACCGATGCGCGATGACGAGCGAGGTGCGCCCCTTCAACAGTTGGTCGAGGTTGTCCTTGACGGCCCGTTCGGACTCCGTGTCGAGCGCGCTCGTCGCCTCGTCGAAGAGGAGGATGGGTGGCCGGCGATACAGCGCGCGCGCGATCGCGATGCGTTGCTGCTGCCCTCCCGAGAGGGCGAGCCCGGATTCGCCGATGCGGGTGTCATAGCCGAACGGCAACCGCTCGATGAAGTCCTGCGCCGCCGCCGCGCGCGCCGCCCAGATGACCGCGTCGAGGTCCGGTTCGGACTCGCCGAACGCGATGTTGCGCGCGATGGTGTCGTTGAAGATGTGGTTCTGTTGCAGAACGAAGCCGACGTGTCGCCGCACCGAGCGCAGGTCGAGCGCCTGGAGGTCCTGGCCGTCGAGGAGGATGCGCCCGCCCGTGGGCTCGTGGAGTCCGGCGAGCAGCTTCACGAGCGTGGTCTTCCCCGATCCGCTGCGGCCGACGATGGCAACGCGCATGCCGGCCGCGACATCCACGGAGATCCCCTCGAGGATCGGCGTCGACTCCGGCCCGCCGTAGCGGAAGCTCACATCCTGCAGGGTGATGCGCCCCTCGAGGGTGCGGACCGGTCGAAGGGCGGACTTGTCGCGCCCCTGCTCGGGCTCGGGCTCGAGCACGTCCTGCAGTCGATTGAGCAGCACGCTCAACCACTGCAGGTTGTCCCAGAGACCGAGGAGCTGCTGCAGCGGCGCCAAGGCGAGCGTGACGAGCGCCGTGAACGCGACGAAGCCGCCGATCGTGAGGTCACCGGCCATCACCTGCCGCGCGCCGACCCAGAGCACGAGCGCGGTGCTCACGTACCCGAGGACCTGCGTGACGCCGTCATACGAGAGCATCACGAAGTTCGTGCGGAATCGCTGCCGCGAGACCTTGACGAACTCGTCGAGCATCAACTCGCGCAGGGCCCCTTCGGCGCCCATGGCCTTGACCGTCTCGATGCCGCGCACCGCGTCGATCTGCTGCGAGTGGTAGCGACCGCCGGCCTCCTCGAGCGCGTCGAACATCGGCCGCAACCGGGAGCGAGAGAACCACAGGAGCAGGGCATATCCGGGGGTGGTCGCGAGTGCGACGAGCGCGAGGGAGGGACTGTAGACCGCCATCAGGGCGATCGCCACCACGAGCTGCACGGCCGCGCTCAGGCCGCCCACCGCCTGCTGCACGAGGAAATCGCGCACCTGCGACATGCCCGCGAGCCGCCGCAGGATGTCCCCCGTACGCCGCGCGGCGAAGTACTTCATCGGCAGCGCGAGCAGCGTGCGCGTGAGGTAGTCGAGCGCCGCCGTGTCGAAGCGCACCGCGACCCAGCTGAGGAGGTAACGCTGCAGCAGTGACGCGCCGAGCGAGAGCGCGAGCACGCCGAACATCCCGGTCACGACGATCGAGAGCAGCGCCGCGTCGGATTCGACGAGCACGCGATCGACGATCACCTGCGAGAACACGGGCAGCGCGAGCTGCAGCGCCGCGACCAGCGTCGCGAGCCCGAGCGCGCGCACGAGCAGGCCCGTGTGCGGCTTGAGGAAGCGCGCGAGCCAAGCCCAGTCGCGCTCAGCCTCGGGTTGCGCCGCGAACGCCTCCGTGTAGTCGAAGAGCGCGGCGTACCCCGACCACTTCCGCTCGAACTCGTCGCGCGGCACGCGCCGACGTCCGAAGGAGGGATCGAGGATCACCGCCTCGGTCGGTCCCATCCGCTCGAGCACGACCCAGTGGTTGCCGTCCCAGTGGAGGACGGCCGGGAGCGGCATGCCGTCCACCTGCGCGACGGTCGCCTTCACCGACCGCGCGTCGAGTCCGAGCTGCTCCGCCGCAGAGACGATCGCGCGCAGGCTCGTCCCATCCACGCTGGTATGCGCCACCTCACGGATGCGCGTGAGTGAGATCGCGCGACCGAAGTACCGGCAGACCATGCCGAGGCAGGCGGCTCCGCAATCCATCTCGTCGATCTGCGCGACGAACGGCACGCGGCGCCGCCCGCGTTCGCGCCGGGCGCCGAAGCCGAACGGTGAGCCGGGCTCGGGCACCTCGGAAGCGGCGCCCGTGCGCTCGGGTTCCCTCTCGAGGGTATCCGCCGCGGAGGGGAGCAACTCGTCGTCGAAGTCGAGCGGGACGCGCGCGACCTTCCTGAAGTCGTACTGCGCCACGCGTTCCGAGATCTCGCGCGCGAACTCGGGCGCATCGGCGATCAACGCGCGGAAGACCTCGGGCTTGAGCTCCAGCAGCACACAGGCATCGTGCGTGACGACCGTGGCCGCGCGCGGCTGGTCGGCGAACAGCGAGAGTTCACCGAACCAGTCCCCGCGGCGGAGATACGCGAGCGGCCGGCGCGTTCCGTCCTCCTCGCGAAAGACGCGCAAGCGCCCGCTGCGCACGATCCACATCGGACCGGCCGCTTCTCCCTGCGTGATGACCGTGCGCCCCGCCGGCACGTCTATCTCCTCGAGCGCGTGCAGCAGCCGGTCGAGAAGCGGTGCCGGCAGCGACCTGAAGGCCGTGAACTGGCGGAAGAAGGCCGCCAGTTCACGCTCCTTCGTCTGCATCTCGAGCCATCGCCGCGCCTCGGGGCGCACCCGCAGCAGACCCTCGACCACGCCGCGCTCGAGTCGCCAGACGAGCACCTCGCCGCTCGCCCGAACGCTGGCCGTCCGTTCCCCGTGCTGCAGCAGCGCCGTCTCGCCGAAGACGTCGCCGCGCTTGAGCGAGCCGAGTACGACCTCGCGTCCATCATCACCGGTGGTGAGCACGCGCGCGCGCCCGCGCCCGATGACGAGAAGGGCGTCCGCCGGGTCGCCCTGCCGAACGATCAGGTCGCCGAAGCCGTAGGTGACCGCCTCGAAGGCCGCCACGAACACGGCGCGGGCCTCCGAGGGGAGGAGGCGGAAGAGCTCGAGCCCCTCGAGATGGCGGCGGTCGAGATCGCCGCCACTCGCGAAGGCCTCGCGCGGGTCGTTCATGCGGGTTCCGCCAGTCGCAGATGCCGTTCGACGAGCGGGGCGGCCGCGCGCGCTACCGCGTCGCCCACGGCGGCCGTGCGCACGAGCGGATCGGACAGCGACGGCACGCGTTTCGCTCGCACGGCGGCCACGATCCAGTGCGCGTCCTGCGCGACCGGCCCGACCAGCTCGCCGGGCGCGGCAGTCACGAGTGCATCGCGCAGCGCGGTCCCCAGGTCGCCGAGCACGCAGGTGCGCTCGATACACGCCGCGTCGGCGTCGCGCGCGACGTCTTCGAGCGCGAGGCCGTCCAGGCGCACGCAGGCCACGGCCTCGCTCGCAGCGCTCTCGGTCCTCCAGCGGCTCTCGAGAAGGTCGAACACGATCCACGCGAGGCGTTCGCGCTCGACGGCCCTTCGCAGCGACAGCTCGTCCGTCACCGCCTGCCGCCAACCCGACCAGGTGTGCTCCAGCACGTCGTGCCGCGCATCGATCTCGGACGCGCTCGCTCTGCCGCCGACGATCCACGCCTCGGGGAGCCGATCGAGCGAGCGCGCGACGGCCATGCGCCGCGCGAGCTCCTCGGTCGCGTGCGCGAGCAGGTCCGTGACGACGAGATCCGCCGAGGACACCGCCTCGTCCGGCTCGACCACCGCACCGGCGCGGTCCGCGTCGCTCGCGAACTCCGACGGATCGCCGCTCGCCTCGGCGCGGCGCTCGAGCGCGCTGATGCGAATCGACTCCCACCAGTCGTCCACGGAGATCCCCTGCTGCTCGGTCCAGCGCACGAAGGCTTCGGCGGACTCGAGCGCGCGGGCGTATCGGAACTCCGCCGCGAACTCCTCCACCTCCGACTCGAGCGCCGCGTCGTCGTCGGTCGCGTCCGCGCGCGCACCCAACGTCGCGCGACGGGCCACGCGGGTCACGAACCGCGGATCGAATCGCTCGGCCCACCGTCTGATCTCACCGCGCGTGACCGCGCGACCGTCGACCGAGAAGACGACCGCGTCCAGCACCGGACGCGCGCCACCGGCGGGTTCCGCACTCACGGGCATCGGCTGGCGAAGGCGTTCACGAGGCGAGTATGCACGAGGTCCGGGAGTGCGTCAACCGCGGCGACGTGCGGCACGCGACGCGACGGTCCCGACGAAGCAGTGGAGTCCCGCCGCGAGTTCCATCATGCCGTGTGCCAGCGGCCCGAAGTCGGACAGGGCGATGGGCCGCACCCCGGCGCGGCGCCACTGGCGCGCGGCGAGCGCGTCGAATACAGGGATGCCCCATGGCAGGTGATAGACCGCCGGCCGGCCCCGGTGCAGGGCCGGCAACGCATTGCAGCAGGCCAGGTCGATGTTGCCCGTACCGACGAGTCGTCGCGTCGGATCGACACGCAACTCGGGGAGTGCGACGAGGCGATACCCCAGCCGCTCCAGCTGCCGCCGATACCGTTGGAGTCGGGGCCGCCGTGCTTCGGCGACGCGCTGATACTCGTCCGCCTGGAGTCGCCGACCGAGGCTCGGGGGGAGTCCGTGTGACGCCGCCAGGCGAGCGTGGGAGAGCACCTTCGGCAGCACTTCGAGTCCGAGTGTAGGGTCGGAGAGCAGCATCACCGGCCGACCGCCATCGACCGAGCCCAGCGGACAGAGATCGAGGTCGATGTGATACGATGCCTGTCCCGAGCGGGCGAGCCGGTCCTGCGTGCCATCGAAGCGGGACCGCGAGAGCTCGCCGAGCGTCGCGATCGGTACGCCGAACTCGATCTCGAGGATCGTGAGGACCTCGTCCGCCGCGAGACCGAGCCGGCCCATGTTCTCGCGCACGGTGTCGACTCCGAGGAGGCAGCGGTGACCATCGAAGAGGATGTTGCCGCCCTCCCAGTAGAGCCGCGACCGACGCACGCGCGCGCCGAGGGCGTGGTGTGCGCGCCGCGCGTCGAGTGCGTCTTCCTCCTTGCCGCGCTCGGGGCGGAAGCCACGCGGCACGAGCAGGACGGGGGCGCCCGCACGCGTGCGCGCGGCGAGGCCGTGGTCGCGCGCGTAGGTCGTCGCCGCGCGCGCGACCTCGAAGCGCACGCGGCCCGGGTCTCGCAGGACGTCGCGCGCGGCACGGCGCAGCGCGAACGCGGCGCGCCCGGGCTCGATCATGACCGTGATCGGCACCGTCCGATCGAGGTGCGCCTCGAGTCCGCGCAGCAGCGGCAGCACGAGCGGCGCGACTCCCGCGGTGGTGGTCAATTGCAGTCGCACGGGACCGAGCGGCACGGTGGCCGAGGCCGGGACCAGGCACTCGCGGCGCCGCGGCACGCGGAAGCCCTCGCGGGACCCCTCCGTCCAGCGCGGGAAGAGATCGAGCAGATCCACGGGGATGCGCAGCGAGCGCATCTCATCGCGGCCGAGCCGCAGGGAATCGTGCAATGCCGCGGCGACGCTGACGAGATGGCTCTGCGCGAGCGCGCGGCGGCACCACGTGATGAGGAGTGCCGCCGCGCGTGCCTGCCGGAGGAGCCGGCGGGCGGGGATCCGAGGCAACTCCTCGCGCAGCCCGCGCAGTTCCGCGGCGAGCGGCGCGGGGAGCCGTTCGGTCAAGGGATGTCGCGCTTGCGGCGGCGCTTCTTCGCGGCGCCACCCTTCACGTTCTTGACCTTCGCGTCGAGGACGTCGAGGTCGCGCAGCTTGCTCGCCGGAACGGGCTCCGAGCCCGTGCTCGCCTGGCTCTTCTTGTCGGCCATTGGTACGGTTACCTCAGGAGGATGACGGATGGCGGTTCAACGATCCTTCTTCGACAACGGGTTGCTGCGCATCATCCCACCAGTCACCTGCTTCGCCGCGGCAACACTCAGCTTGGTCGGCAGGTCCTTCGACGCCTTCTTGGCTGCCTTCTTCTTGTCGGCCATCCGTGCGCTCCAGAGGAGGTGGGAACCGCGTCCGACGTCGGTCGGTCTCGCGGTGCGTGACGCCGAGTCACGCGAAGAACATACGGTGCGCTCGGCGGGTCCGCAGTGACCCGCGACACAGGCTCGACACGATCAAGGGCGACCTCGGCATCCAAGCCAAGGTCGCCCTTGCGCACGGGCGAATGCTGAGGGTCGCTCGCGGTCGCTGGCAGTCGCCGGCGCGCCGCGGTGCTTCACATCATCGGCGCGGGTGCGGCGGGGGCGGCCGGGGCCGCCTTCCGCGCTCGTCCGCCCTTGACCTGCGAGGCGGTCGCGGCAGTGGTCTTCGCCGGCAGATCCTTCGCGGCCTTCTTGGCGCCCTTCTTCTTGTCCGCCATCTGCGTGCTCCCCTGGGAGAAGTGAACCGCGGTCGAGGTCCGACGATGTCGCGGTGCGTGACGCGAGGTCACGAACAGAACCTACGAGATCCACCGAGCGTCCGCTGTGACCTGCGGCACGCGCGCCCGGAACCTCGGGTCGGCGCTCCGCGATGGGCGGGCCTCAGGATCCCCGCCTCGTCCCGCGAGTCCGCACCGACCGTGAACTACTCCACCCGCCGGATCGACGCGCCGAGCGCGTTGAGCCGTTCATCGATCCGCTCATAGCCGCGCTCGATCTGTCCGATGTTGTTGATCGTGCTCGTTCCCTTGGCGCAGAGCGCGGCGATGAGCATCGCCATGCCGGCGCGGATGTCGGGGCTCTCGACGGTGGCCCCGCGCAGCTCGGTCGGCCCGCTCACGAGCGCGCGATGTGGGTCGCAGAGGACGATTCGCGCGCCCATTCCCACGAGCTTGTCGACGAAGAACATCCGCGACTCGAACATCTTCTCGTGCATGAGGATGATGCCATCGCACTGCGTGGCGGTGACGATGGCGATCGACATGACGTCCGCCGGGAAGGCCGGCCACGGCTGGTCCTCGAGTTTGGGGACCGCACCGCCGAGGTCCGAGCGGATGCGCAGCTCCTGCTCCGCCGGCACCACGAGATTCGGGCCGTCGATCCTGGTCTCGACGCCGAGCCGCTCGAAGCCGAGGCGCACCGAGCGCAGGTGTTCGACGCCGGCGTCGGCGATCGTGAGCTCCGAGCGCGTGACCGCGGCGAGCCCGATGAACGATCCGACCTCGATGTGGTCGGGCCCGATGCGGTGCGTGCAGCCATGCAATCGCCCACCGCCCTCGATCGTGAGGACGTTCGAGCCGATGCCGTCGATCCGCCCTCCCATGGAGACGAGCATGCGGCAGAGGTCCTGCACGTGCGGCTCGCTCGCCGCGTTGTGGAGGACCGTCGTGCCCTTGGCGGCGACGGCCGCCATGATCGCGTTCTCGGTCCCCGTGACGCTCGGCTCGTCGAGGAAGATGTCGGCGCCGACGAGGCCCTTGGTGCGGAAGGTGATCCGCTCGGCGAACTCGTGCACCGCGCCCATCGCCTGCAGGGCGAGGAAGTGCGTGTCGAGACGGCGTCGCCCGATGACGTCGCCCCCCGGCGGTGCGAGGGTCACCGTGCCCGCGCGCGCGAGGAGAGGCGCGGCCAGCAGGATGGACGCGCGGATCCGCTTGCAGAGCTCCGGGTCGAGCGCATCCCCGCGAACCTTGGCGGCGGTGATGACGAGCGTGTTGGGACCGGTCCAGTCCGCAGACGCGCCGGTCTGGCGGACCAACTGGAGCAGGCTCTCGATGTCCCGGATGCGCGGAACGTTCTCGAGCGAGACCGGGTCCTCGGTGAGGAGGGCGGCACAGACGATGGGCAGCGCGGCGTTCTTGTTCCCCGTGGGCGTGATGCGGCCGGAGAGGCGGCGGCCGCCTTCGACGACGAAGCGTGGCGATGACATGTCCGGGAATATACGCTTGACGGCACCATCGCGACGGGAGACCATTCGACATGTCCCTGCTCCTGCAACTCGCCGCCGCGGCCGACACCGTACTCGTGCGGAACGTCCCGCCGTCGCGGACGGTCTTCGAGCAGATCGTCTTCGTCACGCAGGGCATGACGTCGATCCTGCTCTTCCTCCTCGTCTGCGTGATGGTCGGCGGACTCCTGCTGCTCCGCGCGCGCGCCGACCAGCTCGAGGGCAAGCTCGATCACCTGATCGACGAGCTCAAGCCGATGGCGCGCAACGCGACGGCGATGTCCGAGGAGGTGCGCGAGGTCGCGAAGAACATCAACGCGATGGTGGACGACTCGCGCGACACCGTTGCCGTCATCAATGACCGTGTGCGCACTTCCGCCGTGGCGCTCGCCGACAAGGTGGACGACCTCACGGCGATCGTCGGGAGCGTGAACGCGTCGGCAGCACGGATGGCATCGGTCGCGACGACGACGATGGCGGGGCTCAAGGTCGGCGCGCGCGTGATGGGCTTGGGCAAGAAGCGCAAGAAGAAGCGCGCGGCAGGCGATGAGCGGCCGCGACTCCGCCGCCGCGACTGATCCCTTGACGCGATTCGTCGGCCCGCTCGTGGCCGCGGCGCTGCTCCTGGCGTTGCTGCCGTCGGACGCATGGGCCTGGACCCCCGGGACCCATATCCTCATCGGCGAGACGCTGCTCGGGGCCGCCGACCTGCTGCTCCCGGCGAGCCTCGCCGCCCTGCTCAAGCGCTTCCCGTACGACTTCCTCTACGGGTCGATCGCCGCCGACACGAGCTTCGCCAAGCGCTACGCGCGCGTCGGCCGCCACTGCCACAACTGGAACGTCGCCTTCGACATCCTCGACCGCGCGCGCGACGACGCCCTGCGCGCGTTCAGCTACGGGTACCTCGCGCACCTCGCGGCCGACGTGGTGGCGCACAACAACTTCGTCCCGCACCAGCTGGCCATCACCACGAGCAGTTCGGGCGCGGGGCACAGCTACTGGGAGAGCCGCTTCGAGACGGCGACCGGGGAGCGCTGGGCCCGGCGGGCGCGCGAGGTGATCCTGCTCGACCATCAGCGCTCCGATGAACACCTCGATCGCATCCTGAGTCCGACGATCTTCAGCACGCGCACCAACCGTCGGATCTTCCGCGGCATGGTCACAGTGACCGACCTCGGATCGTGGCAGCGGTTGATGGCGGTCGCCGCCGCCCGGAGCCAATACCCGTTGCGCCACGCGACCGTGGGGGCGCATCTCGACCGCGCCTTCGACTACGTCGTCGACTTCCTCGTGCGCGGCGAGGCGAGCGCCCCACGCCAGTTCGACCCCAGCGGCGAGGAGGCCCTCCGGGAGGCGAAGCGGCTGCGCAAGGACGCGCTGGCCGCCGGCGGGGAGCGCGGGGCGCGCCGCGAGGCGGCGCTGCGCTTCGGGCTCCGGACGGAGGACCTCGGTTGGACGGCACGACTCCCTGCCCCGCTCCACGCGATCAGGGACGAGACCGAGGTCGCCTGAGCGGACTTGGTGCCTGCGTTCGCGGTCGCCGTGAGAGGCGCCGGCGTCTCAGTCGAAGCCGCGCGTGAGCCCGGCGAACGCGATCACGAGCCGCTTGCGACCGATGTCCTCGTCGTCGAAATCCACCGTGACCTTGGCCTCCTTGCCGCTGCCGCTCACCTCGGCGATGGTGCCCGAGCCGAACTTCGCGTGGCGCACGCGTTCGCCGCGCACGAAGTTGGGCAGGTCCTGCGAGGCCTCCTCGTCCTGCACGAAGCTGGAGACCTTCTCCCCCTCGCGCGGCGCCCACGCCACCTTCTTGGCGCGCGCGAACGAGACCAGTCCCTCGTCGCGCCAGGGGCGCGGCTCGCCGGGCACGTCGGCGGGCGTGGACGTCGGGTAGGGTGAGGCCAGCCGCGCCGAGCCGCGCAGACGGATGGTCGCCTTGCGCTCGAAGTGCATCGGCGCGAGCCCGCGCAGGAAGCTCGAGCTGATGCTGCCGAGCAGCTCGCCGTTGCGGCGGCGCTGGTGTGCCCACGCGAGGACCAGCCGTTCACCGGCGCGGGTGATCGCCACGTAGAACAGCCGCCGCTCCTCCTCGAGCATCTCCGGGTCGCTGAGCGCGCGGGAGAGGGGGAAGAGTCCATCCTCGAGCCCGGTGACGCAGACCATCGGCCACTCGAGTCCCTTGGCGGTGTGCACCGTCATCATCGTGACCGCATCGGCGTCGGGGCCGAGCTGGTCGAGGCCGGTAACGAGGGTCGCGCGCTGCAGGAAGTGGTCGAGCGGGCGGAGACCGACCTCGCCGCCATCGTCGATGATGACCTCGGCCGCGGAGGTCACGAGTTCACGCACGTTGTCGAGGCGCTCGAGGCCCTCGGGGCCCTCGGCCCGCAAGGCCGTGTCGTATCCGACGGCCGCGATGAGCTGCAGCAGCAGCTGGTCGACGCTCGTGTCCACCGCGATCGCGCGGAATCGATCGACCGTGGCGGCCATGTCGAGCAGCGCGGTACGGGTGGCGGGGCGGACACCCTCGAGTGCCGCGGCGCGGCGACACTGCTCGAGGAGCGGGAGCCCGAGGGCGCGGGCCTCGCTGGCGAGCAGGTCGAGCGTGGTGTCACCGACGCCGCGCTTGGGCGCCGTGAGCGCGCGGCGGAACGCCTCGTCATCCGCGGGGTTTGCGACGAGCCGCAGCCAGGCCACGAGATCCTTGATCTCGCGGCGGTCGTAGAAGCGCACCGCACCCACGAGCCGGTACGGCACGCCGGCCTTCCGCATGGCCTCTTCCATGGAACGGCTCTGCGCGTTGGTGCGATAGAGCACGGCGCAGTCGCGAAGGGTGCCGCGCGAGGCGCGCCACTGCTGGACGGCCTCGGCGATCGCCTCGGCCTCGTCGCGGTCGTCGGCGGCCTCGAGCAGGATCACCTTCTCGCCGCCGGCGCGCGTGGCACGCAGCGTCTTGCCGCGCCGCGACTCGTTCCGGGCGATCACCTCGTTGGCGAGCGCGAGGATGGGCGCGGTGGAGCGATAGTTGTCCTCGAGGCGCACGACGGTCGCCGCCGGGAAGTCGCGCTCGAAATCGAGGATGTTGCGCACGTCCGCACCGCGCCAGCCGTAGATCGCCTGGTCGTCGTCACCGACCACCGCGAGGTTGCCGTGATCGCCGGCGATGAGCCGCACGAACTCGTACTGGGCGCGGTTGGTGTCCTGGTACTCGTCCACGAGCACATGCTGGAAGCGCTGCGCGAGGCGCGTGCGGACGTGCTCGTGTTCGCGCATGATGCGCACCGGCAGCACGAGCAGGTCGTCGAAGCTCACGGCGTTGGCCTGCCGCAAGGCGGGCTCGAGTTCCCGATATACCTTCGCCGCCGCCTGCGCGAGCGGGGTGCGCGCGAGCGCCTCGAACTCGGCAGGCTCGACGAGCGCGTTCTTCGCGGAGGAGATCTCGTGCACGATCGTCTTCGGCGCGAACTGCTTGGGATCGATGCGCAGCCGCTCGACGATGCGCTTCACGACGGCGAGGGTGTCGTCCTCGTCGTAGATGGTGTACTCCGGCGTCCGGCCGGCGAGGTCGGCGTACATGCGCAGCAGGCGCGCACCTATCCCGTGGAAGGTGCCGATCCACATCCCCGCGGGATCCCGACCGAGGAAGCGGCCGACGCGCTCGCGCATCTCGCCCGCTGCCTTGTTGGTGAAGGTCACGGCGAGGACCGCCTGGGGCGGGACGCCGTGCACCTCGATCAAACGCGCGATGCGCGCGGTGAGGACGCGCGTCTTGCCCGATCCGGCGCCGGCCACGACGAGCAAGGGACCCTCGTGATGTTCGACCGCGGCCTGCTGGGAGGGATTGAGGCGTGTCGTCACGCGAGGCGGTCCACGCCCAGCCAAGGGCGCAGCGCCTCGGGCACGACGACGGTCCCATCCGCCTGCTGGTAGTGCTCGAGGATCGCGGCGAAGACGCGCGGGAAGGCGAGGCCCGATCCGTTCAATGTGTGGACGAAGCGCGGCTTCTCGCCCGCCGCCGGGCGGAAGCGGATGTTGGCGCGGCGCGCCTGGAAATCCGTGAAGACCGAGCAGGACGAGACCTCCAGCCACTTCCCGACCCCTGGGGCGAAGACCTCGAGGTCGTACGTCTTGGCGCTGCTGAATCCTGTGTCCCCGGCGGCAAGGAGGACGACGCGATACGGGAGTCCGAGGCGTTGCAGGACCGTCTCGGCGTGGCCCAGCAGCGTCTCGAGCTCGACCTCCGACTGCTCCGGGGTGCAGTAGCGGACGAGCTCGACCTTGTCGAACTCATGCACGCGGAGCACACCGCGTGTGTCCTTGCCCGCCGACCCGGCCTCGCGGCGGAAGCACGGGCTGTAGGCGCAGAACGCCTTCGGCAGTTCCTCGGCCGCGAGGATCTCGTCGCGATAGAGGTTCGTGACGGGGACCTCGGCGGTCGGGATGAGGAAGAGCTCCTCATCCTTCAGCGCATACATGTCGTCCTCGAACTTGGGAAGCTGGCCCGTGCCGACCATCGACGCGCGATTCACGACGACAGGGACCCAGAGCTCCTCGTAGCCGAACTCGCCGCTGTGCAGGTCGAGCATCGCATTCATGAAACTCCGGATCATCCGCGCGCCCTTGCCGCGATAGACGATGAAGCCGGAGCCCGAGACCTTGGCTCCGCGCTCGAGGTCGAGGATGCCGAGTCGCGCCCCGACCTCCCAGTGCGGGTTGACGCTCTCGGCCTCGCGCGGCTCGCCCCAGGTGCGAACGACGCGATTCTGCGTCTCGTCACCCGCAGGGACGTCGGGCAGCGTGACGTTGGGGATGGAGAGCAGGAGTTCGTCGAGGCGCGCCTGCATCGGGGCCAGATCGGCCTCGACGCGCGCGATCTCCTCGCCAAGGGCCCGTGCCTCGGCCATCGGCGCGTCGGCGTCCTGCTTGGCCTTCTTGAGTCGGCCGACCTCCTGGGTCAGCGCGTTCCGTCGGGCCTTCTTCTCCTCGACGGCGGTGATGGCCGTGCGTCGCGCGACGTCGAGCCGCTCGGCCTCGTCGATCTCGCTCGCGTACTGCTCGAGCTTGCCGCGACGCCGCATCCCCTCACGGAGCTGCTCCACCTGATCGCGCACCATGCGCAGGTCGTGCACGCTCAGTACTCCGGGACGCCATTGAGGAGCGAGCGGAACCCGCAGTTCGGATTGATGCGCGAGCGCAGCTTGACCCGACGATCGGCCGGGATGATCGAGTCCACGTAGAACTTGGCGTAGATGTCCTGCCGGATGTCGAACTGACAGTACAGCGTGCTGATCCGGAGGAGGAACGCCTGACCCTCGCCGAGGAGCAGCACGGAGTCCGGCGACCAGCCGTCGCGAGGCGCGTCGGGAATGACGCTATACGACACCGTCGGCCGCTGGAACTGGATCACACGCGAGCCGCCGATCGGCGACACGACGCTGCCGACCGGCAGGACGCGGAGGCGACCGAGCGAGTCGATGTCCACCGCGATGTCGAAGTTGCCCGACGCGTCGAGGCGCACCGCGGTGGCCTGCGGGAGGCCGGGGGCGACGACGAGGAGGCCGGACGGATAGGCGGCCGGCGAACCCGAGATGGCCCAGAGTTCGAACGTCTGGTCGACGTTCGGATACTGCGCCGTGATCTCGAAGGGATCCTCGCACGCGGTCGCACCGGCGACGAGGGCGAGGACGGCGAGGATGAGGCCGCGGCGCGCGCGCCGCACGGAAAGATTCAGCATGGTCGTCACAGCCGTGGAAGCTAACGGGATACAGGGGAACACGCCAAGAGAAACCTGCTTGACTTCACTCTGGCGGTGGGTACACTTCGGCAACCTTTCCCGGAGCGGCGATGCCCACCATTCGCGACCTCGTCGCGGCCATCCGGCGCCGGGACGGCGTCGATGCCGCCCTCGTGCTCGGCCGCGACGGCCTGCTCATCGACCACCAGGCTGACGCCGGACTCGACGCCGAGAGTATCGCGGCGCACGTGCCGTCGATCCTCACCCACGCCGACGAACTCGCCGCCGCCGCCGGCCAAGGGCACCTCCTCACCGCGGTCCATGAGCAGGTGAGCGGCACCGCGGTGATCGCCGTGATGTCGCCGGAAGCCGTCCTCCTCGTGCTCCTGCGCCCCACGGCCGATCTCGGCGCCCTGCTGTTCGACCTTCGCCGTCACCGCGCCAACATCGCGGCGCTGGTCTGACCCCTCCTGTTTCCCCGCCGACGGCCGTGAGTTCCCTCGCCGGCACCGGACCGCTCCATGT
>JADLHO010000085.1 GCA_020848735.1 Planctomycetota bacterium | reverse complement strand
GCGCGCTGCGATCGCGGCGACGAACTCGGCGAGGTCCGTTCCAGGCCTGCCGATTCGGTTGGGCGTGCCGCTCATGGTGCCCCCCTGTCCAGAGTCCCGAGGGGGGCTTTTCGGCTTCTTTCCGTGGGGTAGTCCCCCCGGAGGGGACCAGAGAGAGATTCTCTCTGTACCAGGGGGGGGGGCTTTTGGGATGTACCTAAGTCTTTCTTGAGCGCCCAGGCGGGCTAGCGGGCAGAGATACCGCCACTTACCGCGACTTTTTGCGACGCCTTGGACCCGAGCATCGGGCCGGTTTTCCGCCACGGGGGGGCTTTTTACGACGCGCGCTGCGGCGGAAAGTCCCGCTTCGATGAGGGGGGTCATCGGCCCCCCCGAGCCACGCGGTAGGTGGTGAAGGGTCGGCCTGCGGTCATGGTGACCTCCTGGGTCACGGCCCCCGCTTCGATCAGGTGGGTGAGCGCCTCCTTGCGGGTGCGGCTGGAGATCCTCCGGAGCTTCTTGGCGAGTTGGCTCGACGTGATCCCGGCCGGACCGGCCTCCTGGATCGCGCGCCAGACGCGCAAGAGATCGGCCTCGTACTCGGTGTCCGCGATCCGCCCCGCAGCGGTGCGATGCAGGCGCTCGGTGCACCACTGGACCAGGTCCCCGGCCCAGCGGACGTCCGCGGCCGTGATCTCGGCGGCTCGAGGGTCACGCGCGAGCGCATGGATCAGCGCGACCTTCTGGCAGTGCTCGGCGAAGCGGATCCAGAGCGGAGCGCAGCGGTCCTTCGCGCGCTCGAGTTCGTCGACGCGAGCATCCGACCAGGTCTCGATCTCGCCGAGCAGCGCGCGCGCCTCGGGCGAGTACGGGACGGTCCGGCAGTGGGTCGCGAGCGCGGTATCGGTGCCGGGCGCGAGGGTCTCGCTGCTACCGGCGGGACGAGTCGCGACATCCAGCTCGACGAGGCGCGCGACCACGCGGTCCCGCAGCTCGTCCATGCCCGGGGCAGTCGCGGATCGCGGCGGTCTCGTCCCCTCGCCCCAGAACACGAGCATGCGGCCGAGCAGCCCCCCGTGGATCGCGTCCCCGCCGAGCGCCTCGAACAGGACATCGGGCGTCGACGATCCCACCAGGCACAGGTTCGGCTCGAGGATGTCCACGCGCGGGTTCTGCCGGGGGTCGGCGTAGGTCTGGCCGATCATGGTCCCGCTCGCCGCGCTGAACGCCTCCAGGAGGTGCTTCCCGATCGCGACCAGATGCTGCGGCGCATTGCGCCCGCGGATCGCGGCGAGCCAGAGACCCAGCTCGTCAATCCATGCGCAGTGGGACGGCGACCGCGCGAGTGCGGTCCGTGCTCCGCTCGCCGATGCCCAATCGCCCCCGATGCGACGGTCGAGCATCGCCAGGGCCAGAGCCTCTGGGGCGGTGCGCTGTGGGTGATCTTTGCCGTGGCCGGAAGGGGCGACCGCGAGTGCGTAGATGTTGGTCCGCAGGCGCGATTCCGTTTGCACGCGGCGCCCGATCACTGCCCCGAGCGCCGGGAGCACGTTCGCGAGTGCGAGCGCGGGCTGTTGGCGTGGCGCCGTGCCGATGATCCACCGGCTCCATTCGCCGATCAGGTCGTCGCCGTCGAGCAGCGAGACCGGGAACGGCTCGTCGTCGCCGGTCGGCGCGGGTGTCGGCCCCGTGGTCTCGTCGACGGGCTCGGCGGGCGCCGTCGCGTCGCTCGTCGGCGGCGCGTCGACCGGCTCGACGTAGCCGTGCTCCTGTGCGAGCCAGAACAGCGTCCTGAGGGTGATCTCGGTCCCATCGGCGAAGTACTTGGAGAGCGATCGCCAGACGCGCAGGTGGTCCGCCGCGTCGAACTTCGGGTGATCGCCCGGAGCGCCTTGGTAGAGCGCGGAGTTCGCGGTCGAGCGCGACCATTCGACCCACAGGTCGTACGCCTGCTGCTGCGCTCCGGTGCTCTTGAGGGCCATGCCGACCTTGAGCCAGTCCTCGCGCTCGTCGTTGCAGACGAACACCAGGGCGCTGCGGATCGAGGCGACCGTCTCGGGCAGCAGGGCAAGCGCGATGCCGGAGTCCGCGCGGGCGCCGGTGCTACTTTGCGCCGCAGAGTGTTCCGACTTCTCGCGGGTCGTCGAAGCTCGCGGGAGCAGCGCGTCGAGCCACGCGGGCGGCGGCGAGAGTTCGTCGCCCGGCTCACCGACGAGCCAGTTGCGATCCGGGCTCGCGGCCGACGGCAACACGACGTATCCACCCATCGCGCGGGTATCGATGCCCGGCGCGATCTTGCTCTGCGTGCTCGTCACCGGCTCGCCGGGCGGCATCGCGTAGAAGAGGTGCCGCCCGCCTCGAGGTGTCGACGCGATCAGGTCGACGCCCTCGAGTTCGAGCCCGCGGAGCGCGGCGAATGCGGCCTCGCCGTTCTTGTCCTTGTCGATGTCCAAGTCCAAGACGATGCGTCTGCTCGGTCCGCAGGCCATCCCGACGCCTGCGTCCGGCCACGCGCGCCACCAGCCGCGGATCGTCTCGGGGTCGCGCGTCGCGTCCTTGAAGCCGTGCAGTGTGCGGGGGTGCTTGCCGCGCTGCTTGCAGGCGTCGCCGCGCCCGCACGAGCAGCTCCCGTCGGCGCGCACCGAGTGCAGCGGGAAGACGTACAAGCCGTCCGCGGCGTACGCGAGCGCATCGACCACGGGGCCGGTATCCTGCGCGAGCGCTGCCTGTCCAGGGGCGCCGTCCTCGGCCGGTCCGCGTGTCCCGCGCGGATCGGCCGCTTCACTTTCAGGAGGGGCGCTCACTGCGCGATCCTCCGGCGGGCCGGGCGCCGCGCGGGCGCGGGCGGGGCGGGCTCGCGAGCGGCAGCGACGGCCTCACTCCACTCCGCGAGCCAGCGACGGCAGGTGCAGCGCATGGCGCCGATGCTCGTCGTGCGCAGGCGGACGCCAGCGACGCCTTTCTGCACCCAGCGGTGGACCGTCGCGATGTGCAGGCGCCGACCGACGCACGGGGAAACGATCGGAGGGACGTCGCGGAGCGGGAACAGCTCGTCGAGTTCGGGGAGGGGATCCGCGGCGGAGCGCGGCGCATTGCGATGCGTGATCGTCATGCGCGCGACAGTTCCGACGCGCGCTAAATCGGACCGCCCGGATCCGGTGCGATCCGGATTACCGGCTCGCGCTCTGACGTCCGCGATGGCGCGGCAGCGCGGCCTTCTCGCGGAACGCCTGCGCGTCGACCCACTGTGTGTTCGTGTCGTCGTCCCTCCACGACGGCACGAGGTCCTTGGTGATCCAGTCGTGCGCCGTCGAGTGAGCGACGGCGGTCTCGGCGCGCAGGTCGACCAAGCGCTCGAACCCGGCCGGACATCCCTGTGGTCGGCGCGATCTCGCCGTGCTCGTCGTCGTGGTCTCGGCCAGTCGTTCGGCGAGGTCTTCGACGATCGCATCGACACGTTGCACGAGTGCCGCGCTCACGGCCCGCTCGACGGCCGCAGGGTCCAGCGTCGCGATCTCGGCGCTCGTCGCGAGCATCCGCTCGAGGTCGTCGGCGCAGGCGAGCAGCGCGGCGACATCGCCGCGGACGTCGCGCACCGTGCCATCGTTCGCGATCGCGGTGATCGCCGCATCGCGAACGCGCTCGGCCTCGCGACGCTTGCGGGTCGTCGCGGTCGCGGTCGCGACGATCCCGCCTGCGGTGAAGGCGCCATCGAGCAGCTCGCCGATCTCGCGCTGCGCGCTGCGCAGGTCACGCGCGAGCAGGCGATGGACGATCGCGGCGCTGCGCTCGGTCGCCTCGAACGTGGCGATGCCGCGCACCGCGAGCAGGGCGCCGAGCCAGGTCGCGCGGCGCAGGCGGATCAGCTCGTCGAGTCGTGCCGTGTCGGCGCTGCGGGTCCAGTCCCCGAAGGCGGTCGCGATCTCGCGCAGCGTCCTCGCGCTCGCAAGCAACGTCTCGTGATCGTTCAACGCAAGGTCCCTCCCAAGGTCCTGCGGTGAAGTGGCCCTCCGAGCGCGGCGGGACCTTGGCGATCGCCTGTCGCGCGGTAGCTAGCCGCGCGCCGCTCGGAGGGCAGAAGGGAGTCTAGATCGCGAGTTCCTTCGCGGCGAGCGCCGCGACGCCATAGCGCAGCGAGTCGTCACGGTGCAGGTAGCGCGCGGTCGAAGCCGGGTTCGCGTGACCGAGCGCAGCTCGAGCAGCGCCGGCACCGAGCAGGGGGTTGTTCGCGGCCCAGGTCGCGACCAAGTGGCGCAGCGAATGCGGGACGAACTTCGCGATGCCGGCGGCCTTGCACGCGCGCTCGAGCGCTTGGGCGTAGTCGGCGCGGTCGTAGCGCTCAGCGAAGGCGCGACGTCGTGCGCGTTCGTCGCGGTCGCGCGTCTGCTTGGTGGGCTTGGTCTCGCGCGCTTCCCGGCGCTCGATGGAACGCTCGCGCTCGGCATCGCAAGGGCGGAACACGTAGCCCCCGCCGGGTCGCTTGAACTCGTCGAGCAGTTCCAGCGCTCGCGCGTTGAGCACGTAGGACGTCTCGTAGCCGTAGCGTTGCGTCTTCGCGCGCACGACGCGGTAGATGCCGAAGCTCACGCCGTCGCGGGTCACGCGCTCGACGTCCTCGAAGCGGATGGTCACGGCCTCGCCGGGTCGCATGCCGGTCAAGGCTTGGAGCCGCACGAGTCCGGCGACTTGGCGCGAGCAGTGCGGCAGGACGGCGCGGATCTCGTCGAGCGTCGGGAGTCGCTTGGGGATGCCCTGCGGCCGGTTGCCGGCCTCGGCGCGCGTGAGCGGCTCGAGCAGCTTGGCATCGGCCCAGGCAGGCGTCGGGAGGATCCCGCGCTTCCATGCCCAGCGCAGGGCCGCGACGACGAACGAGAGCTTGCGGTTGATGCCGTAGCGGGTGAGGTGCCGATGCCCTTCGAGGCGGTCGCGGTGGCGGTGCAAGAGCGCGCAGCTCACGCGCTCGATGCCCAGGTCGCCGGCCGACTCGACGAACTCGGCGAGTCCCTTCTCGATCGCCATGCGCAGCGTGGACGGGCGCCCGTCGGGTTCGCGATGCCGGCCGGTCGTATCGAGCCAGGTCTCGTACTGCGCGACGAGGTCACGGACCGTGAGTCCGCCGGGTTCGCCGTGGCCAGCGGAGAGCGGCCGGCCGGCGGCCGCATCGAAGACGGCCGGCGTCACCTTGCGGCCGGCGGACTCCCAGGCGAGCAGGGCGGCAGCGAAGCGGGTCGGCGTGCTCGGGTCGCTCGCGTCACCGAAGGAGACGAACGTTCCACCGAAAACGGCGTGAGCCGTGACCTTGCCGCCGGCCCGGCGCCGGGTGAGAAGCGAGGGGCCGGGAGACGTCGAGCGGGTCATGCGCGCGGGTCCTTTCCCTGCCCAGGTTTTGCCCGGGCAATGGGTTCGGGGTTCAGCCGCGCGGCTCGCTCAGGAGCCGGTTCGCCGGAAGCCGGCGATCAGCAAGGGGTTACGGGCTTGGGCCGTGCTGGACTCGAACCAGCGACTTCGACCTTGTGACGATCGCACTCTACCAACTGAGTTAACGGCCCGTGCGAGGGCGAGGAAGCTAGCGAGCGGCGAGGGCTCGTGCAAGCGTCCGCATCCCTACGTTCTCGCGCGGGAGCTGGATCGGTCGCGAGCTGGTCGGATCTGGAGTCGGGGGCGGGCCATGCGGCGGCGGGAACGGGACGAGGAAGAGGGCGGCCGGGCTCAGGGCCGTGCGCGACGACGGTCGATAGGCAGCGACGGACCCGCCGCAGTCCGCCCCTGCCCCCGGTGGCAGTGCGGTGGACGAACGGGGTCTCCGTGAGAACGCCCATGCGCTTGCTGACGACGATCGCCCTCCTCGCCGCCACGGCCGCCGCCCAGGACCCCCGCTCGGCGCCCGCCGACCCGTTCCGGCATGCGGGCTTCCTGCCGGCGGACACGCTGTTCGTCGCGGAGCTGCGGCCGAAGGCCGAGTTCCAGGAGGAGTTGGAGCAGACGCGGTTCTGGGGCGCGCTCCAGGAACAGCTCGACCAGCCGGGTTGCCGCGATCTGGTCGCGGCGATCCGCGCGCCGCTGACGGGCAAGGAGGGCGACGGCCTGCGGCCCTTCGACCTGATCGCGCGCGGCGGAACGATCGCCGTGACGGCGCCGGGCAAGGACGGGATGCCGGGCGTGCTGGTCGTGGTCGACGCGGGTGAACTCGCCGCGCGGCTCACGATCGCGCTCGACGATCGGGTGGCGCTCGGGCCGAAGAGCGGCATCCAGCGACGCGATCGCGGCGGCACGCCGACCTGGCAGATCGAGCTGGGCCGCCAGCCGGTGCTGCTCGCACTCGCGGGCACGCAGCTGATCCTCGCGTCGTCGACCGAGCGGCTCGATGCGACGCTGCGTTGCCTCGGCGGGACCACCGACGAGACGCTCGCGACGAACCCGCGCTATCGCCACTTCGCGAAGCACCTCGCCACGCGGGGTGGCACCGCGAACCTGCTCAACAGCTGGCTCGACGTCGGGGGCCTGCTCACGCACGGCCTCGCCCAGGCGCCGGCGATGGTCCGCGAGACCGCGAAGCGTTGGCTCGGTCGCATGGGGCTCGATGGCCTCAGCGGCTTCGGCATGACGGTCGGAGCCGAGCACGGCGTCGTCGTGGAGCGCGTCTTCGTCGACGTGATGGGCGCGCGCAGCGCACTGCTCGCGGCCTTGCTCCCGGAGTCGGGGCAGCTCGGCCTCGATACGGCGACGCTGGCACCGCGCGACGTCGCGTCGTTCTTCGCGATCGAGACCGACCTGAAGTCGGCGTACGTGGAACTGCTGCGCATCCTCGACGCCGCGGAGCCGAAGCTCGCCGACGAGCTGCGCCGTGGCATGCGCACCGCGAGCCAGCAGCTCGGCATCGACCTCGAAGCGGACCTGATCTTCCAGCTCGCGCACCGCGTGGCCGCGATGCAGTGGCCCGCGGCGGAGGCGACCTCGAGCGCCGAGTGGCTCTACGTCATCGACGTGCAGCGCAGCGAACGCGTCGCCGAGGTGCTCACGCGCCTCTCGATGTTCGAGAGCAGCAAGCTCGGCGCCTACGACATGCTGCTCCAGCGCACGGGCGGGGTCGGCCTCGCGGTCGGTCGCGGCGTGATCGTCGCCGCGAGTTCGGAGCGACAGCTCCGCCGCTGGCTCGGCGATCAACGCGTGCCCACTCCGCACCCCGAGGTGCGCACGGCCCTGTCGCGACTCAGCGAGGGCGGCATCGGCTGCGGCTGGGTGAATCCGCGCCCGCTCATGGCGGAGACGCTCCGCGCGATCGATCTCGCCGGGGCCGTCGCCCCGGGCGCCGCGATGGCACGACGCGTCGTATCGCAGGCTGCGAACACGCTCGCCCCGCTGTCGTGGTCGCTCTACTCGGGTCAGCACGGCTACCTGACGCGGATGGAGTCCAACTCGGGCTTCTTCGTCGAACTGCTCGTCGCGACGCTCGCCGGCATCGCCGAGGAAGCGGTGGCGGATCCGACGCTCGCCCGCCTGCTCGACGCCTCCCGCTCCTCCGAAGACCTGCGCTCGGTGCACATGACGCAGGTGCTCGCGGCGCTGCAGGTCGCCCAGTCGCGCCACTTCGCCGAGCACCGGCAGTACGCCGATCTCGACACCTTGCTCGGTTCGGGCGCGCTGCCGAAGGACTACTTCGACGGCCCACGCGGGCCGAACGTGCAGGGGCTCGGCGACTCGCTCGTCACGGTCCTGATGGTGCCGGGTGACAACTCGCACTGGGTCGGCGTCGTGTGGCCCGCGGACCGTCGCACCGGCGAGGTCTTCGCGGTCGCCGACGACCAGGCGCCGATGCGGAACGAGCTCGTCGCGCGTTCGCGTGGCATCGCCATGCCGATGCTCCGCGACGTCTTCAATCGCGGCGACTCGAGCGCGGGACTCACCCCCGGTTGGCGCGTGATCGATCTCGGTGCGGAGCCGGCGACCGATGCACCCGCCGTCGCCGGCTCGGGTGAACGCGCGACGCTCGCGATCATCGCGGCGCTCGAGAAGCGGGGTCCGTCGGCCGCCGGCGAGATCCTGCGCTACCTCGACTCGGAGAGCCCACCGGTCGTGTCGCGCGCGGTCTTCGCGCTCGGCAAGCTCCGCTCGAGCCAGGCCGTGCCGCGCATCCTCGAGGTCGCGACGAAGCACGCGAGCGTCGAGGTCCGGCAGCAGGCGATGAAGGCGCTGATGAACCTCGGCGATCGCCGCACGGTGCAGGCGTCCATGGAGCTGCTCGCCGACGTCGATGGAACGGTGCGCAAGCTCGCGGCCGCCAACCTCGGCCGCCTGAAGGCGACCGAGTCCGCGGATGCGCTCGTCGCACTCATCGTGCGCGCGAGCGCAGAGCCCAGCGGCGACGAGGATGCGGCGGCGGCCCTGCTCGCGCTCGGCGAGATCGGGGACCCCGCGGTGCTGCTCCGCGCAGCCGGTGCGACTCCTGCCGAGGGCAAGAAGACCGCCGAGGCGCTGGTCTGGATGTTCCAGACCCTGTCGCCCACCCTCGGCAAGGAGGACGAGCCCAAGACCGTGATGGCCGTGCTCGACCACCGGTGCGCCTTGCTGCGACGTTTCGCGATCCAGCGCCTCGGCGAGCTCGGCGACCCCATCGCGGTGACCGCGCTCGAGTCGCGGCTCGCGGCGGAGGACGACCAGCTCCGACCGCTCGTCGAGGTCTCGCTGACCGCGATCCGCGGCGGCGTCGCGGGTGAGAACGGCGGCGCGGCGGACCTCGCCCGCCGTGCCGTCGACTGGTCCAAGACGACGGCGCTCGAGATCTGGGACGACCCCCGCTGGCGCACGGTCCTCGTCGCCGGGCTCGCCGGCCTGCTCGTGATGGCGATCGGTCTCACGTTCGTGATCCGGCGCCAACGTCGCCGACAGAAGGGCGAGTCCTGGGCCGCGATGGCCCGGCAATCCGCGGGGCCGGCACCGAAGGCGCCGGTGCGCCTGCGACCGCGCTACGAGGACTACGAGCCGGAGTACCGCCCCACCGAGAACTGGGACGCCGAGATCAAGTCGGGCGAAGAGGACGACTGGCCGGTCGACGAAGAGCCCGCACCCGTCCAAGAGGAGCAGTGGCAAGAGTCGGCCGATTCCACGCCGCGCTGATCGCGCTCGCGCTCGCCGGGGGGACTGCCGCCGGCCAGGACGCGCGTCTCGCGCTGCGTCTGGCGCCGGATCCCACGCACGCCGGGCCAGCCGCGTGGACCCAGGTCCGCGACCTCGCCCTGCGGGCGCTCGCGGGCGATGCGCTCGATCCCTTCGCCGGGATCGTGCTCGCGTTCGACGGCGACGCGACGTTGCGCGTCGAACCCGATCACGAAGCGCTGGACGACGCCTATCTCCGCTTCGAGCTGATCGTCGACGGCCGCAAGCTCGTCTCGGGTGACGGCGATCGCCACGGTCGCGAATCGTGGCTCGTCCACGCGAACCTCCCGTGGACGGCCTTGCCCGCGCCGGTGCGTTCGCTCTGCGAGCGCTTCGCGTTCGAGGCGACGACCGGCTGGCTCACGGTCGACCTCCCCACGGCGGTCGGCAATCTGATGGCGGCCGGCACCGAGGGCGACCTGATCAGCGAGACCCTGTCGCTTTGCACCGCCGAGTGCGGCAGCGTCGCGCTCTTCGCGCGGGTCGCCGACGACGGCGCCTGGCGCGTCGAGGGTCGCAGCGGGGCGGGCCTCGTGCTGCCGGCGCTCCTCCTCACGCTCGCCGACCTCCAGGCCGGCCGCTTCGGCAGCGCCGCGCGCGTGCCGCTCGCCGACGATCTCGATCGCTGGCTGCTGCTCGCCGCGTCGGCGGTTCAGGAGGAACAGGAGGAGGCCGCGCGCCAGCTCGGACGTTTCCGCGATCCGCGGGCGATCCGCACGCTCGAGCGGCTGCTCTTCGGCAGCGCCACGCTGCGCGAACTCGCCATGTGGGGACTCGTGCGCCAGCGCTCGGTGCGTTCGCTCGGGGCCATCGTCGCGGCGGCGGATGCCCGCCATCCGGGCAGCGTCGCGCTCGCCGCGCAGGCGGTCTGGACGCTGGCGCCGGCGCCGGTCGCCGAGGCGATCCTCGCCACCCTGCCCCGCACGAACGCGACGTCGATCGCGACGCCGGGAGCGATGCCGATCCCGCGCGCCTGGGTCGAGCCCTTGCTCGCGGTGCTCCTGGGGATCGCACTCAGCTGCGCGCTCGCGCTGGTCGTGTTGCAGCGGCGGTACGCCAGGGACGGCGACGCGCGCGTCCGTCGCGCTACCGTCGCGCCCTCGCCGCCCTGACGCGACGCCGGTTCGGCCCGCGGGATCGGCGCAAGCCGGAGACCGCCATGTCCGCAACCCACTCGACGGCGACGCTCGCCCTCCTCGCCTCGTTCGTCGCTTCGCTCGTCGTCCCGGCGCTGAGCGCGCAGCGCAAGACCGCGACCCTCGAGTTCGACGGCAACACCACCGCGATCGAGTACGGCGCCGCACCCGTCGGCGAACACTCGCTCGACGAGTTGAAGACCGGCTCGACCTGGCGCCTCGGGATGAACGAGGCGAGCACCTGGCAGCTCGACATGCCGCTCTTGGTCGGCGAGGAGCTCCTCCCACCCGGTCGTTACCGCATCGCGCTCGCGCGCGACGGCGAGCGCGAGCTCTCGATCGTGCTCGCGGGAACGGGGCTCGCGCTCGGCGGCAGCGATCGGCGCGTGCGCGGTGAACTCACCGATGCCCGGTCGCCGGCGAAGAAGCTCGCGATCGAGCTGAAGGCCGCACCGAAGGAGAAGGGCGTCGTCGACCGTCAGGCCTTCGCGATCGACGTGCAGTTCGGCGCCCACGTGTGGACGGGCAACGCCATCGCGCTCGCCGGAGCACCGACCACGCGCCTCGGCGGCGGATGGCAGCTCGAGACCTTCAGCGTGCCGAGCGCGCTCGTCGCGGCGCGCGGCACGCGGCCCGTCGTCGTCGCGACGCTCGCGAAGCGCAAGCCGCCCGAGGGTGCACCCGCGGGCTGGAACCTCGTGCTCGCGGGCGACGAGGCGCGCCTCGTGCCGCAGATGGTCGCGCCGACGGAGCAGAACGGCTTCGCCGAGCCGAAGGCACCCGATCCCGCGTGGACGACGCGCGGCACCATCGCCGCCCAGGCCACCGAGGTGGAGGAGCCCGTCGTCGAGTTGCGCGATGCGACGGGCAAGGCGGGGCACTTCACGTTCCGCTTCGCGATCGACAAGGAGCTGCTCGAGATCGCGATCGACGAGCCGAAGCCCGCCGCGCGCTGAGCCGCGGGGTCAGCGCCGCACGCGGCGCAGTCCGTTGCCCGCGGGCTCGGCCTCGAGCGCCGGCGTCTGCGGCGATGGCCGCGGCTGAGGACGGACGGGTGACTCGGTCGGCCGCGCGGTCGGCGCCGCGTCGCCCGCGGTCGACGGCGTGGGAGGCAGATCCGACGCCACCGGCTGCGGCGCCTGCGCCGCACGACCGAGCGCGAAGCCCAGGGCTCCCGCCCCGACGACGGCCGCGAGCAGAGCCGCGACGAGCACCGGGTGACGGACGGCGGCGCGCGGCTCGTCGTGGAGCGCGGCGAGTTCGCGTCGACGACGCGCGGCACTGCCCTGCGCGACCTGCTGCGCGAGCCCCTCGGGCGCGCTCGCGCGCGGCAGCGCATGCGCGGCACGCGCGAGCGCGAGGTCGGCGCGGAACGCCGCGAGGCAGCGCGCGCAGGCACGCAGATGCTGTTGCACACGCGCGCGCTCGTCGGCGCAGAGTCCGCCGTCGATGTAGCGCGTCGCGCGCGCGAGCGTGGCACGACACGAGAGCGCGCGGGTCATGGTTCGAGCCACTCCGCCAGTTGCGCGCGCAGCCGCGCACGCGCGCGGTGCAGACGCGTGGAGATGGTCTTCTCGCCGACCCCCATGACGGCGGCGATCTCGTCGTAGTGCAGGTGCTCGACCTCCTTCAGCACGAACACCGTGCGGAACGCCTCGGGCAGGGCCTGCAGTGCCTCGGCGAGCGCCGCGCCGAGTTCGCCCTGCATCGCCACGTGGTCCGCCGGAACCTCGAGATCGCCGCGTCGGCCGAGACCGAAGGCGCCGTGCGCGCGGCGGCGTGCCGCCTCGCGGCGCATCCAATCGATGGCGAGATTGCGCGCGATCCGCAGGAGCCAGACGGGGAGCGGCCAGCGCGCGTCGTAGTCGGCGGCACGCAGACAGAGCCGGACGAAGACCTCCTGCACGAGGTCGTCGCGCCAGGAGCGGTCGTCGAGGACGTGGCCGAGGAAGTTCGCGACGCGCGCGCCGTGTCGGGCGACGAGCGGCGCGAGCGCCGCGTCGTCACCCGCGGCGAGACGGGCGACCAGCGTCGCGTCGTCGATCGACGGCGAGTCGTCGTGAGAGGAGCGCAGTGCCTGCGGCCCTTGGTTCACGCGCGGCGCTCGGCTCCGCGGATCGGCGTCGCGATGGGCCGCGGCGCGGGCGTCGCCGGCAGCGGCGGCAGCGGCAACGCCTTCACCGGCTGCGCCGGCACCGGCACTGGGTTCACCGGCAGCGGATTCACCGGCATTGGCTTCACCGGCATTGGCTTCACCGGCACTGGGTTCACGGGCAGCGGGTTCACCGGCAGTGGATCCAGCGGCAGTGGATCCAGCGGCAGTGGATCCAGCGGCAAAGGCAGCGGCGGCAGACGCGGCGTGAGCCCGCCCGGCAGCGCCGAGCCACCCTTCGCCGAGCTGCTGGAATCCGAGGCCTCCGACGACGCGCTGGCGGACGCGCTCGCCTCCGCACGCGCTTCGCCCGACGACGCCTCGGGACCTGCGCGCCGCGCATGGCCCTCGCCGGCGCGACGGACCACCTTGCCGTCCTTGATCAACTCGTCGACCACCGTCTTGCCGTCGATCACGACGACGCGATGCGACGACGAAGAGGACGAGGACTGCGCCGCGAGGCCGCCTGCCCAGAGGGCGCCGACGACGCATGCGGTGGCGAAGCGAGACGAGAGGGACGACGGCAGACCTGGCATCACGGGCTCGTTGGTTCGGAACGACGCGGGGGCTCGGCGGTGATACGCACGTGCCCCCGCCGATCCTCCCGCAGCGTTGCACCGCGTTCCATGCGTGCCTACGCTCGGCCCGATCCCCTTGGCGGCCGTGCGATGCGCTCGCGCAGGGCGCCTG
>JADLHO010000084.1 GCA_020848735.1 Planctomycetota bacterium | reverse complement strand
TGTCTACCTTCGGATGCACGGGACTAGAGCGCGTCGGGTGGCACCGCTTCGACGGCGACCCGCGAGCTGTCCCGACCGGAGGACTCCATGAACACCGCAGTGACGAGCGACGATCTCTCCTTCACCCTCGTGGCCGGGCTCGGAGCCGAGGCGATCGACGAGCGGTTGCGGAGGACCTGTCGCGTCGCGGATCTCGGCAATCGGGCGACGGCGTTCTACCTCGCGGACCTGCACGAGCGCGGGCTGCATCAGGTGCTCGGCTATCCGACGACGGTGGCGTATGCGGTGCGCGGCCTGGGCATGTCGAGGCGGCAGGCGCGGGAGCTGCTGCATGCGGGGCTGAGGCTGCGCGAGCTACCGGTGCTCGATGGGGCCTTCGCCGAGAGCCGGCTCTGCTGGTCGAAGGTGCGGAAACTCTGCAGGGTCGTCACTCCGGAGACCGAGGCGGCCTGGCTGGAGAAGTCGCTGTTCATGCCGCAGGACGAGCTCGAGCGGCTGCTTCGGCGCTATCGGCCGGGTGACGCGCCACCCGACGGCACGGGCATGCCGCAGGCCCGCTTCGCGCTGCACTTCGACCTCGACGCGATGGAGTTCCAGATGTGGGAGAACGCGCGGGCCAAGCTGCGGGCCGAGTGCGGTGAGGAGGTCGAATTGACCGACGCCGACGTCCTCCGCGAGATGCTGCGCCTCGTGCTCGCGAGCGACGCGGACGGGAGCGTGCCCGGTCGCAAGGCGGTCGACGGCGGGCCTTTTCGCGTGATCGTGCGCGGCGACAAGGTCGTGGGTGAAGACGGCGAGGAGCCGCTCGCACCGGCGAGCGCCGAGGCGATCGCAGGCGACGCCGAGACCTCTCCGGCCCTGCGCAGGAAGATCCTCGATCGCGATGGGCACCGCTGCGTGCATTGCGGCGGGCGCCGGGGATTGCACGCACACCACGTGGAATGGCGGAGCAAGGGCGGGGCGACGACGCCGGCGAACCTCATCACGCTCTGCGCGCGCTGCCACAGCCTCGTTCACCAGGGTTTCCTCGACGTGGACCTGGCGCAGGGCGCCGCTTCCGATCCAGGGCCGAAGCCCGTCTTCCGCGATGCCCTCGGGCGGCGGCTCGAGCGCCGGTCGATGCTCGGCGCGCGGCCGCTGGCGCGATGCGCTGGTCCTGCCGGGATTTCGAGCGCCGCGAAAGAACCGCGTCCGGCAGGCGTCTCCTCGTCACCGGACGTAGTCGTCCAAAGAAATCCATGACCAGCCCAAGGCCCGACCCGTCGCTCAGCCTGGCCCAACTGGCCAGCGAGAGCGCGGGGGCGTCGCGTGTCTTCGCTCGACACGGTCTCGACTTCTGCTGCGGCGGCCGCATCCGCCTGGAAGAGGCCTGCGCCCGCCGCGGCCTGGACCTCGAGACGGTGCTCGATGAGCTTGCCGCCCAGTTGCGCTCCGACGAGCCCGTGGAGAATTGGCGCACGGCGCCGCTCCCGCTGCTCGTCGAACACGTGATCACACGCTTCCACGTGCCGCTGCGGAGCGAGCTGCCGCGACTGGTCGCGATGGCGCGACGCGTCGAGCGGGCGCACGTCGGGAAGGCGAGCTGTCCCGTGGGACTCGCGGACCTGCTCGAGAGCTGGGGTGCGAACCTGCTCAGCCACCTCGCGACGGAAGAGGAACTGCTCTTCCCGCTCGTGCGCCAGGGTGGCGGCGCGGGGCACGTAGCCATGATCCACGCCCTCGAAGCGGAACACGACGAGCACGCGCGCGTGCTCGCGGCGATCCGCGACCTGACCGACGACCACACGCCTCCGCCCGAAGCCTGCGGCACCTGGCGCGCGCTCTACGTCAGCCTGGCGGAGTTCGAGCTCGAGCTGATGCGCCACGTTCACCTCGAGAACCACGTGCTCTTCCCGCGGGTCATGCAGGACAGCGGCGTGACCTGAGCCCGCGTCGCACGCTCAGTCGGCGAGGGCGCGAAGCCCGCCGGACGGGCTCGCCTCCGCCACGTGGGCCTTGCCCGCGAAGCGGCCGTCACCCAGCGGCACGCTCACTCCGACGAGGAAGCGGCCTCCGCTGATCGACGCAAGACCGTGGGCGACATCGCCAGGCACGCTGGCCCAGGGCTGCAGGGCCGCATCCGTGCAGAGCACGCTGCGCGTCCCCGAGGCCCCGCCGAACCAGAAGCGCTGATCGCCGAAGCACGCGACGCGCAGCCCCTCGGGCGCGTTCGCCAGCTCACGACGCGAGACCAGCCCGAAGCCCTCGTCGAAGACGTGCACCGCGAGCGGCTCACCCCCGACGACCCAGAAGCGCCCACCCTGCCAGGTGATCGCGCGCGCCGCGCCGTTCATGCCACGCTCTCCGATCAGCGCGTGCTCGCCGATCGCCGCCAGCGTGCGCGCATCGCGCACGAGCACGCGATCCGCACCCTGGCCGCTCGCATCGAGACCGAGCGCGAAAACCTTGCCATCCTGCACGCAGAGATCGCCGATGCCGCCCTCGATCGCGACCGAGCAAACCACGCGACCCTCGGCATCGCTACGCACGAGATCCCGCGTGAACGACCAGTAGATGGCGCCGCCGTGGTCGACGTCGATCCCGCGCAGCTCGCCCCGCCAGGTTCCACCGCAGTCGACGGCGCCGAACTCGAGCGGAACCTGCGCGACGCGGCGCTGCCAGCCCACCGGCTGCGTCCAGGCCTGCTGCCTCTGCCCCGCGAACGAGGGATTCGCCGGGACCGCGCTCGAGGTCACGATCGCGCGCACGTAGAGCTCGTCGCCGCGCAGGCGATACGCGGCACGCGGTCCCTCGGCGCTCGCGAGCACCGCGCCCACGTCGTCGGAGTAGCGCCAGGTCGCGGCGAGCGCCTTGCCATCCTCACCCACGACCGGCGTGGCGGTCTCGTCGTATCCCTCGCGCGTGCCGACGAAGGCGATGCGATACGTCTCGCCCGCGACCGGCTCGACCTCCACGACCAGCTCGCCGTCGGCGAAGCGCACGTCGCGCAGCGTCACGCCGCTCGACGCATAGAACTCGCCGCGCAACATCGCATCGAGCAGCGACTGCGTCGCGAGCTCGACGGATCGCACGACCACCCAGCCACGGCCCACGTTCGACTTGGATTGGTGCTGCACGAAGTATTCGTGGCTGTCGTCGGTCGCGAGCCCGTACGGCGGCGGCGCCTTGAAGCGGTCGATGCGCAGCGTGCACGCGATGTCCCAGAGCTTTTCGAGTCCCGCGTGCTGCGCATCGCCTTCGTGGCCGACCGCCGGATGGCCGTTGAAGACCTCGAAGAAGCGCTCGCGCAGGACCGCCGCGAGGTCCTCCGCGGTGACTCCCCAGCCGAAGTTCGGGTGATTGAGGTGCGGCACGATCGTGCGCTGCAGCGACGCGGCCTGCGCCGCGACGGCGGCGAGGTTGCGGTCCATCGTCCGCTGCACCGACGAGCCGCCGCGCGGCTTGATCACCGACGCGAGGTTGGTCGCGTTGATGTGGATCGGCCGCTTCTCGAAGCCGTCGGTGATCTCCTCCGCCTGGATCAGCAGGAAGCGCCCCGGCTCCTCGAAGCGTCCGCGGAACTCCCCGAGCTGCTTGAGCCGGACCTCCGCCTTGCCATCCTTGCCCTCGCGCAACTCCACCCAGTCCTCTCCGAAGCGAGCCTTGCAATCGCCGAGCGCGGTGCGTCCGCCGCGGCGGATGACGTCGTCGACCTTCATCCAGCGCTCGTGGTCGGCGATGACGTTGTGCTCCGTGAAGGCGAGGAATTGCCAGCCGTGCTCGTGGTACCAGGCCGCGATCGACTCGGGGAAGTCGTTGCCGTCGCTCCAGAGCGAGTGCGTGTGCAGGTTGCCCTTCCACCAGCGTGGGGCCTGCGCGGTCGAGAGGCAGGCCAGGGACAGGACGGCGACGAGGACCACGAAGGGACGGGGCGTCGACATGAGTGCCGGGTCTTGTAGCGATCGCGCGCAAAGACTGCCGATAGCATCCCCGCATGGACCTGAGTTCGTTCCTCCGCGACGTCCCCGACTTCCCCAAGCCAGGGATCGTCTTCAAGGACATCAGCCCGCTCCTCGCCGATCCGCGCGCGCTGCGGGCCTCGATCGAGGGGCTCGCCGAGAAGATGGCGGCCGCGCGGGTCGAGCGCGTGGTCGGCATCGAGTCGCGCGGCTTCATCTTCGGCGTCCCGGCCGCGCTCGAGCTGGGGGTCGGCTTCACCCCCGTGCGCAAGCCGAAGAAGCTGCCGTGGAAGACGCGCTCCGTGGAGTACGAGCTCGAGTACGGCAAGGACCGGCTCGAGATCCACGAGGACGGGGTCGCGCCGGGGCAACGGGTCGCGATCGTCGACGACCTGCTGGCGACCGGCGGGACGGCGAAGGCCGCGAGCGTGCTGGTCGGTGGCTTGGGGGCGATCGTCGCGGGCTGCTTCTTCGTCGTCGAGCTCGGCTTCCTCGGGGGGAGGAAGAAGCTTGCGGGGTACCAGGTCGAGTCGTTGATTCGCTACGACTGAATCGGATTCGGGGCGGCTGAGTCGCGGGAGTCCGGCCGCCGGGTCCCGATACCACGACGAGTTCCACGACGCCCTCAAGATCGTCCGTGGAAAATTCTTCACTCACGGCTAAAGCCCGGCGCCCGAACTGCCGATCATCACCTCGCGACCGTCTCCGGTCGGCGCTCTTTGTCTCCACCGCTTCACGACAATGGCAAACCCACCGAAAGGTGGGGACGCAAAGCCAAGGGCCTACGACGGCAGTCCACCGTCACGGCAGCCGGTTCCCGAACGAAGCCAAGGCAGCCTGCGACGAGCCACGAGTCGCGCACGCTGCCTCCGATTGTCCCGGATGGGTCTTCGACCTCGCCGCGGTCATTCGAGCCCTGGGAGGGGCATTCGGGGTCCCCGGCGCCTGCCGTCACCGCTCGGCAGGCCCGACGGCGCAACGTCCTCGTCGAGTCGTGTTGCGACCCGATCCCCTCCGGCGCCCCGTCACCACGCGGACGCGCCGCAAGCTCCCGCTGAGATCCCATGGCTCGGTCCTCCCTCGCTCGTCGGTCTTCCAACTCCGCCTCGGACGCCCTGCGTCGCTCGTCGTCGCCGTTCGGCTCGCGTGGCCGTCCTGCGGCGAACGCGCCGCGCCTGTCCGACGAGGACCTGGACCAGGTCTGGAAGACCTACAAGCGGACGCACGATCGCAACCTCCGCGACACGCTGCTCGAGGTGCACCTCCCGCTCGTGCGGATGATCGCGGAGCGCGTGCTCCAGACCCTGCCGAAGTCGATCGAACTCGACGACCTGATGAGCGCCGGCATCTTCGGCCTCATGGATGCGATCGACGGCTTCGACCTCTCGCGCGGGATCAAGTTCAAGACCTACTGCACGACGCGCATCCGCGGCTCGATCCTCGATGAGCTCCGCTCGCAGGACTGGGTCCCGCGCCTCGTGCGCCTGAAGGCCCACCGTCTCGAGCGCGCCTCGCGTCAGCTCGAGGGCCAGCTCGGCCGCACGCCGAACCAGTTCGAACTCGCGCAGGCGATGGGCATCTCCCTCGAGGAGCTGCAGGCGACCGAGTCCGAGGCGAACGCGCGCGCGATGTTCTCGCTGTCGGAGAAGTGGGACGACGGCGACGACGACAAGGACATGGAGAAGGTCGAGATCCTCGCCGATCAGAAGTGCGAGGATCCGATGCAGACGATCCACCAGCGCGACCTCTTCGAGGTCATGACGCGCAGCCTCACGAAGAAGGAGCGCCTCATCCTGGTGATGTACTACTACGAGGGACTCACGATGCGCGAGATCGGCGAGATCCTCGAGCTCACCGAGTCACGCGTGTGCCAGATCCACAGCAACGTGATGTCGCGGCTCAAGGTGCAGCTCGACCGCGCGCAGCTCCAGGTGACGTGATCGTTCGGGGATCCCAGACGTGAAGACGGGAAGACAGCTCCAGGGCATCATCGAGACGATGCCACCTCTCCCCGAGGTGGCCGTCCAGGTGCTCGCGCTCGTCCAGGATCCCGATTTCGCGATCGACGACGTCGTGTCCATCGTGCGGACGGACCCGAGCCTCACGGCGCGGCTGCTGAAGCTCTGCAACTCGAGCCTCTATTCGCTCGCGACCCCGGTCACGGACATCCGCGACGCGGTCGGACGGCTCGGCACGCGCAACGTCGTGCGCGTCGTCGTCGCGTCGTGCAGCACGCACTACTTCTCGGATTGCCAGCGCCGCCCGCGCGCGCTCGATCCGCACGCGATCTGGAGACACGCGCTCGCGTGCGGCGTCGCCGCGGAGGTGCTCTCCGAGCGGCTCGACGTGAGCGATCCGGGGACCGCGTTCACGGCCGGCGTGCTGCACGACATCGGCAAGGTCGCGCTCTCGCAGCAGATCGACGACGACATCGAGGTGACGAGCCCACTGCCCGGCGAAGGTCTCGTGGCCTACGAGCAGCGCGTGCTCGGCTCGGACCACGCGACGGTCGCCGGCCTCGTCCTCGAGCGCTGGCCCGTGCCGAGCGAGGTTCGTCGTGCGATCGTCGACCATCACGATCCGGCGAAGGTGATCGCCGATCCGCCGCTCACGGCGATCGTGCACGTCGCCGACCTCATGGTGCTGCGCGCCGGCGTCGGCGTTCCCGCCGACGGCCTCGTCCTCGAGTACCTGCCCGAAGCGCTGCGACTCCTCGGCATCGACTCCGTGCGCGCCGACGGCTTCGCCCCGCGCTTCCTGACGGAGCTCGCGAAGATCGAAGAGATGCTGGCGATGTGAACCGCGCGAGGTGCTCGTCACCTCCGCCTGTCGTCGAGGTCGGCCCGTGACGAAGAAGACCCTCCTGTTCGTGGTGCCCATCGTCGTGGCGGCGATCGTCACGCTCGTCCCTGCCGAACGGCTGACCACCGTGGCGACCGCCGTCGCTGCGCTCGCCGCCGCCGCGATCGGCATCGTGCTCGCCCTGCAGACCCGGCCGCGACCGACGGACCAGGTCGGCGAGGGCGTGTTCGACGTCCTCCAGGTGACTTCGCTCGGCGACGCCGGTCGTCTGGTCGCCGTGCGCTTCGGCGGCCGCATCGTGCTCCTCGCCGCCAACCGACACGGTGCGCAACGCGTGGCCGTTCTGGACGACGACGAAAGCGCGCCGGTCGAGATCCCGCGCCCACCGCTGCGCGCGGCGCACGCCCCGCAGGACGAACTCCGCGAGGATCCCGCCGACGAGTACGTCCGCGCCTTCCGCTCGCTGGCACGCACGTCCCACGCGGAGTCCGGGTCGTGAACCAGAAGCGCTTCTTCGGCGCCGACGTGCCCGAGGCACTCGCTGCCGTGGAGCGCGAGTTCGGGCCCGAGGCCTGCATCGTCTCGACCGAGCGCCGCGGGCGCGGCGTCTGTGTCGTCGCGGAGCCCGCGCGCCTCGACCTCGTGTCGCGTCGCGCGTCGGACTGGCGCGATCAGGCGCGGGGCTTCGGCCTGCCCGATGCGATGCTCAGCTCGCTCGCGCGCGACCTGCGCGGCGCCGCCGCAGGCGACGTCGAGGTGCTCGCCGCGCGATTCCTCGCCGCTCGCATCCGCACCGCCCCCGCCTTCGCGGCGCGCGTGCAGGCGCTCGTCGGCCCGACCGGAGTCGGCAAGACGACGACCGTCGCGAAGCTCGCCGCACGGGCCCGCGCGCTCGGCCGCGACGTCAGGCTCGTGACGCTCGACGTCGCGCGTCCCGGCGGCGTGGAGCAGCTGCGCGCCTTCGCCGCGACGCTCGATCTCACGGTCGAGGTCGCGACGACGAGCCGCGCGCTCCTCGCGCTGGCGAGCGAACGTCGCGCGGGGGACCTCGTGCTCGTCGACACCGCCGGCCGTGCGCCGCACGATCGGGCCGCGCGCCATGCGACCATCGAGGCACTGCGCGCGATCGACGCCCAGGCGCTGATCTGTCTGCAGGCCAACTCCCGCCGCGCCGACGCCAGCGCGACGCTCGCCGCGTGGAAGGCGGCGGAGCCCGCCGCGATGGTCGTCACGAAGTGGGATGAGACCGCCACGCCGGGCGAGGTCGTCGCGCTCGCGATCGAGCGCGAGATCCCCCTCGCGTGGATCACGGTCGGTCAGGTCGTGCCGGGCGACCTCGTGTCGGCCGACGCGACGCTCGTCGCCGCCCATGCCCTCGGTCTCGACGAGAGCAGGATCCGCGCGCTCAGAGGCTGAGAGACGATCTGTCTCTCGGGCTCTCAGTCGCCCAGCAGACCGCCAACCTGCGACGAGCCGCCCTCGAGCGGACGGTGGACCGTGACCTTGCGCCCGGCTTCGCGTCCCGCGACACGCGCCTCGGTCAACTCCACCGCGCGACGTCCGATCGTGCGCACGCGCGGATTGTGCCAGCGGTAGAACGCGACGAGCCGCGGGTCGCCGCGCCACACCAGCGCAGTGCTGCCGGTCGCCGCGCTGGCCGCGACGCGCTCGCGCTCCTGCTCGCGCAGCTTCTGTCGGAAGCCGAGCAGGACACCGTGCAGATACTGGAGGCGCGCGCGTGCGCCCAGCGGCCTGGTCGAGGTCCGCGCCCACGTCTGCCAGAGCTCGTCCATCACGTGCGTGAGGTAGCCGTGCACGTACTCCGCCATCGCGACGTTCGCCGGCGTGCCGTAGACGTGCAGCGACTTGCCCTCGACGTCGAGCGCGGCGTCGTAGTCGCCGGCCCAGATCGTCTCGACGAAGAAGAACTCGGCGAGCAGTCCGCCGAGCAGCAGTTCCCACGCGTCGTGGCGACGGCGCACGCGACCCACCGTGCGCACGACGTAGTGCCGCTCGACGTCCCGCTGAACCGCGTCGACCTCGTGGTCGAACATGAGCGTGCGAGCCTTGCGCATCGCGGCCGCCGCCTCGTTCTCGTTCGGTGACCCGCCCAGCGCGAGCAGCTTCTCGACCAGACGGCGCACGCGGTCGGCGCCCGGATCGGCGCTCCCCGCGAGGGCACCGCTCGCATCGGGCTCCACGCGGAGGAGTCGGCACGCGCGACGGAATGCCGGGCCGTGCGGCACCTCGTCGTGCACGCCCATGACCTCGTCGACGTACTGATGCGCCATCTCGTGCCGCAGGGTCGCGAGCACTTCGACCCAGGGCGCCGCGCTCACGTGCGCCGCGGAGATCTCGATCAAACGCGGCTCGCGGTGCCACGCGCCGAGCTCCGATGAGGATCCGCTCGAGCGGAACGAGGGCATGCGCATCGCACCGTCGAGGTACTCGCGATTGATCTCGAACCACTCGCGCGCGATCTGGGTGAGCCAGGCGAAGTCCATGTCGCGCGAGAGGCTAGCCCGGATCTCTCGCTACGCCGAGTCCGGGGCTCGAGCCGGGCGATGGCCGAGGGCCCAGCCGGAGATGATCGCAAAGGCTGCGGACACCGCGAGCCGACCAGCACGGGTCGAAGTGAGCATGGACCCGAAGCACCCACACGAGGGAAACTCGAACAGGATCGCCGCCGCGACGAGCGACAGAGAGAAGCAAAGAGAGGCCCTGACGACGCGGGGGCTCGGTGACGTCAGCAGCCAGACTCCCAAGGCCGCCTCGCTCACGGCGACCGTGGCAACGGCAGCCCCCGGTACGGCGAAGGACGATGGGAACTCCCCGATCATCTTGACTCCCCCGAGGAGGAGCCACGCGAGCCCCAGCACTCGACAGCGCAGCTCTCGCGATGGCGATGCGGCGCGGCTCTCGCATCCTTCTTCGTTCTCACAGGCTAGCTCGTTGTCCACGGTGGATCCTCCCAGTCAGTCGACGACCAGGCGAAGAGGTCCCTGTCCCGCGAGGGCGGCAGCATCAGGGATCACGTGGGGAAACGGGGGGAGCACGCCGTGGTCCCGCGCCTGCTCGAGCACGCTCCTCGCTTCCGAAACGGTCACGCGAGCAGGGAAGCACGTGATCAAGGACCCCAGCGGTCCATCGATCGCAACGTGAAACGAACCGTTGGGTTCGCTGGAGGACAGATCGATCTCGCCCGTGCTGATCCTGAGGACGCCGACGAGGCACCGCATCGGACTGCCGTCCGGTCGACACACGAGAAGCGAGAACACGCGGGGAACGTCAAAGGTGACCGACAAGTCTGAAGCCCCGGCCGGCACAACCCAACTCTCTGCAACAGGCACGCGATCGCCCTGCGTCTCGAAGGACACGCGATAGGTGCCCGGATAGAGACGCGCGCGGAAGCTCGAATCGGGCTCGAGCCGCAGCTGCGTGTCAGCCTCCAGATCGCCGACCGCGGACAGCCGGAGAGTGCCGGCTCGCTCGGCATCCATGATCCCGGTGACACGACCCGTCACGAGACAGAGTTCGTGGCCCCGGAGGTCGATCAGCAGGCCCTCGGGCCCCTCGGACACCGCGGGAGGCGGCACAACCATGTCGATGATGGCTGCACCTGATTGCCCGGTCGGCGCCGCGAACGAGATCCGGAGACGGCCTGGTCCCAGCGACTCGCGTGGACCGCGGAAGGTGCCGTCGCGTTGGACGACGATGCGCGACAGCAAGGCCGCTGCAACGTCGCCCTGCGTCCATGCGGCGTGCTGTGGGGGAATGGCAACGAAGCCTGGGCTGAATGCAATGCGGCGCGATTCGCCGTCATCACCCACTCGCTCGTCGGCAGCTTGCCACCAACCGTCCACAATCGACTGGGGAACCACCCGACCGGACACCATCGGAATTGGATCCAGCATCACCGAGAGCGGATCCGCAGCCAGCTCTGCGGCACTCAGCCTGCGAGACGCCTCGCGGAAGCCATCGGCTTGCACACGGATACCGAGGGCTCGATGGCGGGGCACTCCCAGCTCGACGCTTCCACCGTCGCCGATCTCACCCTTCGCCACGAGGTACGCGAGCACCGCCGTTGCGCTCCCCGTCGATTGCCCGGGATCCAGGAGCAGAGGTTGCGCCGGATCGACGATCCTGGTTTCGCGCTCGAATCCGGAGGAACCGAACGGGGCTACGATCATCACGCTGCCCGAGCCAACCGGTGAGCCGTCGACGCTGCGGCACGTCACTCGAAGAGATCGCGGACGATCGATCCGCGTCTCGAGATCCACCGCCACCGCATGGGGACCGACCGAGATCAGCTCGGAAACATGACCCGGCGCATCGAGACGCAGTACGGACTCCCCTTGCTGCAAGCGAAGAGGACTGAACCCCTCGGCGTCCGGCGTGGCGCGCACCGGCGGTGGGTTCCCATTCAGCACCCCATGCCCGTAAGCGTTTCGCACGATGGTGTACGACCAGTCCTGAAGGACCTGCCCGCTCGACGCATCGCGCAGGCGCAGCCTCGCCGTCGGGTTGCGCTCGACGAGCACTCGACCACCCTCGGCAATGACCTCGGCGAGTGTGAGGTCCGCACGAGCGTGGTAGTTCGGATGACCGACTCGCACGAGTGCGTTACCGCCGATGACCGCGTGCAATGCAAATGCGCCATCGGCCCGGATCGGCGCGGCCGGCAGCCCATCGACGAGGACGGCCCCGGACGAGAGGGCATCACCGGTGGCGACATCGATGACCAGCCCCTCCAAGAGCGAGGAGAGCGGCGCGACGATCAATTCGAGTTCATCGTCGGGTCCGAAGATGGTCGTCTGTGCGGGAGCAATCACCTGCAGGGTCACATCCCGATGTCGCACCCTCATCTGGAACCCGACTCCGCGCGGCAGTCCGGGAAGCGAGAAGCGCCCCATTGCATCCGTGGCGGAGGTCGGCAAGGGCCCTTGCCAGGATCCTCCCGATGCCCGGATGAGTGACACCATGGCGCCCGTCACGGGCAGCCGTGCCAGGCCCTGTTCGAGGACGACTCCACGGATGGCGACTCCCGGCTGGAGCTTCCAGACACCGAAATCCAGGTCGGTCCGGTCCGATGGAATCTCGCTCCAGCTCCGGGCGTCGCGCGCGTAGCGCTCACTCGAGACCTCCAACCGAACCGCAGTCGCCTCCGCCGGACGCTCGAGGACCAGGTCGAACCGCCCGCCAGCGGCCACGGGCGCGCTTCGGGTGACGAGTGGTCGAGGTGCCGACCCGAACAAGTCGGCGCGAACCAGCACTCCGCCTGCAGGTCGAGATGTGTCTCCTTCCACGAACTGCGCCGAGATCCGGAGCTTCGCGACGTCCTGGGCTTTGGCGTCGACCGCCTCCCGACTCCGTTCCTTCGTTGCCGGATCCGCCTCGCTTCGTCTCTCGGTCTGTCGGTCAGCGTCCGGCCCCGCCGCCCCGTACGGCTGGCTTGCAGGTCGATTGTCGGTTCCCCATCGGAGCAACACCGCCAGGACGGTGATGAGAACCACCGCGCCGCCGACAAGAAGCCGTCGACGCAACACACGAAAATCGCCCTCAGCGTGGGCCACGTTGCACCTCGTCCATGGAATCGAGCATGGCCGCGAGCTCCGGATCGTCTCGCCCATCCACCAGGAACACGACACGCGCGGATCCCAGCGCCGGTCCGGGCATGAGATACGAGTTTTCCGGGCCCGAGATTCTCACCGGGACCACGGGCGCAGACTCCGGACGACTCAAGCGGAACCTGCCGGCAAGGAGGCGAGCGGACTGCGCACGCATGAGCTGCGGTCCCAAGTCGACCACCATTGCCTGGCGATCACTCAAGCCTGCGGTGTCGTTCCTCGTTCGAGCCAGCCACTCGTCGCGGACGACGTCGAGGGTCCTGGCCACGTTCGAGATCTCGGCAGCGAGGTCCTGAGCCGAGGCCAGTTCGGCCTCTCCCGGAGCTGGCAGTTGTTGCCAGAACCCGCTCCACTCCCGGGTCCGAGGCGCAGACTCACGGACGAGGCCGAAGTAGACGGCCCCGGCGATGAGCCCGGCGAGAAGGAAGAAGGGCCACCCGGTTCGCCCCGCAAGGGACGACCCAAGCGCGGGCTCCCGAAGCTCCTTGAAGGGCGCCGCCACCGGTCTCAAGGATCACACTTCGAACAGCACACCAGTCGAGATTCGACGGTGTAGAGCACCGGGTTGAGAGACCACACTGCAACGAAGTCGATGTTGACGCATCGATCTCCGCCGACGATCGTGCCGCAATCCAACTGCCCGAGACTGACGACGGTGCCCGGTGTGGGCACGCACGGACCCGAGTAGGGAACGCCCTGGTACATCCCGGGCACTCCGCCGATCCACATCACGGCGATCACGCTCTGGCAAGCATCACACGTGTGCCGGATCTTGATCTGACAGCCGGTTCCGTCCTCTGGAACGCAGAACTGCGGCTCGGCCGCATGGGGAACGCACTCGCCGGGTTGGCTCCCTCCGTCCGAGTAGGTGAGCGAGCACTGCGCAGGCGGATAAGGGTGGTTCATGACCACCGTAGGCACTTCAGGCTGACAGCCTGTGCAGTCGGCATCGAATGGTGAAAACGGTGCCTCCACAGCTGAAAGCGAAATGCCGGCCACGAACGACAAAGTCTGAACGACCCGGGTTCTGCTCACCATCGTGACAGCTCCTGTTGCGGGCGCGAGAACTTCGCGACCTCGTGGCGGCACAGGATCAGCGGGGGGGGGGGGGGGGGGGGGGGGGGA
>JADLHO010000083.1 GCA_020848735.1 Planctomycetota bacterium | reverse complement strand
GAGCGACGCGCGGCGGGCGCAGGTCACTCGCGAAGGCGGGGCAGAGTAGGGAGCCGTCCGACGACGATCAAGACGCGCTCCGGACGAGGCTCGTCCCGCGCGCGGCGCCGAGTTCCCCCGCGCGCGGCGCCGAGGTCCCCCGCGCGCGGCGCAGAGTTCCCCCCGCGCGCGGAGCTGGGGCCTTTTCCCCGCGCGACCCTGGTCAGGGCCGGGGGGCTGCGGCATCTTGCTCGCCCCGAACGATGGCGACCCAGAAGAAGCAGCTCCGGATCGAGTTCTCGCAGGACATGGTCAAGCAGCCGCTCGTGTACCAGCTCAACCGCAAGTTCGATGTCGTCATCAACCTGCGCGCGGGGCAGTGGACCGAAGAGGGCGGCTTCCTGCGCCTCGAACTGGAGGGCACGACCGAGGAGATCGGCCGCGTGCTGACCTTCCTGCGCGATCAGGGCGTCGCGGTGACCGACCTGGAGGCCTGACGATGCGAGTGCGCGCGACCGCCCGAGCGATCCCGACCCTTCGGACCTCGTCGCGGCTCGCCGCAGTGGTGGCGGCGATCCTGCTCGGCGGGAGCCCGGCAGGTGTCGCGGAGCGCGCGACGTGCCCTGGACCCGCGCCCGCTGCGGCTCCGGTCGTGCGCGCGAACGACACGGTCGCGAAGGGCCGGCACGGCTGCGTGGTGGCGGCGGAACCCGAGGCCGCGCGCATCGGGCTCGAGGTGATGCAGAAGGGCGGCAACGCGGTCGACGCGGCGATCGCGGTGTTCCTCGCGCTCGCGGTGACGCACCCGCAGGCCGGCAACCTCGGCGGCGGTGGCTTCCTCCTCGTGCGCATGGCCGATGGCCGCACGACGGCCTTCGACTTCCGGGAGCGCGCGCCGGCGGCCGCGCACCGCGAGCTCTTCGTGAAGGCCGACGGCAGCGTCGATCACGACGCCGCCGAGCACGGGATCCGCGCGGGCGCCGTGCCCGGCAGTCCCGCGGGCATGGTCGCGGCGCAGGCGCGCTTCGGCACGCGGCCGCTCGCGGAGCTCGCCGCGCCCGCGATCGCGCTGGCACGCGAGGGCTTCGTCGTCTCGCCGTTCCTCGCCGACGACCTCGCGGCCGCGCGGCGCGGCTTCGAGCGCTTCGAGTCCTCGCAGGCGGTGTTCTGGCGCGAGGGTCGTCCGCTGCAGGCCGGCGAGCGACTCGTGCAGAAGGACCTCGCCGACACGCTGACGCGCTTCGCCGAGGGCGGCTTCGACGGCTTCTACCGCGGCCCGACCGCGGCGCGCTTCTCGGCCTACGCGGCGGAGCTCGGTGGGCTCATCACCGCGGACGACCTCGCGGCGTACCGCGTCGTCGAGCGCGAGCCGCTGCGCGGGAGCTACCGCGGTCACGAGTTCCTCGTGATGCCGCCGCCCTCGTCGGGCGGCATCGCGTTGCTGCAGATGCTCAACCTGCTCGAGCCCTTCGAGCTCGCCGGCTTCGGTCACGGCTCGGCGCGCAGCATCCACCTGCTGACCGAGGTGATGCGGCGCGCCTACGCGGACCGCGCGCGCTGGCTCGGCGACCCCGACCACTACCCCGTGCCGGCGACGGGACTGATCTCGAAGGAGTACGCCGACGCGTTGCGCGCGGGCCTGCGCACCGACCGCGTCAGCGAGGTCGCCGCGGGCCGGCCGCCCGGCGCGAAGGAGAGCGACGACACGACGCACTTCTCGATCGTCGACGCCGCGGGCAACGCGGTCGCGTGCACCACGACGATCAACTCGACCTTCGGCGCGCAGCTCGTGATCGACGGCCTGGGCTTCCTGCTCAACAACGAGATGGACGACTTCTCGGCGAAGCCGGGGGTGCCCAACCAGTTCGGGCTCGTCGGGGGCGAGGCCAACGCGATCGCGCCGGGCAAGCGTCCGCTCTCGTCGATGACGCCGACGATCGTCCTGCGCGACGGCCAGCTGCGCTTCGTCCTCGGCAGCCCCGGCGGCGGCCGCATCATCAACACGGTCCTGCAGGTCGCGCTGAACCGCATCGACTTCGACCTGCCGCTGCGCGAGGCGGTCGCCGCGCCGCGCATCCACCACCAGTTCCTGCCCGCGAGGCTCAGCTTCGAGCGGGGGGCGATCAACCCCGACACCCGCGAGATCCTCACGCGCATGGGGCACCGCTTCGACTCCGGGCCGAGCGGCGTGGGGCGCTGCCAGGCGATCGAGGTCACGGCCGACGGCGTACGGCTCGGCGTGGCCGATCCGCGCTCGGGCGGAGCCGCGCGCGCGTACTGATCGCCGTCCCGGCTTCCGGCGATCCGGCCGCGCGCGACACTCACGCCCTGCCGATGCACAAGTTCGCCCTCGCCGTGGCCCTGCTGGCCGCCCCGATCGAAGCGCAGAAGGACTGCAACCGTTCGTCCTTCCAGCTCGTGCCGCTGCCGGATCTCGCGGGCGGCAGCTATCGCGGGCGCGACGGCGGGCTCTATCCCGGCGGCAGCAACGCGATCCCGCCCGCGCACCTCGCCGCGGGTCTCGCGCGTGCGAGCGAGCTCGTGCCGCGCGACGCCGCGGGCGCACCGTCACCCGTCGGCCGCATCGTGCTGCTCTCGATCGGGATGTCGAACACGACGCAGGAGTTCTCGACCTTCGTGCCGTGGAGCAATGCCGACCCCGAGCGCGCCGCGGCCGTGCGCGTCGTCGACGGCGCCCAGGGTGGCCAGGACGCGCGCGTCTTCGCGAACCCGGGCGCGGCGGCGTGGTCGGTGATCGACCAACGCCTCGCGACTGCCGGGCTCGCGCCGCAGCAGGTGCAGGCGCTCTGGCTGAAGCAGGCGCTCGCGGCGCCGAGTTCGCTGCAGTGGCCCGCGCACGTCGACGAGCTCGCGCAGCAGCTCGTGCTCGTGCTGCAGAACGCGAAGGCGCGCTACCCGAATCTCCGGGTCGCCTTCCTCAGCTCGCGGACCTACGGCGGCTACTCGCCGAACCCCGCGCGTACCGAGCCCTTGAGCTACGAGACGGGCTTCGCGGTCAAGGCCGTGATCGCCGCGCAGATCGCCGGTGATCCGGCGCTCAACTCCGATCCCGCGCTCGGCACGGTGCGTTCACCCTGGCTCGCCTGGGGGCCGTACCTCTGGGCCGACGGCGTCGTGCCGCGCGCCGACGGCTTGCGTTGGCTCTGCGAGGACACGGTCGCCGACGGCGTGCACCCGAGCCAGTCCGGTCGCTTCGAGGTGGCGAAGCTGCTGAGCGCGAGCTTCCGCTCCCATCCGGTGAGCACGCCCTGGTACCTCGGCACGCCGCGCACGCCCTGGGCCGCCGCGATCCCGTACGGCTCCTCCTGCACGGGAAGCAGCGGCGAGCCGACGATCAGCGCGCGCAACCTGCCGGTGCTCGGCAACCCGGCCTTCGGCATCCGGCTCGGTTCCGCGTCGCCGCAGGCGCCGGCCTCGCTGCTCCTCGCGCTCGCCCAGGACCGCGTGTCGCTCGGCCGGGACGGCTGCAATCTCTGGCTCGCCGCCGGCAGCCTGGTCGACGCGATCGCGGTGAACGTCGCCGCGACCGGGATCGCGGACTGGACGGCGGCGATCCCGAACCAGCCCGCGCTCGCGGGCCTCGCGGTCCTCGCGCAGTGGGTCGTGCTCGACCCGGCGGGCGCGCCGATCCCGGGTGTGGGGGGAGTGGCCGCGAGCCCCGGGCTCTGGGCGCGCGTCGGCCCGCGGTGACGACGCGCGGCCCGCGGGGGACAATGCGGCGCCTGTCCCTGCCGCCGGAGCCGACCATGTCCACCGCCGTTCGTTCCGCCTTCGCCCCGCTCGTCCTCGCGCTGATCGCGAGCCTCTTCGGTTCGACGTTGCGCGCGCAGTCCGACGTCTGCATCACCGGACTGCTCGTGCCCGACAGCGGACCGTCGATCTGCACGCAGCGCTTCACGCACGCGCTCGCCGACACCGGCGTGCGTCTCGTCAGCCGGAGCCTCGATCTCAACGCGCACAACGGCCGGCTCGTGAAGGTCGTGGGCCGGGAGCTCGGCGTCACGTGTCGGATCCTCGAGGTCAGCGCGGTGATCGATCCGCCGCCCGCGACGCTGACGCTCTGCGGCACGCCGCAGTCGAGCTGTCCGGTCAAGCTCAAGCTCTGCCCGATCGGGATGGGTCAGGGCTGGCTCTTCCTGGGCCTCGCGTCGGACTTCGTGCCGCTCGGCTGTGGTCAGGGCTTCCTCGACGGCACGGTGCTTCTGCAGAACCCGCTCCCCCTGATGGCCTTCGGCGCGGGTGGCTGCGGCGAACTGCTCCTGACGATTCCCCTCGCTCACTCCCTCCAAGGTCTGCAGCTCTGGTTCCAGGGCGCGCGCCGTGACATCGGGCCGATCGGCCCGCTGCAGCTCACGAACGTGGTCACGTTCCGCATCACGCCCTTCATGCCGCCCTGCGGCCCGACGAACTGCTGACCAGGCGGTTGCTGCGCGGCGACGCGTGCAGCGGCATGATCCCGCCACCCTTGCGCGTCGCCCTCTTCGCGTCCTGCCTCGTCGACCAGTGCTGGCCCTCGGCCGGCGTCGGGGCCGTGCAGGTCCTGCGTCGCCTCGGCTGCGAGGTGAGTTTCGATCCGCGCGCGACCTGCTGCGGTCAGCCCGCCTACAACTCCGGGCACCATGGCCCGGCGCGCGCGCAGGCGGAGCAGTGGATCACGAGCTTCGAGCGGAGCGGTGCCGAGCACGCGGTGCTGCCCTCGGGGTCCTGCGCCGCGATGGTGCACCACTTCGCGCGGCTCTTCGCGCACGACGATCCCTGGCACGCGCGCGCCGAGCAGATGGCCGCGCGCACGCATGAGCTCTGCGGCTTCCTCGTGCGCGTGCTCGGCGCGCGCGACGTCGGCGCCGCGTTCGACGGCACGTTGACCTGGCACGATGCCTGTCACGGCCTCCGTGAACTCGGTCTGCGCGAGGAACCGCGGCAGCTCCTGCGGCACGTGCGCGGGGCGCGCTTCGTCGAGCTCGCCGAGGCCGAGTCCTGCTGCGGCTTCGGGGGCACCTTCGCCGTGAAGTTCCCCGAGCTCTCGGTCGCGATCCTCGACCGCAAGATCGACGCGATCGCCGGCGCCGGGGTCGATGCGGTCGTCAGCGGCGACGCGAGCTGCCTGATGCAGATCGAGGGACGTCTGCGTCGCCGCGGGGTCGCCGTCCGCGTCGTGCACGTCGCCGAATTGCTCGGTGGGGCGCTCGCGCCGCAGGGGACGGCATGAGCGGCGAACACCGGCCGATGGAGGAGTTCGACCGCAACGCGAAGGCCGCGCTCGCGGACGGCGAACTGCGCGCGGCGTTGCGCAAGGCGACGATCCAGTTCGGCGAACGGCGCACGAAGGCGCTCGCGGAGCTCGGTGCGGACGAGTGGCAGGCGCTGCGCGCGCGCGGCCGCGCGATCAAGGACTTCGCGCTCGCGAACCTCGACACGCTGCTCGAGCGCTTCGTCGCCAACGCGTGCGCTGCCGGAGCCCGCGTGCACTGGGCGCGCGATGCCGCCGAGGCCTGCACGCTCGTCGCGACGATCGCCGCGGCGGCCGGGGCCCGGACGGTCGTCAAGGCCAAGTCGATGACGAGCGAGGAGGTCCGGCTCAACGCGCACCTCGAGCACGTGGGGCTCGAGCCCGTCGAGACCGATCTCGGCGAGTGGATCGTGCAGCTCGCGCGCGAGGTGCCCTCGCACATCATCGTGCCCGCGATCCATCGCTCGAAGGACAGCATCGCGACGCTCTTCGCGGAGCATGTGGGCACGGAACCCGGCGCCGACGTCGATGCGTTGACCGCCGCCGCGCGGCGCACGCTCCGCGCGCGGTTCCTCGAGGCCGAGCTCGGCGTGAGCGGCGTGAACTTCGCGGTCGCGGAGACCGGCTCGATCCTCGTGCTCGAGAACGAGGGCAATGCGCGGCTCACGACCTCGCTGCCGCGCGTGCACGTCGCGTTGATGGGCATCGAGAAGGTGATCCCATCGCTGGCGGACCTCGCGACCTTCCTGCGCCTCCTGCCGCGGGCGGGCACCGGCCAGCGCCTGACGAGCTACCAGTCGCTGCTCACCGGACCGGGCGCTCGCGATGGCGGGGAAGGCCCCGCCGAGCTGCACCTCGTCATCCTCGACAACGGTCGCTCGCGCATGCTCGCGCGCGCGATCACGCGTCAGTCCCTGGCCTGCATCCGTTGCGGGGCCTGCCTCAACGTCTGCCCGATCTACCAGAACGTCGGCGGGCACGCGTACGGCTCGGTGTACCCCGGGCCGATCGGCGCGGTGATCACGCCCCAGCTCGCGGGCCGTGGCCGCGCCGCGCAGCTGCCCTTCGCGTCGACGCTCTGCGGTGCGTGCCGCGAGGTCTGTCCGGTGGCGATCGACATCCCCGGGCTCCTGCTCGCGCTGCGGCAGGAGATCGTCGACGGTTCGGAACCGGCCGGTTCGCCCTTCGCCGGACAGCCGCGCCCGCGTCGCGGGCTCGAGCGTCTGGCCTTCCGTCTCTGGTCCTTCGTCGTGCGCGGTCGTCGGCGCTTCGAGTTCGCGACGCGCTGCGCCCGGCTCGTGCAGCGTTGGTTCCTCGCGGAGGGCCGCCTGCGCCGCGGACCCCTCGCCCTGAAGGCCTGGACCGACGGCCGCGACCTCCGCCCGCTCGCGAAGCGCTCGTTCCGGGCGCAATGGGCGCAGGGCCTGGACCGCGGCCAGGGAGACTCGCGATGAGTGACGCGGCCCAACGCACGATCCTCGGCGCGATCCGCCAGCACCTCGCCGCGGCGCGACGAGAGCCGGGTTACGTCGAGCCGGTCCTGCCCGCGGCGGCGGCAGCCCGTCCCGCGCTCGACCGTGAGGCCATGCTCGCGGAGTTCGCCGCGCGGCTCGCCGCGGTCGGTGGCGTGGCCTGGCGCGTGCGCGACGCCGCGGCTGCGGCGGAGTGCGTCGCGGCGCTCGCGGAGCAGCTCTCGGCGACACGCCTCGCCGCGAGCGATGCGCCGCTGGTCGCGGCCGTGCTCGGCGGATTGCGGCAGAAGGTGCAGCACGCGGCGGGCGAGGGGGTGGCTGCCCTCGCCGCGGCGGAGCTCGGGATCAGCAGCGCGCAGGCCGCGATTGCCGAGACCGGCTCGTTGCTGCTCGACCACCGCGTCGAGCGGCATCGCTTCGTCTCGCTCCTGCCGACGACCCACGTCGCGCTCGTGCCGCTCCGCGCGCTGGTCCTGGATCTCGATGCGGCGTTGGCGGCCGTCCGGCTCGGCGAGCTCGGTCCGGCCCTGACCCTGGTGACCGGTCCGTCGCGGACGGCGGACATCGAGCTGACCCTCGTCGTCGGAGTCCACGGGCCGAAGGCGCTCCACGTGGTCTTCGTCGACGACGCGTGAGTGGGCGTCGTTCGGCCGATGCGATGGGGACGTCGCGAACTCGTCCACGCCACGGAACACGTCGAGGGCTCCGCGACGTCCGAGTCGCCATCTCGCCGCCGAGATGTGAGCTCGCGAGCGCACGATCCGAGACCATGCCTGGCCCCCTGGACCGCAGCTCCTCCACGCATCGCCCTCGACCCGCGCGCACCGGCCTCGGCCTCGGGCTCAGCGCATTGCTCGGCGTGGCCGTCGCGCCGTGGCCGCAGGCCCGCGCGCAGACCCCGCCCCCGGTGGTCATCGGCTCCACGCCCCGCTTCCTCGACGCCGGCCCGGGTTCGGGGGTCGTCTGGGTAGGGCAGACCTTCGGGGTGAGCTGCGCGGATCACGACGGCGACGGACTCGCCGACATCGCGCTGTCGTGCCACGCCGCGGCGAGTGGCCCGCGGGTCTTCCGCAGCCTCGGCGGCTTCCGCTTCCAGGACGTGACCGCCACCGTGCTCCCGGGCGCCGACCGGATCGGCGGTGACCGCCACGCCTGCGCGTGGTTCGACCTCGAGAACGACGGCGACCGCGATCTCGTGATGGCCGCGGGCGGCGGTTCGGGAAGCGGCGCCTCGCCGAACCTCGTCTGGGTGATGAATGGTGGCGTGGGCACCGAGTCGGCGCATCCGCTCGGCCTCGATCAACCGCGCTCCCGCGGCCGGATGTTCAGCGCGGTCGACTGGGATCTGGATGGGCGCCTGGATCTGCTGATGGCGGCGAACGAGCGCCTGGATGGGACCTTCCCCACGACCCTGTTCCGCCGCCGCGGCGACGCGCCCTTCGGTTTCGCGCCCGCCGTGGCGCCGGGCTTCGCGCGCGGTCACAACGAGTTCGCCCAGCTCACGACGCTCCCCGGGGTCGGCAGCCTGCTCTTCGTGCACGGCTATCCGCTGCGGGCCTACCGGCTCGGCGTCCTGCCCGCGGTGGATCTCGCCGCGACGCTCGGCATCGGCTCGCTCAGCTGGGTGACCGACACGGCCTTCGAGGACTTCGACAACGACGGCGTGCCCGAGCTCTTCGCCGCGACCGGGGTCTTCGACTCGACGATCGAGGCGGACGACGACCGGCACTTCACCGGCTTCCTGCGCTGCAACAACTCGGAGCGTGGCTTCGACATCGTGCCCGCCGCGCCGCCGGGACGCCTCGTCGTCGATTTCGAGATCACGGTGCCGCGCGAACAGATCCGCCTCGGTGCGCAGGGCCGGCATCCCTCGGGCAGTCGGGTGGTGCTCTCGCCGCACGACGCGGAGCTGCACGGCAGTCCGTCGGCGTGGGACGGCAGCTCGACGGGCATCCGACTCGGCTGGGATCCGGCGCTCGCGCGTTGGTGGCTGCGCGCGGCCTCGCCGAACTACTTCGGTCCGACGATCCGCGTGACCGCGAGCTCGGCGCTCCTGCAGGTCGCTCCGGTCGGCTTCGCCACGAGTCCGCGGAGCGTGCCCCTGCGGCTCCTGTCCTTCCAGGGCAGCGCCTTCGTCGATCGCTCGACGCCAGCGGGGATGCCGACGCAGGGCGAGGTGCGGAGCTGCGTCGCCGCCGACTTCGACAACGACATGGATCTCGATCTCTTCCTCGTGCGCGCGACGGCGATCGGCAATCTCACGGACTGGTACCTCGAGAACCAGGGCGGGAGCTTCGTCGTGCACCACGACGGCGCGGGGGCGGGCGGCACCACGACCGGGGTCGGCGACACCGCGGCGGCGGCGGACTTCGACGGCGACGGCGTGCTCGATCTCTGCGTCGCCAATGGCGGGGCCTCGCCCCAGTTCGCGAGCGACGGCGTGCTGCAGGTCTTCCGCGGGATGCCGACGCCCCATCACTGGGTGCGCATCGCCCTGGTCGGGGGGACCTCCAACCGCGACGGCATCGGTTCGAAGGTGATCGTCAGCGCGGGCGGCGTGGTCCAGACGCGCCTCGCGAACGGCGGCCTCCACGGCTACGCGCAGAACGATCCCACCCTGCACTTCGGCCTGGCGAACCATGCCGTGGCCGACCGCATCGAGGTCGAATGGCCGAGCGGACGGCGCTCGGTGCTCAGCGCCGTGGCGGCGGATCGCGTGATCACGGTGGTGGAGCCATGAAGCTCGCGACCCGTTCGGTCCGCTGCGCGCTCGCCGCGTTCGTGATGCCCGCGGCCGCTGCGGTCGCGCAGTCCTACACCTACGTGCCGGCGGGCCAGCTCTGGCTCCACGGCCCGCACGACGTGCGGCTGCAGCAGCCTTTCGGCTACGCGTCGTCGCGCTTCCAGTACGTCGACGGCACCCAGCGCGGCGTGCCGCTCACGGGCCTCGACCGGCTCGACTTCCAGCGCGATCAGAGCGGGGGCAGTCTCTCGGTCGCGCGACGCGTGCAGCTCGACCTCGTGCTCGCGCATGCCGCGTACGACCAGCTCGGCACGAGCTTCGCGAACAACTACGCGGACACGCCGGTCGTGGTGCTCTCCCGCGCCGTCGATCTCCCCGAGACGACGAACGACCCGCGCCACATCAGCTTCGGCCACATCTCGCTGCCCTTCTCCCAACCCTTCGACTACGACGGGGCCCGCGACCTCCTCATCGAGTTCCGCGTCGCCTCGAACACCGATCCCACGGAATACGTGATGGACGCGGTCGACGGGGCGGCGGCCGGCCTCGGCGAATGCCAGTTCCTCGAGCCGAGCTTCGGTTGTCCGACCGCGCGCGGGAGCTTCGACCTCTGGTTCGCGCGCCCGACGGTCTCGCCCGCGTCGGTGCTCCGGCTCGCCTTCACCTTCGAGGGCGGGCCACCCTCGAGCCCGCTCGCGATCTTCTTCGGGGTCAGGACGCCGGGCATCTACCTCGGCTGCGGCCCCTGGTACGTCGGTTCACCGGCGGTCGCACCGAGAGCTCGACCGCGTTGGACAGGACCGGCTCGAGCCCGAAGCCGAGGTCCTGGATGCTGAGGCCCTGCGTCGTCACCGGGAACCAACCGGGGCCCATGCCCGCCACGTCGAT
>JADLHO010000082.1 GCA_020848735.1 Planctomycetota bacterium | reverse complement strand
ACTCGCCCCCCATGGGGGGCGCTCCCCCTTCGGGGGAAAGCAGCAGGCTGCGCCCAGCCGATGCTTCGCATCGTCCGGGTCCCCGCAGCCTGCTCAACGGAGGCGGCAACTACCCTGACACAGGGGGGGCAACTGCCAGCTGCTCGTATCGCCGATCAGCTCGATCGCCGGCTCCCGCTTCACGGCACTCGTGCCGGCCGAGACCGGCCTGCTCGGCGCGCGGCTCGCGTTCCAGGGTCTCGATCTCGGGAGCGGCAACGCCTGCCCGTCGAACCTCTTCGGCCTCGCCTTCGCGACGAGCGACGCGGCGATCGTCACGCTGCAGTGATGGAACGCCCGCAGCCGCTGCCGGTGTTCAGGGCACGATGCTGATCCAGAGCACCTGCGAGAGCGTCAGGGGCAGGCTCGGACCGAGCTCGACGGCCTGGAACGCGACCCCGATCGGCGGCACGCCGACCGGGATCGGGAGCGCGAGCGAGTGCGAGCCGCCGCCGCTGCGCGGGACGGTGTAGGAGAGGGCCAGGTTCGCGAGGATCGGACAGGCGGTGATGCCGGGGACCGGGATGGTCGTGGCGTCGAAGCCGATCAGCATCGCGCAGCTCGCCGAGGACGCGATGCCGTGGGTCACCACCGCGAAGTTGGGATTGCCGATCCAGGCATTGCCACCCTGGTAATCGACGGCGATGCCGCCGCAGCCGGCTCCGACATCCGCATCGACGACGAGCTCGACGATGCCGTCGTGTGGTGCCGCCTGGACGAGCACCGAGATCACGTACTGGCCGTTGCGCTGCCATACCTCGCAGCCACCGGCCACGCCGTTGGTGCCCGGGGGCAGGAGGTAGTCCGCGCGGAAGCCGTCGCCGGTGCGCGCGCCGGTCTGCGGATCGATCTCGAAGACGTGCACGCCGGGCGCGAACGCACCGCCCTGGGTGGAACCATCGCCGTGGCCGAGCTGCCCGGCGCCCCAGAGGGTGCCGCGGCCGGCATGCCAGCCGAGCCCATAGAGGCCGTCGCTCGGCGACGGCAGCGCGGAGAGCTGCACGCCGACCGTGTCGAAGGAGCTCAGCGGCGAGGCGAAGTTCGCGGCCCAGAAGCGCGTGCCGTCGAAGGCGAGGCCGCGCAGGGTGCCCGTCACCACGTTGGCCTGGATGTCGAACTGCGGGTCGAAGCGTCGGTTGCGGACGTCGAAGCAATAGAGGTTCGCCTGCGGTCCGCCCGCGGGGTCGATGCCCCAGTAGATGCGATCGCTGCCGGCGTCATACGCGCCGTCGCGGAGGCCGAACGCGGAGCCCGCGGTCGCGGCGGGCGCGGCGAAGACCCCGAGCACGTTCCCCTGTCGATCGAGCTCGACGATCTTGTGCGGCGCGTTCGGCGCGACGCGGCGCACCGAGACCCAGTAATGCCCCACACCGTCGACCGCGAGACCGGTCAGGCCGTCGTGCTCGACGCCCTCATGTGCCGTGATCGCGGCCTGCGCGTCGAGGAACCCGAGCCCGGTGTCCGCCGCCTGCTGTGCAGACGGGGTCGCGGTCGCCACCGCGGCGAAGAGCGTCGAGAGGAAGACTGTGCTGTGGACTTGCATCGTGTCCCCGGCCCCTGGGTCGAAGGGCCTCGGAGTCTACCCCGGCGATGCACCGGGTCAGCCCCCCGGTTCCGGCCGGCCGGGAAACTCGGACTCGGCGAGCTGCCAGTCGGCGAATGCGGTCCGCCAGCGATCGGGGATCGGCACCGACTTCAGGCTGTCCATGTCGACCGCGGCGGTCGTGATCCGCGCGCGGCAGGCCGCCCGCGAAGGGTCCTCGCCACGGGTCATCCAGAAGCCCAGCTCGACCGAGGACCGGCCCATGCGGAGCACCCCGAGGTGGATCGTCGGCTCATCGCCGTAGCGGATCGGTTCGTAGAACTCGACCTCGAGCCGGACGGCGGGCAGTCCGAACTTCTCGACGTGCATCACCTGTTGGTAGCTCGTTCCGAGACCTTCCGCCCACCAGTCCTCCATCGCGCAATGGAAGGCGTGCAGGAGCTTCGGGTAGTAGGCGATGCCCGCGTCGTCGATGTCGCCGAAGCGATAGCGGTAGCGCTTGCGGAAGATCATTGGCGGGGAGCGTAGCGCCACGGCGGCGTTGATCGCTCCGTCCTCGCGGCGTCTGATCGCGGCATGGCGCAGCGGATCGCGTTGTTCTGGCCCGGCGACGCACGGGCGATCCCGAACCAGCTCGCGGAGCCCAACGTCGAGGAGGCCACCCGGCAGATGGAGCGCGCGTTGCGGAAGCTCGGCGCGTCGCCGTATCGCGTCGAGGGCTTCCTGAGCAAGCCGCACGAGGCCATCGAGCGGCTCGGGCCGGTGCAGGATCCGATGGTCGGCATCTGCGTGCACTGGTTCTACGGGCCACACACCACCGACGGCGTCGTCGGCAAGGACAACCCGCTCCTGCTCGCGAGCAACTTCTCGGGCCGCTGGCCCGGGCTCGTCGGCCTGCTCAACACGGGCGCCTGTCTCGAGATGCTGGGCCGCGCTCACTCGCGGCTGTGGACCGACGCTGCGGACTGGACCGCCGACGACGCGTTCATGCAGCGGCTCGAGAGCTTCTGCCGCAGCGGCCGCATCGCCTGGGACGAGAGCGAGCTCGCGCGCCATGCGCCGATCTCCGCCGACGCCGCCGCGCGAGCGGGCCGCGTGGCCAGGGGACTGCGCCGGCGCCGCGCGTTGCTGCTGATGCTGGGCGACACCTCGATGGGGATGATCAACGGCTACTTCGGCCCGCGCCTGCTCGCCCGCCACGGCTTCGCCGAGCACAAGGTCGATCAGGCGTGGATCGTCGCGCGCGGGCGCGACGTCGAAGCCCGTCGCATCGATGCGGCCTTCGGGTTCGTGCAGCGCCAGGGCCTGACGTTCCACTGGGGCGAGAACGGCGCCGACGACTTCACACCCGCGAGCTCGCGCGAACAGCTCCGCGACTACCTCGTCGTGAAGGACCTGGTCGACGAGTTCCACGCCGACTGCGTGGGCTGGCAGTACCAGCTCGGCCTCATCCCGCTGCGACCGCCCTCGGATCTCGCCGAGGGCCTCCTCAACTCCGTCTGCCGGCCCGAGTCGAACGGCGACACGATCGCCTGCGCGACCGAAGCCGACCAGGGCAACGCGTTGCCGATGGAGCTGCTGAAGCGCCTGCTCCTCGACAAGGGCCTGCACCAGGCCGTCATGTTCCACGACGTGCGCTGGGGCGCGATGCACGAGGGGCGCTTCGTGTGGGTCCTCCTCAACTCGGGATCCTGCGGCGCCTACGCCTTCAACCACGACCCGCACACGCTGCGCGGGGCGCACAGCCATCGCCAGCCGAAGCTCTACTTCCCCACGCCGGGCGGCTCGCTCGCGGGCGAGAGCCTGCCGGGTCGGATCACCTGGGCGCGCGCGTTCGCCCGCGGCGACGAGCTGTGGATGGACGTCGGACGCGGCGAGGTCGTGAAGCTGCCACCGCCCGTGCGCGATGCGTGGTGGAACGGCACGACGCGAGAATGGCCGTTCATGGCCGCCGACCTCGGCGTGGCGCGCGACACGCTGATGGCGCAGTTCCACTCGAACCACGTCGCGGTGGCCTACGGCGACGTCTTCGACGAGATGGTCGCCCTCAGCTTGGAGCTCGGCTTCAAGGTGCGCATCTTCGGACGCGGCTGAGCGCGGCCGTCGCCGCCCGATGGACTGCCGGTCCTGGCCGTGGGATCATCGCGGCCCGCCCATGGCCGCACTCCGCTCCGCTCGCCGCCCTCTCGCGATCCTGACGCTCGCCGCGCTCGCCGCCGCCCCGCTCGCCCGCGCGCAGGACGCCGGCGCGACGCCCGCCGCGCCCGCGCCGGAGGGCACGGAGAAGGTGAACACGGAGAAGGTGGATTTCGAGAAGCAGATCCGGCCGCTCCTGCGCGACCACTGCGTGAAGTGCCACGGCGCGGACAAGCAGAAGGGCGACCTGCGCCTCGACCTGCGGCGCTTCGTGTTCCAGGGCGAGGGCGAGGACCCGATCGTCCCCGGCAAGCCCGACGAGAGCGTGCTCATCGAGCTGATCGAGCTGCCGGCCGACGATCCCGACGTGATGCCGGCCGAAGGCGAGAAGCTCAGCGCCGCGCAGATCGCCCTGCTGCGGCAGTGGATCAGCGAAGGCGCCGAGTGGCCGGAGGCCTCGGACAAGGCGCTCGAGGAGCGGGAGGCGCGGCGCAAGCTGCGCGAGAACATCGAGTTGCCCGCCCTCGACGAGGCCGGCACGCAGCGTGAGGCCAAGGCCTTCGAGGCGCTGCGCGCGCTCGGTGGCCTCGTGCAGCGCGTGGCGGCCAACACGCTCGCCGTCGACGTGAATCTCTCGCTGCTCGGCACGCGCGCCGACGATGCCGCGCTCGCGGCCCTCGACGGCCTCGAGCCGACGCTCGTCTGGCTCAATCTCGCACGCACGAAGGTGAGCGACGAGGGGCTCGCGCGGCTCGCGAAGTTCCCGCACCTGCGGCGGCTCAACCTCGCGAACACTTCGATCGGCGATGCCGGCCTCGCGCACCTGAGCGGCCTCGCGCAGCTCGAGTACCTGAACCTGTACGGCACGCAGGTCGGCGATACCGGCCTCTCGCATCTCGCGACGCTGCCGCGCCTCGAGAAGCTCTACCTCTGGCAGACGGCGGTGACCGAGGCCGGCGCGAAGGCGCTCGGCGAGAAGCTCGTCGGAACGCGCATCGATCTCGGTCGCGAGGCCGAGGCGATGCTCGAGGCGGTCGCGAAGGCCAAGGCCAAGGCCGAGGCCGAAGCCCAGAAGGCCGCGGCGAACGAGCCGATGAACAGCACCTGCCCCGTCTCGGGCAAGGGCGTCGACAAGTCGGTCTTCTCCGAGTTCGAAGGCAAGCGCGTCGCCTTCTGCTGCGTGAACTGCAAGGCGAAGTTCGACGCCGATCCCGCGGCCTTCCGCGAGAAGCTCGGCGCGAAGAAGTGACGCGGGCGACGACCGCGACGACGGCTCAGCGTTTCTGCAGGAGCGCGTCGAAGCCGGGCAGGGCGCGCAGCGGCGCATAGAGCGGGTCCTTTGCGTCGACGCGCCCGCCGCGCCGGACCGCTTCGCCGAGCAGCTCGAGCGCCTCGCGCTCGAGTTCCGTCGCGCGCGATGGATCCGCCGCGGCACAGCGCAGGAGATTGCGCGCCGCGGCGCCGGGCAGCTCCGGCGGACCCGGCATCGCCCCCATCGCGCGCGACTCGCGTTCGAGGGCCGGCAGGTCGGCGAGCTGACGCAGGACCGTGCAGAGCGTGCGCCGGTGGTTGCCGAGGAACGCCATCGCCTCCGCGTCCCGCGGATTGCGCGCCAGCACCGCGGTCTGGTCGGCGATCGCCGCCTCCGCGAGCGTGCGCGCCGCGGCATGATCGCCGCGTTGGACGCAGAGACCCGCGAGCTGATGCGCGGTGGCCCCGCGGACGCGGCGCGTCGACGGTTCGTCGGGATAGTCGCGGAGGACCTCGTCGAGGCGTTCGAGTGCGCCGCGGAGGGTCGCGCTCGCCGCGTCGAGCTGACCGAGCTGCTGTTGGATGCGGCCGCGCTCCGCCCCGACCATCGCGACGACGGCGCGCGGCACCGGCCAGCCGAACTCCATCGGGCCCAGGCCGGTCACGGCGCTCTCCGCGGCGTCGGCGGCGGCGAGCGCCTCCGCGTGGCGACCCGTCTGCTTGAGGAAGCGACAGAGATTGAGCCACGCGACGCCGTGCGCGATGCCCTCGTCGCGGCGCTGCGCGCTCGCCGCGACCGCGCGCCGCAGGGCCGCCTCGACCGCGGCCGCATCCCCGCGCGCATTCGCGAGCGTCGCCTCCACCCCGGCCCAGAGCCCTTCCTCGCGCAGGACCTCGTCGTGGAGCGCCGGCTCGGCCCGCGCCGTCGCGAGGTCGCGCGCGGCGGCGGCCAGCAGGACATCGAGCTCGGCGCGCGGCTCGAGTTCGAGCGTCGCGACGGCGAGCTGACGTGCGGCGCGCGCACGCAGGAGCGCCGCCGCGGGCGGGCGCTCACCCTCGCCGATCGCCGCGAGCGCGCGCTCCGCGCTGCGCGCGGCTCGATCGGGCTGACCGAGGGCCGCCTCGATCTCCGTGAGGCGCAGCATCGCACGCAGGCGCAGCATCGCGACGCGCTCGGCATGCTGCGGCACGGCCCCCAGAGAATCGAACAGGGCGATCGCCTCGCGCAGCAACTCGGCGGCGAGCTCCTGCGCCGCGGGCAGGTTGCGCAGCCGTCGCTCCGCGACACGCGCGAGCTGCTGCTCCACGGCATCGATGCTGATCACCACGCTGCGGTCGGCGACGCGCGCCGCCTCGGCGAGCTCCACGTTCGCACGGCGCTGCTGCCAGAGCACCACGGACGGCAGGGCGATCGCGAAGACGAGCGCCGCGACCCCGGCAACGCCGAGCGCGGGATGCCGCTGCGCCATGCGCCGCGCGCGCACGGGCCAGGGCACGCGCCGCGCACGGATCGGTCGGCCCTCGAGCACGGCCTCGAGGTCCGCGGCGAGGGCCTCGGCCGACGGATGACGTCGGGCCCGTTCGACGTCCATCCCGCACTCGAGGACGAGCCGCAGCTCGGCCGGCATCGGCAGCTCACGGCGCAGCTCGTCGCGACGGCCGGCGAGCACGCGCGCACGGAGGACCTCGCCGTCGGCGAGGGGGAACGGCGACTTCCGCGCGAGCAGCGCGTGCAGCGTGGCACAGAGGCCGTAGACATCGGTGCGCTCGTCGGCGGGTTCGCCGCGGAGTTGCTCGGGCGCCATGTACGCCGGCGAGCCCGCGGTCGCGCCGCTGCGCGTCAGGCGCTCGTCACCGCGCGCGAGCGCGAGCCCGAAGTCGAGCACGATCGCGCGGCCATCGCTCGTCAACATCAGATTCGACGGCTTGAGATCGCGGTGCAACACGCCGCGTCGATGCGCGTGCGCGATCCCGTGCGCGGCCTGCGCGACGAGGCCGGTCACCGCGCGCCAGTACTCGGAGCCGCCCGTCGCGCTCCGCGTCGCAGCCGCCTCGGGAGACGCGAGCAGGGCCGTCAGACACCCCGCGTCGAGGCTCTTCGGGTCGAGGTCGCGGAGCGCGGCGATGAGCGACTCCGCGCTCCGACCGCGCAGCCGCGGCATCGCGTAGTACGGGATCCCGTCCGCGCTGCCCGTCGCGAGGATCGGCACGATCGCTGGGTGCTCGAGCCTGGCGACCGCCTCGATCTCGCGGCGGAAGCGTTCCCGCGCGCCCTCGAAGAAGAGCAGCTCGGGACGCACGACCTTGAGCGCCACCTCGCGTCCGAGCGAGACCTGCTCCGCGAGGTAGACGACCCCCATGCCACCCGCGCCGAGCACCTCGCGGAGCCGGAAGTCCCCGAGCTGCGGCGGCAGCCCCGCGATCACCGGTTCGAGCAGATCGCAGCCACGCAGCTCGGCGAGCGCCGCGCGCACCGCGGGAGCCAGTGCGCCCACGGTCGCGAGGTATCCTTCGAGCGCGGCGTCGCCGCCCTCCTCGCGCGCCGACAGCGCGAGCGCGAGGACGTCCTCGAGCGAATCCTCCGTGCTGCCGTTCTGCGAAGTCGTGGACATGCTGCGAAGCGCGCGCGCAAGCTACTCCTGCGGTCTCCCATGAGCGACACGAGCCTGCCCCTCGTCACGCGCGCGGCGACGAAGGACCGCGCGGCCATCGAGGAACTCCTCGTGATGCACCTCCCCGGGCTCGAGGGCTGGCTCCGGCTCCGCATGGGCGAGTTGCTCCGCGCGCGCGAGACGCCCGAGGACCTGGTGCAGTCCATCGCACGCGAGGTCCTCTCCGACCTCAGCAGTTTCGAATGGCGGGGGGAGTCGGCGTTCCGCCATTGGCTGTACGTGCGCGCCCAGCAGAAGCTGATCGACAAGGCGCGCTTCGTCTCCGCCGCGCGCCGCAATCCCGCGCGCGAGGAGGCCCTGCCGGCGGCCGATGCGAGTCGCGCACCGCTCGCGGCGGCGGCCTTCGTCACCCCGAGCGGCGTCGTCCAGAGCCAGGAGGAACTCGCCCGCATCGAGCGCGCGTTCGCCGAGCTGGCGCCGGACTACCAGGAGGCCATCAGCCTCCAGCGGCTCTGCGGCATGGACTACCGCAGCATCGGCGAGCGGATGAACCGCAGCGAGGGCGCCGTGCGCAATCTCGTCCACCGCGGACTCTCGAAGCTCGCGATCCGTCTCGGCGAGCTGCGGCGACTCGCGGCCCGGGACCCGGGGCCGCGCTCGGACTGAGCGGGAATCCGCCCCCTGGGTGTGACGGCCGCCGCGGCGATCCGCTCGTGGGTCCGGTCCCGCCCATGAACGCTCCGCAGTCCCGCTCGCTCCTCCCCCGTCCCGGCGCCCTCCTGGTCGCCGTCCTCGCCCTGCACGCGTCGGCGCTCGCCCAGCTCCGCGTCGTCGAGCGGGCCGCCCACGCCGGCCTCGGCCTCGTCGCCCGGCAGACCTTCTACGACCCGGTGCGGCACCTGATCGTCGGCGTGGCCGCCGATGGCCGGACGCACGAGCTCGATGGGCTCGGCCGCGTCAGCCGCAGCGCCGACACCGCGGGCGCGATCGGTCCCTACCCCGGCGCGCCGGCGGCACGCCTCGAGTACAGCGCGGCCTTCGGCACGCGGCGGTTCGAGAACGGCTCCTGGACCCCGGTGAGCGCCGCGGGCCAGCTGCCACCGATCGCACCCGATCCGCTCTATCGGCTCAGCTACGACACCGCGCGTGACCGCGCGATCCTCGCCGTGAAGGTCAGCAGCGTCGGCGTCACGACCTTCTGGGAGTTCGACGGCACGAGCTGGCGGAGCATCGGCTTCCAGAACGGCACCGTCGTGGCGATGTGCTTCGACCCGTCCCGGCTGCGCACCGCCGCGATCACGAACCTCGGCTTCCACTTCGACTGGGACGGCACGGCGTGGTCGACCGGCGTCCCGGTCGGTTCCCAGCGCGTGCTCGGTCTCGCGTTCGACCGCGCGCGCGGCCGCCTCACGCTGCTCGGCGACTCGTTCGTCTTCGCCACCCACCTCGCGGAGTTCGCGAACGGGGCCTGGGTCGTCCTTCCGGCCTCGAACATCGGTGCTCCCGTCCTCAACGATGGAACGCTCGTGTACGACGAGGTGCGCGGCACGCTCGTGATCGCCGGCGGCGACGTCGCCCAGCCGGCGGGCGATGCGCTCTGGGAGTGGAACGGCGGCACCTGGTCGGCGCGCAGCGCGAGCACGAGCCACCCGCCCGCGGCCAACGACGCGATGCTGGCCGAGGACCCGACGAGCGGTGTGCTGCTCTTCGGCGGACGCGACGCCCAGGGCGTGCCGAACGCCGCGACCTGGCTCTTCGACGGCATCACCTGGAGTCCGATCACGAGCCCGAACGCGCCCGCCGCACGCTCGGCAGCTGCGATGACGCATTCCGGCAACGCCGGCGTGTTGCTCGTCGGCGGCTTGGATGCCCAGGGTCAGGCGCTCGCCGACACGTGGCTCTGGAACGCGAGCGCCGGTTGGCAGCAGCTCTTCACCTTCGCGCTGCCGGCCCGACTCAACCACGCACTCGGTTGCGATCTCTCGGCACCCGGCGGCCCGCGCGTCTACCTCTTCGGCGGGACGGACGGCACGCAGTGGTTCGGCGACCTGCGGTGGCTCGACACGAGCGGCTTCCCGGCCCGCTGGCGCACGATCACCACGAGCGGCGCGCCGCCGGCACGCGACACGCACGCGCTCGCCGTCGACGAACTGCGGCACCAGCTCGTGCTCTTCGGCGGGCGCGATGCACAGGGCAACGTGCTGGCCGACACCTGGACCTTCGATCTCGTCGCGCAGTCCTGGACGCAGCGCCTCCCCGCACACGCGCCCTCACCGCGCATGAACCACGCCCTCGTCTGGGACCGCGCACGCGCACGCGTCGTGCTGCTCGGCGGCTATGCACCGCAGTCCGGGTTCCTCGGCGATGTCTGGGACTGGAACGGCGTCGATTGGCAGCAGCGTGTGGCCGAGAGCGGCGCGCTCGGTCCGGTCGAGAATCCCGCGGCCTGCTACGACGGCTACACGCAGCGCATCGTGAGCTTCGGTGGCCAGCCGGGCTTCGGCGTCGCCCCGCGCGCGACGACCAAGGAGCTGACGGAACCCGCCGGGCCGATCGGCGCGGCCGTCGGCCAGGCCCTGACGCTTTCGATCACGAGCCAGCCGCTCGCCGGGATCCCGTTCGCGCCGCTCACCGTGACGGTGGCGAACCGCAACGGCCCCGCGGTGTTGCTCCTCGACTTCGGCAACGCCCCGACGCCCGTCGCCGCCGCCCTGCCGCCCGCGTTCTGCACGGCGCAGACGCTCTGGGCCTCGCCGCAGATCGCGCTGAGCGGCATCGGCAACCCGACGCGCTTCGTCGTGCCGGCACCCGCGGCGGTGCGCGGCTTCGCGCTGACGCTGCAAGGTCTCGGCCTGAACGGCGGATGCCTCGACCTGAGCAACGCCGCCTTCGTCGTGTTGCGCGAACCGAACTAGCTCCGCCTCACCCGCTGCGGTCGTCGGCGAACAACGGCGGGCCCGGGGGCGCGAGCCCGAATGCGCGCGCCTTCGCCGCGAGCGCCTCGAGCGCGGCGCGGCCCTCGGCCCCGAGCTCGGCGCTGGACTCGTTCACGTAGAGCGCGATGTGGCGCGCACACACGTCGTCGGCGAGTTCCTGTGCATGCGCACGCACGTAGCTCCGCGATTCGTCCGGGCAGGCCTGCGCATACCGCACCGAACTCGCGATGCCCTGCGTGATCGCGCGACGCAGCGTCGCGGGCAGGCCGCGGTCGATGCCGATCACGCCGAGCGGCAGCGGCAGACCCGACTGCGCCTCCCACAGCTCGCCGAGGTCGGCGAGGCGCTCGAGCCCGAACCCCGCATAGGTGAAGCGGCTCTCGTGGATGACGAGACCGGCGTCGACCTCGCCGCACGCGACCGCGCCCAGGATCCGATCGAAACGCATCTCGACGGGCTCCCAGTCCGCGCCCGCGAAACAGCGCAGCAGCAGATGCGCCGTCGTGCGCCGTCCGGGGATCGCGACGCGGCGGCCCGCGAGTTCGGCGAGGCGATCGGGTCGTCGCCCCGCCTGCCGCACCACGACGAGGGGCCCGACGCCGCGGCCGAGCGCTGCACCGGCGGGCGCGATCGCATAGCGCGCGGCGCCGTGCAGGGCCGCGAACGCGCTGAGCTTGGTCACCGGCAACGCGTCGTCGCCCGCGGCGCGGCGATTCAGCTCTTCGATGTCCGCGAGCCAGGGCTCGAAGCGCACGCGGGGCACCTCGACGAGCCCGTGCACGAGCGCGTGGAACATGAACGTGTCGTTGGGGCACGGCGAGAAGCCGATGCCGATCGGAACGCGCGTCATCGTGGCGTCGGCCGCGGCGCGGCGGCGAGGGCGAGGGTGTCCTGCTCGAGGAGGGTCGCCACCGCCGTCTGCACGCGTGTGCACGCGGCCGGGATCGCGAACGCGGCGCGCGTGCGGTCGCCGGTCGCGTTCGACACGCAGCGCAGCTCGACGAAGGGCACGGCGAAGGTCGCGCACACCAACGCGAGCGCCGCGCTCTCCATGGTCTCGAGGCGTGCGCCCGTGCGCGTCGCGATCGCCTGCGCGCGCGCGTCGGTGCCGCTGCACGTGCTCACGGTCGCCGCACGGACGAGTTCGAGCCCGCCGAGCGCGCGCGCCGCCGCCGCGGCGAGCCGCTGGTCGTGGCGATGGACCACCGCCTCGCCGAGGCCGAGCGCGGCGAGGTCGAGGAACCCGTCCGGGGACTCCACGCCCTCGTCGGCGAGCACGCTCTCAACGACGACCACGAGCTGCAGCAGCTCGAGCGGCCGGGAAGAGGGCGCCGCCGGCAGCGCGCCGCCGACACCGAACGCGAGCACCGCGCCGACCTCGTGGCGCGCGAGCCGCGCCGCGAGCTGACACGCCGCCGTCGCCTTGCCGACGCCGACGACGAACGGCCGCCGCCCGACGAGCGCGTCCAGGGCCGCACCTTCGCGGGGGTCGGCGCAGACGAGGAGGAGATCGGTGCGGGACGACACGAGGAGCGCGGAAGCGTCCGAGACTCGACGCGCCGAGGCAAGCTCCGGATGATCCCCGCGCCCATGCCCTCCCCACGCGCGCCGTCGCGCGCCGAGTCCACATTCGACGTCGCGGTCGTCGGCGGTGGCATCGTCGGACTCGCCACCGCCCGCGCCCTGCTCGAACGCGTGCCCGGCCTGCGCGTCCTGTTGCTCGAGAAGGAGGCCGGTGTCGGCGCGCACCAGACGGGTCACAACAGCGGCGTCGTCCATTCCGGCCTCTACTACAAGCCGGGATCGAGCAAGGCGCGCTGCTCGGTGCGGGGCGCGCAGCGCATGCTCGAGTATTGCGCGGCGATGCGCCTGCCCTGCCGCGTCGTCGGCAAGGTCGTGGTCGCCGTCGACGTGTCCGAGCTGCCGCGCCTCGAGGAACTCGAACGCCGCGGCACGGCGAACGGCGTGCTGGGCCTGCGTCGCATCGGCCCCGAGGAACTGCGCGAGATCGAGCCGTTCGCGCGCGGCGTCGCAGCGCTGCACGTGCCCGGCGCGGCGATCGTCGACTATCGGGCCGTGGCGGAGTCCCTCGCGGCCGACCTGCGCACGCGCGGCGCCGAGCTCCGGGTCTCCGCCGCAGTGGTCGGTGCACGGCGCGAAGCCGAGGTCTGGCACCTCGCGACCGCGAGCGAGACCTTCGTCGCACGCGCCCTCGTGACCTGCGGTGGTCTCTGGTCCGATCGCCTCGCGACGCTCGCCGAAGGCCGCGCCCCCGACGTGCGCATCGTGCCCTTCCGCGGCGAGTACTGGCGCCTCCGCGCGGAGCGCGAGGACTGGGTGCGCGGGCTCATCTATCCCGTGCCGGATCCGCGCTTCCCCTTCCTCGGCGTGCACTTCACGCGCATGGTCGGCGGTGGCGTCGAGTGCGGGCCGAACGCCGTGCTCGCGTTCCGCCGCGACGGTTATCACCGCAGCTCGTTCTCGCTGCGGGACACGCTCGCCACCCTGAGCTGGCCCGGCTTCTGGCGTCTCGCTTCGCGACACCTCGCGACCGGCGCCGCCGAGTTCTGGCGCTCGTATCGGCGCGCGGCGTTCGCCCGCGCCCTCGCACGTCTCGGCCCCCCGGTGAGCGCCGACGACCTGCTCCCGGCCGAGGCCGGAGTGCGCGCGCAGGCACTCCAGCGCGACGGGGCGTTGGTCGACGACTTCCTCGTCGTCGAGACGAAGGACTCGCTCCACGTGCTGAACGCACCCTCCCCCGCCGCCACGGCATCGCTCGAGATCGGCACCGAACTCGCGGAGCGTGCGGCGCGCGCGGGGCTCATCCCCGACCACGGCCCACGCCCCAGAACATGAACGACGACCCGCTTCGACCGTCCCGCACCGCGTGCCCCATGGGAGGGCAACGATGAAGGTCGGCATCCTCGCCGGCGGACTCGGCTCCCGGCTCGCGGAGGAGACCGAGATCCGTCCGAAGCCCATGGTCGAGATCGGGGGCATCCCGATCCTCGTCCACATCATGTCCATCTACGCCGCCTATGGCTTCCGCGAGTTCGCGGTCGCCCTGGGCTACAAGGGCGACTACATCAAGCGCTGGTTCGCGGACCTCTGCCAGCTCTCCGGCAACGTCTCGGTCGACCTCGGTCGCGGCACGTTGACGAGCGATCGGGCCCGTGCCCGCGACTGGCAGGTCGAACTCGTCGAGACCGGCCTGCCGACCCTGACGGGCGGACGCATCAAGCGCCTGGCCCCGCATCTCGGTTCGGGCACCTTCATGATGACCTGGGGCGACGGCGTCGCCGACATCGAGCTCGACCGCCTGCTCGCGTTCCACCGCGCACACGGCAAGCTCGCGACGATCACCGCCGTGCGCCCGCCGGCGCGCTACGGACACCTCGAGATCGTCGATGGCCGCGTGGAGCGCTTCACGGAGAAGCCGCAGCTCGGCGAGGGCTGGATCAACGGCGCCTTCTTCGTGCTCGAGCCGAAGGTCTTCGACTACATCCGCGGCGACGACGTGATGTTCGAGAGCGAGCCGCTGGAGCACCTCGCCCGCGATGGGGAACTCATGGCCTACCAGCACCACGGCTTCTGGCAGTGCATGGACACCTCGCGCGAGAAGAAGATCCTCGAGACGCTCTGGTCCGGCGAGAACCCGCCGTGGCCGCGGCGCGCCGCAGGAGAGCCGCGATGAGGATCCTCGTCACCGGGAGCGACGGCTACATCGGGCAGGTGCTCGTCCCGCTCGCGCAGGCGCGCGGGCACGAGGTCGTCGGCCTCGACAGCTGTCTCTTCGCGGACTGCGCGTTCCCCGTGCGCGGCGCCGCCGCGCGGCCCGTGCCCACGCTGCGGCTCGACGTGCGCGACGTGCAACCCGCACAGCTCGAGGGCTTCGATGCCGTCCTGCACCTCGCGGGCATCTCGAACGATCCGCTCGGCGATCTCGCGCCCCAGATCACGTTCGACATCAATCATCTGGCCTCGGTGCGCCTGGCGAAGCTCGCGAAGGACCGCGGCGTGCGGCGCTTCGTCTTCGCGTCGTCGTGCAGCAACTACGGCGCGGCGGGCGATGCGATCCTCGACGAGAACTCGCCCTTCAACCCGGTCACGCCCTACGGCGTGTCGAAGTGCCACGTCGAGCGCGACCTGCACGCGCTCGCCGACGACCGCTTCTCGCCGACCTACCTCCGTGCGTCGACCGCGTACGGGGTCTCGCCGCGGCTCCGCGGCGACCTCGTCGTCAACAACCTCACCGGGTTCGCGGTCACGACCGGCAAGGTCCTGCTCAAGAGCGCGGGGACCTCGTGGCGGCCGCTGGTCCACGTCGAGGACATCGCGCGCGCGTACCTCGCCGTGCTCGACGCGCCCCTCGATCGCGTGCACGACGAGGCGTTCAACGTCGGCGACTCGGCGGAGAACTACCGCATCCGCGACGTCGCCGAACTCGTCGCCGAACTCGTCGAGGGCAGCGCGGTCGAGTTCGCGCCCGGAGCGAGCCCCGACCTGCGCAACTACAACGTCAACTGCGACAAGCTCCGCGACCGGCTCGGGTACCGCGCCGAGTGGACCGTCCGCCGCGGCATCGTGGAGCTCCGCGACGCCTACCGCGCCGCGGGCGTGAGCGAGGCAGACTTCTCGACGGGCCGCTACCTGCGCATCCGCCACGTCCTCGCCCAGCAGGCGGCGGGGCGACTGGGCCCCGATCTGCGGGGGATCCCCGCCTCACCCACGGACGCGCGAGGCCGTGCCCGATGAGCCTGAGCTGCCGCAGTTGCCAGAGCGGCGAGGTCCGCCCCTTCCTCGACCTCGGCCGCATGCCGCTGTCCGACGGACTGCGGCACCACTCCCAGCTCGGACGACCCGAGCCGCGCTACCCGCTCGAGGTCGCGTTCTGCGCGGGATGTTCGCTCGTGCAGATCACGACCTCCGTCGACCCGAAGGAGCTCTTCTGCAACGAGTACCCGTACTACTCGTCCTTCAGCGACTCGCTGCTCCGCCACAGCGAGGCGAACGTCGACGCCCTCTGCCGTGAGCGCCGTCTCGGCCCGTCGAGCTTCGTGCTCGAGCTCGCGAGCAACGACGGCTACCTGCTCCAGTACTTCCAGGCGCGCGGCGTGCCGGTGCTCGGGATCGATCCCGCCGAGGGCCCGGTGAAGGCGGCGCTCGCCCGCGGCATCCCGACGCGCCAGGCCTTCTTCACGAGGGCGCTCGCCGAGCAGCTCGTCGCCGAGGGCCGGCGCGCCGACGTGATCGTCGGCAACAACGTGATGGCACACGTGCCCGACCTGAACGGCTTCGTCGCGGGGATCGCCGCGCTGCTGAAGCCGGACGGCACGACCTCGATCGAGGCGCCGTACGTGCGCGACCTGATCGAGCACTGCGAGTTCGACACCATCTACCACGAGCACCTCTGCTACTTCTCCGTGACCGCGGTCGCGCGGCTCTTCGCACGGCACGGCCTGCACCTGAATCGCGTCGTCGGCCTGCCGATCCACGGCGGCTCGCTGCGGTACCACGCGAGTCCGACGCCCGCGCCCGACGGGTCCGTCGAGCGCTACCTCGCCGCCGAGCGCGCGGCCGGCGTCGATCGCTTCGCCTTCTACGCGGGCTTCGGCGAGCGCGTCCGCGCGCTGCGCGAGTCCCTGCGCACGCTGGTGTTCGGCCTGCGCGCGCAGGGCAAGCGCATCGCGGCCTACGGCGCAGCCGCGAAGGGCGCGATCCTCGTCAACTACGTCGGCCTCGGCCCCGACGTCCTCGAGTTCTGCGTCGATCGCAACGTGCACAAGCAGGGGCGTTGGTTGCCCGGCGTCGACGTGCCGATCCTCGCGCCCGAGGAGCTGCTGGCGCGGCGTCCCGACTACACGCTGCTGCTGCCCTGGAACCTCGAACGCGAGATCGTCGCGCAGCAGCAGGCGTACCTCGCGGCCGGTGGCCGCTTCATCGTGCCCGTCCCCGAGCCGCGGATCGTGGGCCGCGACGGTGCGTCGTGAGCGAGATCCTCGCACGGCATTGCTTCGCCTGCGGCTCGAGCGAGCTCGAGACGTTCTGGCGCGTCGACTCGATCCCCGCGCATTGCGTGCTGCTGATGCGCACGCGTGCGGAGGCGATCGGCTACCCCCGCGGCGACCTCGAACTCGCGCACTGCCGCGCGTGTGGCTTCGTGCAGAACTCGCGCTTCCGGAAGGAGGTGCACGAGTACTCCCCGCGCTGCGAGGAGAGCCAGGCTTTCTCCGGCACCTTCAACCGCTTCGCGAAGGAACTCGCGACCGAGTACCTGCAGCGCTACCACCCGCGCAGCGTGCTGGAGATCGGCTGTGGCAAGGGCGACTTCCTCGCCCTGATCTGCGAGCTGGGCGGCTGCACCGGGATCGGCATCGACCCCGGTCTCCAACCCGAGCGGGTCCGCGATGCGGCCGGTGGCCGCATCCGCTGGATCGTCGACTTCTACGACGAACGCTGGTCCGCCCTGTCCGCGGACCTCGTCCTCTGCCGCCACACGCTCGAGCACATCCAGGACGTCGCGGCCTTCGTCTCGACGGTCCACCGCTCCGCACCGCGCGACGCACGCAGCGTCGTCGCGTTCGAGCTCCCCGACCTCGAGCGCATCCTCGTCGAGGGTGCGTTCTGGGACGTCTATTACGAGCACTGCTCCTACTTCACGCTCGGCTCGCTCGCGCGGCTCTTCCGCCGCTGCGGCTTCGCGGTCGAACGTCTCGAGAAGTGCTTCGGCGACCAGTACCTCCTCGTCGACGCACGCGTCGACGGCCGGGCGCGCGCGTCGACGCCGCTGCCCGCCGAGGACGACCTCGTGCGCACCGCGCAGCAGGTGGATCGCTTCCGCCGCGCGGCGCCCGCCGCGCTCGCCGCGTGGCGTGCCTGGTTCGCCGAGGCCGCCGCGCGCGGGGAGAAGGTCGTGCTCTGGGGTTCGGGCAGCAAGGCCGTGGCCTTCCTGACGACCCTGGGGCTGGGCGACGAGGTCGCCTGCGTGACCGACGTGAACCCGTACCGCCACGGCATGTTCGTGCCGGGCAGTGGGCACGAGATCGTCCCGCCCGCCGAGCTCACCCGGGTGCGACCCGCGCGCGTCGTCGCGATGAACCCGATCTACCTCGACGAGATCCGCGCCGATCTCGCCGCGCTCGGCCTGCACCCGCAGCTCGTCGCGCTCGGTCACCCGAGCGGACCGGCATGACGCGACCCGGCACGACGGCTTGCCCCGCCTGCGGTGCCGACGCGATCCAAGACTGCGTCGCCACGCCGGCGCTGCCGGTGCTCTGCAACGCGTTCCCGGCCGAGCGTTCCGCGGCACTCGTCGCGCCGCGCGCCGCGATGGACCTCGTGAGCTGTCGGCGCTGCGGGCACCTCTTCAACCGCAGCTTCGACCCGGGCCTGCTTCGCTACGACGCCAGCTACGAGACCTCGCTGCACCATTCGCCGCAGTTCCGCGCCTGGGCCGCGGAGCTCGCCGCGACGCTCGCGCGGGATCTGCCGCGGAGCGGCGCGACGATCGCCGAGCTCGGCTGCGGACGGGGTGAGTTCCTCATGCTCTTCGCCGGTGCCGGTCGGCGCTGCCTGGGCTTCGACCGCAGCTACGACGGTCGACTGCCGTCGCACGCGGGCCTCCAGGTCCTCGCCGAGGACTACGAACCCGCACGACACGGCCCGCTGCACGCCGACCTCGTGATCTGCCGGCACGTGCTCGAGCATCTCGCGGATCCGCTGCCGCTCGGTCTCGCGCTGCGGGCCGCGGCCGCCTCCCACGGTCGCGTCTACCTCGAGGTGCCGAACGGGCTGTGGACGATGCGCGACGGCGGCATCTGGGACCTGATCTACGAGCATTTCGGCTACTTCACGCCGCGTTCGCTCGCGGCGTTGGCGCGGCGCGCCGGACTCGCGGTGCGTCGGGTCGGAGAGACCTACGGCGGTCAGTTCCTGCAGGCCGAGCTCGCGCTCGATCCGGCGCAGCACGCCGACGACGGTGCGCCGCTCGACCAGAGCCTGCCGGCGCGCTTCGCGAGCTCCCTGCGGGAGCTCCTCTCGTCGTGGAGCCGACGGCTCGCGCAGGAACTCGACGCCGGACGTCGCATCGCGGTCTGGGGTGCGGGCAGCAAGGGCGTGACCTTCCTCAACGCGCTGCCCCGCGGCGCGGAGATCGAGCTCGTCGTCGATCGCAACCCGCAGAAGCGCGGCCGTCACGTGCCGGGGACCGGGCAGCGCATCGTGAGTCCCGCGGAACTCGCCACGCGCCGGCCCGAGCTGGTGCTCGTGATGAACCCGCTCTACGTCGCGGAGATCGCCGCCGAACTCGAGTCGCTCGGCGTCCGCTGCGCGGTCGAGGCGGTGAGCTGATCGCCGCGCCGGGCTCCGAGGGTGCGAGACGATCTCAGCGCTTCCGCAGGAAGCGCGTCTCGACCACCTTCGTGTCGACCTCGCCGATCGGCAGGTCGTGGATCTCGAGGACGAACTCGTCGTCGCCGAGGAAGCGCCACACGTAGCGCACCATCTTGTCGTGCTCGCCGGTGAGGTACTCGTCGAGCGTGCCGTAGGTGATGAGCGCCTTGCCGTCGGGTGTGAGATCACCCTCGGCGCGCAGCATCGCCGTGTCCACGCTCGTCACCGTCGTGGTCACGAAGCTCTGCTTGAAGTTGTCGTAGCCGAGGACGTGGAAGGTCTCGACCGCCATGCCCATCATGCGGCCGCTGCCCGCGAGACGGAGCCAGCGACCGGGCATCAACCAGGATCCGCTCGCGGTGCCGGCTTCGGCCGGAGAGGCCTTGCCCCCCATCGTCAACCGCGTCTCCGTCGTCCATTCGCCGACGAACCGCTCGAGCTGTCGATGCGAGGGACCCGGCTGTACGAAGCGCTTCGCCTTCTCCATCATCGCCGAGACCTCCTGCGGCGTCGGCTGGGGATCCTGGTCGACGCGCGACGCGAACAGGGAGACGGGTACGGAGAGGGCGGAGAGGACGGCGCAGAGTGCGAGGGTCTTCATCGGGGTCTCGGATCGGGGTTCTGGGCAGCGATCGCTCCGTCCGCCTGCTCCTGCGCGAGGGCCGCGAGGATCCGGTAGCGCTGACGGAGACAACCGGGTTCGTCGAGATCGGGCGATCGGGACTGGCCGAGCGGCACGCGCGGCGCCGCGAGCCAGAGGAGGACTGCGGTGAGCAGCGCCGCCACGGCGCGCGCCGGCCCTGGCCCGAGCGCGGACGGTCCACGCAGCGCACGCACGCGCGCCAGGATCGCCGCCTCGCCGAATGCCAGAGCACCCCGGGCGAGCGGCGCGTGGCCCGCGAGCCGCACGAGCGTGTCGCGGTACCGACGCACCCCGCGCGGGGAGTACGCCGCGACGGCCCGCGCGTCGCAGGCGAGCTCGCGCAAGACGCGCAGTCGCGCGACCGCGAGGCGCACGAAGGGATGGAACCAGACGAGCACGGCGAACCCATCGCACAGCGCGGCGCGGGCGGGATCACGGCGCGCGAGGTGCGCGAACTCGTGCATCAGCACGTGTTCGAGTCGCCGACGCGTCGCTCCACACGCGAGCGGGAGCGGCAGGACGACCTGCGGCCGCAGCACGCCGAGCACCGCCGGTCCCGGCGCGAAGCGCGTGACGACGAGCCGCGGTGTGCGCCGCAGGCCCGACCGGCGCGCACACTGCGCCGCGAGGCGAGCGAGCCGCGGCGGGACCGGCTCCGCGTGCGCGAGGCCGAAGCGCCGCGCGCGCCGCGACGCGCGCCAGACCGCACGTGCGGCGACGCCCGTCGTCCCGAGCGCGACCGCGAGGCCGACCACCCCGACCCACGGCGGCGGCGCCGATGCGTCGCGGTCGAACGCCGCGGCGGCCGCATCCGGCACCCCGGGCACGACGAGCACGAGCAACACCGCCCACCACGGTGCGGCACGGAGGGCCACCGGCCACGCCGCGGCGCGTCGCCGTGGCACCGCGCACTCGAGCAACCACGCCCCGGCGCCCAGCAGGGCGGCGGCCAGCAGCCGCGGCGCGACGTCGACCGCGAACGCGCCGACGGATTCGAGCCAGCCGCTCACCGACGCGGGTCCTCGTCGCCGCGGAGCAGCTCGCCCAGCGCTCGCTTCTCGCGCGCGCTCAGGTGCTCCGCAGCGGCCATGTGTTGCACGAGCTCGCCGACGCGGCCGCCGAACGCCGCATCGAGCAGGCTCCGGAGCGCCGTGCGCCGCGCCTCGTCGCGCGTGATCCGCGCGTCGTAGGTCGCGGCGTTGGCATCACGCCCTTCCTGCAGGACCCCCTTCTCGACGAGCCTGGTCAGCTGCGTCTTCACGGTGGAGTACGACCAGCCGGTCTGCGCGTGGACGCGTTCGAGCACGTCGCGTGCCCGCACGGCGACACCGTCCCAGACCGCTTCCATCACGACCCACTCGGCGTCGGTGAGCCGCACGGGTCGCCCGGCCTGGCGCGGACGGGCCGCGCGCGCCGAGGAGCCGCGCGACGGTGGCTTGCCCGAGGAAGACTTCGACATCTGTCGCAGATGCTACGACAAGTGTCGAAGTCAGGTCAAGCACGTGCTCAACGGAAGCCGTCCGCGGCGAGGACCGGTTCCCGGCGCGCGCCGACGTTGAGACAGAGTCCGATCCCGAGCGCCGCGGCGAGGGTCACGCTCCCACCCTGGCTGACGAGCGGCAGGGGCAGGCCCTTCGCCGGCAGGAACCACGCGCAGATCGCGACGTGGAGGAAGGCCTGCGTGCCGAGCCAGGTGGCGACCCCGACGACCAGCAGGCGGCCGAAGCGCTCGCGCGTGCGCATCGCCAGCAGGAAGAGCGCGAGCACGAGCGCGAGGTAGGCCGCGAGCAGACCCACCGCGCCGAGCCAGCCGAACTCCTCGGCGACGACCGCGAACACGTAGTCGCCGGCCCGGTACGGCAGGAAGTCGAAGCGGTTCTGCGGACCCTGGGCGTAGCCGAAGCCGGTGAGACCGCCGCTCCCGATCGCGATCAGCGATTGCCAGGGCTGATACCCGTCGTCGAGCAGGACCTGCCGCACGGCCGGGTCGGTGTCGATCGTCGTGCGATCCCAACCGAAGTGCGACGCCCAGACCTCCGCACGCGAGCGCTGGTACTCGTGGAACACGGTGAACCAGCCGACCGCGATGACGAGGACGCCCGCCAGGAACAGCCACGACAGGGCGCGCACGGGAGCTCCCGCCGCGTAGCAGATCGCGAAGAGGATCGGCCAGTACACGAGGCTGCTGCCGAGATCCGGCTCGACGAACACGAGCGCGGCCGGCACCGCGGTGATGAGCGCGGGCACGACCACGCCGTCGAAGCCGCTCGCGCGGTCGCGGAAGCGCAGCCAGGACGCGAGCGCGAGCACGACCGCGAGCTTGCCGAACTCGCTGGGCTGCAGCAGGAAGCCGGCGCCGGGGATGCGGATCCACCGCCGCGCACCGTTGATCACCGCACCGACGAACAGCACGGCGACGAGCGCGAGCAGCGCGAGCACGTAGAGCGAGGCCGCGCCGCGATGGAAGCGCGCGTAGGGCACGACCACCGCGACGGCGGCACCGACGACCGAGGCCGCGAGGAAGACGAGCTGCCGACGCGCGAGGCCCTCGTCGTCGGTTCCCGTCGTCGCCGAGTGCACGAAGGCGACGCCGACGAGCGCGATCGTCGCCGCGAGCAGCACGATCCACCAGTCGATGCGACGGGGCAGGAGATCGGCGCGGTTCATCGGTGGCGCGCTCCGTCGCGCGGCGCCGGCCGGCCGCCGAGCCAGCGCGCGCTCAGTTCCGGGTCGTCGAGCATCGCGTCGAGGAAGCGCGCGACGATCGGCGCCGCGGACGTGCCGCCGTGATCGTCGGTGCGGTACTCCACCGCCGCGAACGCGAGCCGCGCGTCGTGACCTTCGCCGACGAAGCCCGCGAACCACGCGTTGTTCAGCGTGCCATCGGCCGTGACCTCGGCGGTGCCGGTCTTGCCGAAGAGCCGGAGGCCCGTCGCCAGGGCGAGCCGCCGGGCACTCGTCGCGATGGCGCGCGCGGTGCCGGTCTCCACGCAGGCCGCGAGGCCCGCACGCACCGGCGCGAAGTCCGTCGCATCGAAGGGCAACGCCGCGCCCTGGCCGGCCGCGGCGCTCCGCACGATGCGCAGCTCCGGCAGGCGCCCGGTCGCGATGCCGGCGTAGGCGCGCGCGACGAAGAGCGGCCAGACCTCGACGCCGTAGCCGATCGCCTGCATCGGCAGCACGAAGCCCGCGGGACGCAGGCGCGGTGCCTGCCACTGCCGGGAGGGCAGACCGTCGATCGCGGGCGGCGACCCGTCGACGCCGCCCGCCGCGGCGCCCGGTGAGGCCCAGCCGAAGCGGGCGAAGCCGGCGCGGATCCGCTCCGCGCCGAGCTCGTCGGCGACGCGGAAGAAGTAGACGTTGCAGGACTCGGCGATGGCATGCACGGTGTCACGCGCGCCCGCGCCATGGACCTCACCGCAACGCAGGCGGCGGCGGCGGTCGTAGGGCGCGGGTTTGCCACCGCAGTCCGGGAAGGCCGCGGGTGCGCCGAGCGCGGGATCCGCGCGCAACGCGGCGAGGAACTCGAGCGCGACGAGGGGCTTCGCGACGGAGCCGACGTAGGGATTGAAGGCCGGTGCCCAGGCCCCGGTGCTCCACTGCGGTTGCGGGTCGTCCTTGCGCCAGACCTGCGCGACGATCGCGAGCACGTCGCCGCTCTGCGCATCGAGCACCACGAGCGCCTTCTCGCGCTCGGGGGAGAGTTCGCCCAACGCGCGCTCGGCCAGCACCTGCAGCCGCAGATCGACGGTGAGCTGCACGTCGGCACCGGGCGCGACGTCGAGGTTCTCGAACATGCGCAGCTCGCGTGCGCGCTTGTCGCGCTCCACGAAGCGCAGGCCCGGACGGCCCGCCAGGATCTCGTCGTACGCCGCCTCGACGCCGCTGCGTCCGATGCGGCCGAGACGCCCGTAGTGGGCACGCAGTGCGGACTCGGCACGCGAGCGCAGCGCGTCGGTCACGCTCTCCGCGAGCTCGAGCCCCGCCGCGGCCTCATCGGCGCGCCGCGCGAAGTCGGCCTCGTCGGCGAGGACCCGCGCGGCGTCGAGTTCCGGTGTGCGACCTTCCGGGGCATAGCTGCCGACGCTGCCCACGACGCTCGCGAGGCTGCCGAGATCGACCTGGCCCGGCACGCGACCGCGCTCGCGCAGCACCGAGGCGCGGAGCAGGAAGCCCGGCTGGCGCTCCGCGATGAGCGCGAGCCACATCGCGAGCTCGTGCGGCAGACGCGCGAGCACGCGACGCGGTCGGCGTTCGTCCTCGAAGCGCGGCACCTTGCGATCCGGCGGCAGCGGGGCGAAGAGCGCCGGTCGCGCGCTGCCGGCGTCGAACCAGTCCTCCGCGCGTTCGGCGATCCGACGCGCGCGCTCGGTGGCGAACGCGCGCACGAGCTCGGCGCGACGATCCTGCGGCAGCGAGAGCCAACCGCGCCAATCCGGCCACTCGTGCCACGGCACCGAGCTCTCCGCGAGCCAGGCCCAGAACCCCGCATCGGCGAGCGCCGACGACTCCGCCTCCGGCAGGGATGCGAGGCGTCGCGCCTCGCGGCTCGCGAGGCGACGCTCGTCGAGGAATGCGAAGAGCTCGAAGGTCGAACCGTCGGCGAGCGCGCGCTGCAGGCGCGCATCGAGTGCGCGCAGCTCGACGATCCGTTGATCGAGCGCCGCGAGACAGCGCTCGACGAGTTCGTGCCGGGCCTCGGCGTCCGAGGGCGCGACGACGGTGAAACCGGCGACGTCGCCACGGCGCGCGATGCGCGCGAGCGCCGCCGTGACGTCGCCCTCGCCTTCACCGAAGACCTCGGCATGCAGCGCGGCGGCGAGCCGCCACCGCGAGACCCCCGCGAGCGCCGCGACGGCCCCGCCGACGTGGAAGCGCAGCTCGCGGCGCAGGTCCTCGACCGGCGGTTCGAGCCGGAGGGCGAGCGGCCAGGCCGCGGGATCGCGCAGCCAGGCCAGCGGGATCGCGAGCAGATCGCGCAGCGCCTCGCGCGCGCGCTCGGGTGCGAGCAGGTCGTAGCGCTCGTGGCCGTCGCGCGCCGCGTGCGCGAGGTTGGCGCCGTGCACGCAGATCGCGAGCGGGTGCTCCTCGCGGAAGGTCGCATAGCGGAGTTCGAGGTCGAAGCCGGGGACGTCCCACGCGAGCGGGACACCCCCGGCGTCGACGATCGCCCCGCGGCGCGTGGGCACGTCGCGGAACGCCCAGCGATTGCGCAGGCTGCGCTCGAGCCATTCGTCGCGATCGAGCACCGCGATGTCGAAGAGCCCCGCGGCGAGCGCGACCGCGACGGCGACGAAGATCGCCACGAGCCGGAGGATGCGGGAACGGCTCATGCCTCCCCCCGCGCTCGGCGACGCGCGCGCACGAGGAACGCCGAGAGCGGCGGCACGCGTTCGAACACCGCGGCGAGCAGCGGCACCACCACGACGGCAGCGAGCAGGTCGCGGGTCTCGATCGGCAGGGGATCGACCGGCGCACCGGCGAGCCCGGCGAAGAGCTCGAGCAGGCGCGGGATCGCCGCCGCGAGGCCCGGCGCGAGGAGCGCGCGCAGGCGCCACGAGCCCTCGTCGAACACCGCGCGGAGCGGTCGCATCGCCGCCACCGGGAGCGCGAGCGCCAGGTACTGCGCCGCGAGACCGCCGCCCGTGAGCATCGCCCGGGCCAGCGCGAGCGCGAAGAGGAGCCCCGGCAGACTCGCGCCGCGGCACGCGAACCCGATGCAGAGGACGAGCGCAGCGGCGAGATCGCAGCGCAGCGGCAGTCGCGGCAGGAGGAAGCCGTCGAGCAGGACGAGCAGGGGCGCGACGAAGATCCACGCGAGCCAGGGGATCATCGCGTGTCCTCGCGCGTGTCGAGTCCGCGCAACACCTTCGCCTGGGCCACGCCGTCGAGCGCATCGTGTTCCAACGCGAGATCACCGTCGGCCGATGCCTCGGCCCGGCCGAGCCAGAGCGCCGCCGGCATGTCGCGCGAGACGCCGACGAGGTGGAGCTCGCCCTGACCCGCAGGCAGGGTCGCATCGAGTGGGGTCAGACTCACGAGTGCGCCCTCGCGGCCACGCACGCGCGCGACGAAGTCGATGGGTGCGCCACCGGCATCGGGCACGAAGCACAGCGACCAGCGGCGTCCCGGTTGGCCGAACGGGGCGACGATCGCGTAGCCGAGACCGGCTTCCTCGCAGGTGCCGAGACAGCGCTCCCCATCGACCACCGCCGCACCACGCCGCAGGGGTGCGAGCAGGCTCGCCGAGGTCGCGAGATAGCGCTCGCGTCCCGCCGCGGGGACCGGCAGTCGCAGGAGCCGCACCGCGATCGCCTCGATCGCGAGTGCGGGCGTCGGCGCGCTTCCCGCACTGCGCCGCCACAGCGTCACCGTGGCGATCGCGCCCGCGCGCCGCAGCGGTTCGACGTGCAGCGCGATCGGCAGCACGCGCTCGTCGCCGCCGCGGTAACCGAACACGCGCAGACGGCCGATGCGCAGCCCGGCGGGGAGCGGGCCGAGCGGGTCGTCGACGAGCCCCGAGCTGTGGACTTCCGCATCGAGCCCATCGAGGGCCGCGGCACGGTAGGGATCGTCGAGCAGGACCGCGCGCAGCGGCCAGCGATCGACGTCGGCCGCGGGCTCCACGAGGAAGGCGAGCGACGCCGTGCGGATGACGCACGGCACGCGCCGCGGCAGGCGGCCGCGTTCCCGGTGATGCAGGAGCTCCACGCGCGCGAGGCCACGCAGCGGATCGCCCTCGCCGTCGACGGCTCGCTCCGCGAGGAAGCCGACGAGCTCGTCGCCGACCGTCACGTAGGGCTCGAGATCGGCGAGCGCGCTGCGCGCGACGTCGAGCACGAGCTCGTCCTCGCCGTGCGGCGAATCGCCGCGCCGCTCGACGACGGGGATCGGCACGGCGTCGAGCGTGGGCGACAACGAGGCGGGGCGACGGCGCGCGGCATCGTCGCGCCGGGCCTTCAGTCGCGACTGCGCACGCCGCGCGGCATCGCGCAGCAGCTCGCGCGAGGCACCCTCGACGACGCGCGGCTGGAGCCCCGACACCGCGCGCAGCGGCAGGCTGACGAGCTGGCCGCCGAGCGCCTCGAGGCGCGTCGTGGCGGCCGACTGCGTCAGTGCGAGCAGGCCGACCAGCAGGCTCGCCCAGAGCGGGATCGGGAACGCGGGTTCCCTGCTGCGCCGGCGCACGGCGGCCCGCTCAGGCGAGGTCCTCGCCGCCTTCGAGGAAGCGCGAGTACAGGTCGAGGTTCTCGAGGAAGATGCCGGTGCCGCGTGCGACGCACTCGAGCGGGTTGTTCGCGACGCGCGTCGGCAGTTCCGTCTCGCGCTCGAGCAGCTGCGGCAGGCCGCGGAGCAGGCTGCCACCGCCGCACATCGTGATGCCCGCCTGCACGAGGTCCGCCGCGAGTTCGGGCGGCGTGCGCTCGAGCACGTTCTTCACCGCGTCGACGATCTTGCGCACGGGCTCGGAGAGCGCGTCGCGCACATCGCCCGACGTGACGATCGCGCGGCGCGGCAGTCCCGTGAGCGAGTCGCGGCCGCGGATCTCGACGTCGATCTCCTGTTCGAGCGGGATCGCCGAGCCCGCGGCGATCTTCAGCTTCTCGGCCGTGATCTCGCCGACGAGCAGGTTGAACTTGTTGCGGATGTACTGCTGGATCGCCTCGTTGAAGTCGTCGCCGGCGACGCGCAGGCATTCGCCCTCCACGACGTTCGCGAGGCTGATCACCGCGACCTCCGAGGTGCCGCCGCCGATGTCGACCACCATGTGGCCGTAGGGCTCGTGCACGGGGAGTTCGGCGCCGATCGCGGCCGCGGTCGGCTCGTCGACGAGGAACACGCGGCGCGCGCCCGCGCGCTCGGCGGAGCCGATCACGGCGCGCTTCTCGACCATCGTGATTCCCCAGGGCACCGCGATGACCACCTGCGGCTTCGCGAAGTGCCGGTTCGGCTGCACCTTGCGCATGAAGTAGCGCAGCATCTTCTCGGTGATCTCGAAGTCCGCGATCACGCCGGACTTCATGGGACGGATCGCCTGGAAGCCGGGCGGCGTGCGCCCGAGGTACTCCAGCGCGGCCTTGCCGACCGCGTTGCCGTCCAACAGCACTTCGCTGGTCCCCTTGCGGACCGCGACCACCGACGGCTCGTCCAGCACGATGCCGCGATCCCTGATCGCGACCAAGGTATTGGCCGTGCCGAGATCGATACCCATGTCGACGGCGAACCGGCTCGCCAGCCACTCGAGCGGCTTGAACATCACCCCTCCGGGAGGATTCGCGCCTCGCGTTGCCTTGCACTGCGCTGACCGTCGCCGTGCCGCGAAGCGTTGGCTCCGAGGATATCGGATCACCCCTTCGCGAAGCGAGCCTTGCCTCGCGCTGCAACGCAGGAATCTTCGCGGCGCGCGCGCTCGAAGCCCTCAACGACACCGCCGATCCCCTCGACGAAAAAGGGCCCGCGCGACGCGAAGGTCGTGCGAGCCCTGCTTGAAGCACACTCGGTGGCGTCGGCCCGAAGGCGAACGCGGAGCGGAGTCTCGTAGCCGTGTCGACCGAGCAACCCTGGCTGATGCAGCCCGGTCGCCGCGGCGCGCGAGGCGACGCCGACCGGACGCCGCGCGGTCCGGAGACCGCGAGCGCCCGGGCCGCTCGTCTCAGCCCATGTAGCGGGAGTAGACGAAGTACGCCGAGACCACCGCGCCGAGGAGCAGGAGGAAGGTCGTCAGGACGATGCCGTCCTCGAAACCCATCCCGCTCTTGACCACCTCGACGCCGTCGGCGTCGAGCGTGCGGACTTCGGCCTTCTTGGCCGGGGCAGCTTCCTTCTTGCGAGCCATGTGGACCTTCCTTGCCTTTGCTGGTTGAAGCTCTGGATCAGTTGGTCTGGGTGCTCGCGGAGTCGCCCGTGACGATCTTCTCGCCGGTCGAGCGGGTCACGCGGCAGAAGGCGAACTTGCCGTCGACGTCGGTGACGAGCGCCTCGCCCTTGTACTTCTGGCCGTTGAAGACCGCGAAGGTGTAGCCGGGCTTGACGCCGACCTCGGACGGATCGTCGGTGACGAGGACGGTCAGGAGCTGGCCGTCGGCGTCGACGCGCTGGATCGTGCCGCCGAGCTTCGGCAGCGCGTGGGCGAAGAGGCCCGGCATCTTGCTGTTGGCGAACTCGATGAGCACGCCCTGCTCGCGGACCTGGGTCTCGAGCTTGGCGATCATCTCGCCGTTGCCGCCGATCGTCGCCTCGAGCGCGGCGATCTTGTCGTTCGCGTCACGCAGGTCGGCCACCGCGACTTCCTTGGCGCGGATCGCCTCGTCGCGCACGCGGCTGGCGTCGAGAGCCAGCTTGCTCTGCTCTTCGGCCGACTTCGACGCGCGCTCGACCGCCGCAGCGGTGGTCGTCGTGTTGGCCTGGAGCGTCGCGAGGTCGCCCTGCACGGCGGCCAGGCGCTTCTCGGCGGCCTCGTTGCGCTCCTGCTCCTTCTTGAGCTCGGAACGGATCGTCTCGTTGACCTGCGCGGCCGTGTCGAGCTGACGCTCCTTCGCGCTCACGTCGTTGCCGAGGGCGACGACGTTCGACTTGAGAGCGTCGATTTCCTTGTTCTTCGCGGCGACGTCGACGGTGTGCTTCGCCTTCCAGTCGGCCTGCTCGCGGAGCACGACGCCGGAGAAGTAGACGAAGACACCCGCCAGGATCAGGTTGAGGACAATGAAGATGCGACCAACGGAACTCATCGTGCCAGGGTACTCCTAAACGGTCTGGGGCCGGCGGGTCTTGCCGGGCAGAGGGACGAAGGGGTGCGTGAGGGGAACGCGGCCAGTCCGGTCACCGGAGCCGGCATGCCAGCGGGCGACGGCGAGGGGCACCGCCGATCGGGTCGGCGGCGGATCCTAACTGTCGATTCCGCTCGGTCAAGACCGCGAGGAACGCGGTGCCGGGGCCGGCGCGGCCGGTGACCCGGGCTTGATGGCTCCCGGGACTGGTCGTGCCGGGCAAAGCCTATCCCACGCGCGCACGGCGGAGCGGCACGAGCACGAGGGCCGAAGCCAGGACGAGCCAGCGCACGAGTTCGTGCAACCATGCCATGGGCGACAGCGCGCCGGGACCGAGGGGGACGTCCAGATCGAGACGCGTCGGCCCTGCCCCAGCGCCGCGCGGCAGGCTGGCGAGGAGCCGGCCCTCGGCGTCGATCGCGCAGCTCAGGCCGTCGACCGTGGAACGCACGATCGGCGTGCCGGTCTCGAGCGCTCGGCACACGCTCATCGCGAGCATCTGATCGAGTTCGGCCCCGCCCTCGTACCAGCTCTCGTTGCTCAGCACGACGAGGAGCCGCGCCCCGTCGGCGACGGCGCGGCGGGACAGCGTGTCGAAGGCGTTGTCGAAGCAGGTCAGCGCCGCGAACGGCACGCCGTCGCCGCTCCGGAGCGGCGGGCGCACGCGACCGGCCTGCAGTTCCGGTCGGTAGCCGACGATGCGGGCGCAGAACTCGAGCCAGGGCGCCGCGAGCGCCGGGGGCAGCCAGTCGAGGAAGGGCAGCCGCTCCGCCGCGGGAACCGGCCGCTGCTTCTCATGCCAGTCGAGGAGCCGGCCCTGCGGATCGAGGAGGGCGGCGATCGCGTACGGCGGCTCGCTCATGAGGAGGCTGCCGCAGAGCAGTCGTGTCCCGGCCGCGAGGCGGAAGGGCAGCGGCGGGTCGAGCGCCGGAGGCTCGCCCCGCGCGTAGCTCGGCAGCGCGGACTCGGGCCAGACGACCAGGGCCGGCGGCGCCGTCACCGCCGACCCGGCGACCGCGAGCGTCGCCGTGACCAACGCGCGCCAGCGGGCACGCGCGACCTCGGGGTCACCGCTCCGCTGCCCGGGCAGCGGGTGCGCCGACTGGAACACCGTGACGCGGCTGCGCGCGGGTGCCCCCGGCGCGGTCGACGCCGCCGGCGGGACGACGAGGACGAGCAGGCCCCAGAGGCCCGCGACCAACACGAGCACGCGCCGGGCCCGCGCCCGTTCCGCCGCGACGAACCCGCCCGCGAGAGCGGTCGAGAACCAGGCGATCAGCAGATTCGCCAGCGGCTCGCCACCCCAGCGCAGGGGCCCGAGCAGCGTCGGCCACTGGTACCAGGCGTGGCAGGGCTGGGCGTGCGGATAGGGGATCTCGGGGATGTGCGCGCGCAGCCACGAGGTCGCGGCGACGCCGCAGGCGAAGGCGAGTCCCGGCGCACCGAGGCGTTCGCCGGCCCGCGTCCAGGCGCGCACGAGCCAGGGGTAGCACGCGCCGAGCGCCGCGATGAGGAAGAGCCCGGGCCCGAGCAAGGGCCAGAGCGAGCGGGAGAACCACGCGAGATGGCAGAAGCCGACGAGCAGCACGAGCCACGCGCCGCGCGGCACGCGACAGAGGGCGTCGAGCGCCGCCAGCCCGGGCAGGATCGCGAGCTCGGCGCCGGGGAACCAACGCGGCGGTGCGCCGCCGACCAGACCGACGAGAGCGAGGAGCGCCAGCGCGAACGGCCGCGCGCGCTCGCTCATGCGCCGCCGATCCCGCGCGTCGCGGCGTAGGGCACGACGCGGAGCGCGGCCGACGCGTCGATCGCCGCGTCGGCGGGCACGATCGCGTGCGCGTCCGCGTCGAGCAGCCCGAACGGATCGCCGCTCGTGCGCACCGCGCGGAGCCGCGCGACGAGCGCGCCATCGGGACCCGTCGCGAGGCGCGCCGGGATCGCCTGGGCGCGGGGGTTCGCACGCGGCGTCGTTCCGGCCGCGCGCGCGACGCAGTCCGTTGGGGCTTCGCGACCGAGCAGGCGCTCGAGCAAGGGCGCGACGAAGAGGTCGAAGGTCGTGAAGGCCGAGGCCGGGTTGCCCGGCAGGCCGAACACGAAGCTCCGCCGCCCCGCCGTCTCGTGCACCCCGAAGTACGTCGGCTTGCCGGGCTTGAGCTGCACCCCGTGGAAGACCTCCCGCACCCCGAGCGCCTCGAGCACCGGCTGCACGAGATCGTGCGTGCCGGCCGAGATGCCGCCGATCGTCACGAGGACCTCCGCCGCGAGACCGCGCTCGAGCACCGCGCGCAAACCCTCGCGGTCGTCCGGCGCGATGCCGAGCCGCCAGGGCTCTGCCCCGCATTCGCAGCACTGCGCGGCGAGCGCATACGAGTTGCTGTCGCGCACCTGGTGCGGGAGCGGGACGCTCGCGACGTCGACGACCTCGTCGCCCGTGCTGACGATCGCGACGCGCGGGCGCACGCGCACCGGCACCGCGTGGACGCCGAGCACCGCGAGCACGCCGATCTCCGCGGCGCGCAGGCGCTGTCCGGCGCGCAGCACGGTCTCCCCCGCGCGGAGCTCCGAGCCGCAGCGGCGCACGTTCGCGCCCGGCGAGACGGCGACCGCGATGCGCACACGCCCGCGATCCCCGTCGAGGCCGTCGAAGCCGCTGCTGTCCTCCACCCGCGCGACCGCATCCGCCCCGTCCGGCAGCACGGCACCCGTCATGATGCGCACCGCTTCGCCCGGCTGCAGCGTCGCCGCGAAGGGTCGGCCCGCGAGCGCCTCGCCGACGACGCGCAGGATCGCCCCGGCCGGTGCACCGGCGCGCAGGGCGAAACCGTCCATCGCGGAGCGATCCGTCGCGGGCCAGGGACCAGGACAGTGCAGCGACTCGGCCAGGCTGCGGCCGAGGGCCTCGTCGAGCGGCACCGTCTCGCGGCGACCGGCGAGCGCGAGAGGCGGCGGTGCTTCGGCGAGCACGCGACGCCGGGCTTCGTTCAGGTCGATCGTCGTGGCCATGGTCGTGAGCCCCCAAGCGCCGGCTCGCGGCGATCTGCGGGGTGCCGTAGATTGCGCTTTCTCTCGCGTGGCGCAATGCCGCGCCGGCCGCCTCCCCGACCTGCCCCGCTCTCGTGACCCGAATCCCCACCGCATCCGGCACTCCGTCCATCCGCCACCCGCGCCGCGCGCTCGCACTCTGCCTCGTGCTCGGCGCCTGTGGCCCAAGGGCCGATGCGGGCAAGACCGCCGAGGCCAAGCCCGCGGCGGCGCCGCAGCTCGTGCGCGTCGCCCCGCTCGAACTGCGCTCCGTGCGGCGCAGCATCGAGACGACGAGCTACCTCGAGTCGATGCACCAGGTCGTCGTCCAGTCGCGCGTCTCCGGCCGCGTGGTCCAGGTGCTCGCCGACGAGGGCCAGAAGGTGAGGGCGCAGGACGTGCTCGCCCGCCTCGACGACCGCGAGGCGCGGGCCACGCTGCGCCAGGCCGAGGTGCAGCTCGCCGATCGCAAGGTGAGGCACGAGCTCGCCACGCTCGCGGTCGACACGTCCGCGCGGCGCGTGGAGAGCGCGCGGATCGAGCGCGACAAGGCGCAGGCGCAGTTCGACCGGAACCGGGCGATCGACCAGGAGCTCATCTCGCAGAAGGAGCTCGACGACAGCCGCTTCGCGTTGGACTCCGCGAAGGAGGCGCTGCACGTCGCCGAGCTCGATCTGCGCCGCGCGGAGGTCGAGGTCGGCGCCGCGGCGAACGCGATCGCCGAGCAGGAGGCGCGCATCGAGTTCGAGACGCTGCGCCTCGCCGAGCACGTCATCGTGGCTCCCATCGACGGCGTCGTGAGCACGCGCAACATCCGCGGCGGCGAGACGATCTCCCCCACCGCGTCGACCGCGTCGTCCGCGACGCCGCTCTTCGTCGTCGTCGATCAGGACAACCTGATCTGCTACCTGCGGCGCCCGCAGCGCGAGCTGCCGCTGATCGTCGGCAGCAAGCAGGTGACCTTCACGACCGACGCGGTGCCGGACCATGAATTCCACGCGGCGATCGACTTCGTCTCGCCGGTCGTGGATCAGGAATCGGGCTCCTTCGCGGTGCGCGTGAAGGTCCTGCGCGACGACTCGCGCGTCGGCCTGCTGCGCCCCGGCATGTTCGTGCGCGCGCGGATCCTCGCCGAGGACGAACGCGAGGCGCTGATGGTCCCGAAGGCCGCCGTGCTCAACGAGGGCTCCGCGTCGGTCGTGTTCGTCGTCCGCGACGGCATCGCGCGCCGCGTGGTGCTCGATCCCGGCCTCGAGGAGCGCGAACACCTCGAGGCGCGCAACCGCGGACAGGACGGCCTCGCGCCGGGCGACATCGTGGTGACGAGCGGCCAGCAGGGCCTGCAGGACAAGGCCCTCGTCGAGGTCAGCAAGACGTGAGCGATCCGCAACCGCGGCCCTTCGATCACGAACACAACGTCTTCGTCTTCACGACGAAGCGCCCCGTCGCGGTCACCATGATGGTGATCGCGGTCGTCGTGTTCGGCCTGGTCGGCCTCCGCCGCCTGCCGGTGAACCTGCTGCCGGATCTCAGCTATCCGACGGTCACGGTCCGCACGCAGTACCCCGGTGCCGGACCCGAGGACGTCGAGGAGCGCGTCAGCGAGCGCATCCAGGAGGCGGTGTCGGTGGTGCCGGGGGTGCGGCGCGTCGTGTCGATCAGCCGCCCCGAGGTGAGCGACGTCGTCCTCGACTTCGAGTGGGGCACCTCGATGGTCTTCGCGGTCTCCGACGTGCGCGAGCGCCTCGACCGCGTCACCCTGCCGCGCGAGACCGAACAGCCGCTGGTCCTGCGCTACGACCCGAGCCTCGATCCGGTGATGACCTTCGGCCTGCGGGGCGAGCTCCCGTCGATCGAACTCCGCCGCATCGCCGAGGAGGAGATCGAACGCGAGCTCGGCAAGCTCGAGGGCATCGCGGCGGTGAAGGTCCGCGGCGGCGAGGAGGACGAGATCCGCATCGACGTCGACGAGGCCGCGCTGTCGGTCCTCGGTCTCGACGTCGCGCGGCTCGGCGAACGCCTCGCGGCGGAGAACGTGAACAGCGCGTCCGGGTCGATCGACGAGGGTCGCACCGAGTTCCTCGTGCGCACGCTCGGCGAGTTCCGCAACCTCGACGAGATCGCGGACGTGATCATCGAGCGACGCGGCGACGCCCCGGTCCGGCTGCGCGACGTCGCACGCGTCCACCGCATCCCGAAGGACCGCGACGTGATCAGCCGCATCGACGGTGCGCCCTGCGTGCTGATCGACGTCTACAAGGAAGCCGGCGCGAACGTCGTCGCACTCGCGGCGCGCGTGCGCGATCGGGCCTTCGGCACGGCCGCACAGCAGGCCTACGTGAAGGCGTTGCCCGCCGATGGGAGTCCGCCGCCGGCGACCACGCGGCCGGGTGCGAGCGAGATGGAGACGCGCATGGCGGAGCTGCGCCGCGCGGCGCGGCATCGCGAGATGCAGGACTTCCTCGCACGACAGCTCGGCGGCAGCGGCGTGTCGCTGACGTTGCTGCAGGATCAGTCGACCTTCATCGAGTCCGCGATCCGCGACGTGCAGGACTCCGCGGTGCAAGGTGGCCTGCTCGCGATCCTCATCATCTTCCTCTTCCTGCGTCGGCTCGGCCCGACGCTCGTGCTGGCGATCTCGATCCCGATCAGCCTCGTGGCGTCGTTCGCGCCGATGTTCCTCTCGGGGGTCACGCTCAACGTGATGTCGCTCGGCGGACTCGCGCTCGGCGTGGGCATGCTGGTCGACAATTCGATCGTGGTGCTCGAGGCGATCACCCGCGAGCGCGAGCAGGGTCGCGGCATCCGCGCGGCGGCGGTGGCCGGCGTCTCCCGCGTCGCGGGCGCCGTGACCTCGAGCACCCTGACGACGGTGGCGGTGTTCTTCCCGATCGTCTTCGTCGAGGGCATCGCGGGGCAGCTCTTCCGCGACCAGTCGCTGACGGTCGTCTACAGCCTGCTCATGTCGTTGGTCGTCGCGCTGCTCGTCATCCCGATGCTGATGACGAGGCGCGACCGCGACGGCTGGTTCCAACGCGAGCCGCAGCCGCCCGCGAGCCGGATCGGGCGCTTCCTGCAGCGCTCCACGCTGAGGGTGAGCACCGGGCTGGCGGGCCTGTCGCGCGGGATCGCGAAGCTCTGCGGACTCCTCGTCTGGCCGCTGCTCTGGGCCTTCGATCGCGTCTGGCGCGTCGCCGACGCGGTGTATCCGCGGGCGCTGGGCCTCGCCCTGCGCTGGCGGGCGACCATCATCCTGGCCGCACTGGCCCTCGGCGCGGTGGCGGGCTTCGCCGCGCGCGGCCTCGACACCGACATGGTGCCCGAGGTCGCGCAGGGCGAGTTCACCGTCAACCTCTTCCTGCCGCGGGACGCGACCGTCGAACGCACCGACCGCGTCGCCGCCCCGATCGAACTCGCGATCGCAGCGATGCCCGAGGTCGAAGACACCTTCCTCGCGGTCGGCGTCGACGACGACGAGCTCAACGACGCGAGCGAGGGCGAGCACTCCGCCAAGATCCTCGTGCGGCTGAAGCGCACGGTCGACCTCGCGGCGGCGGAGAACACGGTCCGCGAGCGCATCCTCGCGCAGTTCGGCCGGCTCCCCGAGCTGGCGGAGCCACCGCAGTTCGAATCGCCGAACGTGCTCGCCTTCTCGGCGCCGCTCGCGATCGAGGTCGTCGGCGAAGACCTCGTCGCCCTGCGCGAGGTCAGCGGCGCGATCGAGACCCGGCTCGCCGCGTTGCCCGAGCTCCGCGACGTGCGCAGCTCCCAGCAGCGGGGCAACCCGGAGATCGTGCTGCGCCTCGATCGCGACCGCATGTCGGCGCTCGGCATCGACTCGGGCAGCGTGTCGCGCATCCTCGAGACCAAGGTGAAGGGGCTCGTGGCCACCCGCTTCGCCGAGCAGGACCGCCGCATCGACATGCGCGTCGCGGTCGCCCGCGAGGAGATCGATCGGCTCCAGGCGCTGCTCGACATCAACGTCAATCCCAAGGGCGAGCCGGCGATCCCGCTCGAGGCCGTGGGCGAGGTCCGCGTGCTGGAGGGCCCGAGCGAGATCCGTCGCATCGGCAACACGCGCGGCGCGGAGATCCGCGCGAGCGTGCGCGGGCTCGGCGTCGGCAACGCGCAGGAGCGGGTCGCGCTCGAGGCGCAGAGCGTGGTGCGTCCGCCCGGCATCGAGGTGCGGCTCGGCGCGCAGCAGCAGGAGATGGCGGCCTCGATGCAGAGCGTGCTCCTGGCGCTCGCGCTCGCCGTGTTCCTGGTCTACGTCGTGATGGCCAGCCAGTTCGAGAGCCTGCTGCAGCCGTTCATCATCCTGTGCACGGTGCCCCTCGCCGCGATCGGCGTGGTCTTCGTGCTGCTCGCGACCGGGACGCCCGTGTCGGTGATCGTGATGCTCGGCTGCATCGTGTTGGCCGGCATCGTCGTCAACAACGCGATCATCATGATCGACCAGATCAACCAGCTCCGCGCCGAGGGCATGGCGAAGGGCGAGGCGATCGTGACGGGCGCGGCGTCGCGTCTGCGGCCCGTGCTCATGACGACCCTCACCACGGTGCTCGGTCTGCTGCCGATGACCGGCTGGTTCACGGGCATCCCGCTGCTCGGCTCCGGCGCCGAAGGCATCGAGCTCCGCGCGCCGCTCGCGATCACCGTCGTGTCCGGGCTCTGTGCCTCGACCCTGCTCACCCTCTTCGTCATCCCCTGCGTGTACTCCTTCGCCGATCGGCGGGCGTGAACCATGGACCCAAGCACGCCCCCGAGCACGCCGCGACGGCCCGATCGGAATCTCGTCGCGCTCTTCGTCGACCGGCCGGTGACGACCCTGATGCTGACGGTCGCGATCCTCGCGATCGGCGCCATCGCGCTGACGCGCATGCCGCTGCAGCTCGCGCCCGACGGGCTCACCGCGGGCTCGGTGAACCTGTGGATCCCGATCCGGCGCGACATGCCCCCGCGCGAGGTCGAGGAGCGCGTCGCCCGGCCGCTCGAGGAGCAGCTCCGCACGATCCCCGGCATCCGGCAGGTCACGACCGAGGCCGGGCGCAACCGCGTCTTCGCGCGCATCGAGCTCGACAACGGCATCGACCCCGTGCTCGCGGGCGCCGAGATCCGCGACCGCGCGCAGCGCGCCCGTCTCGAGTGGCCCGACGAGGTCGACCAGTACTTCTCCTGGCGCGAGGACATGAGCGGCGCGCCCCTCGCGTTCGTCCGTCTCCGCACGCCCGACCGCGGGCCGGTCTGGGATTTCAAGATCGACCAGGTGATCCGCCCGCGCCTCGAGGCCGTCGACGGCGTCGGCCGCTGCGAGGTCTGGGGACTCGTCGACGAGACGCTGCGCATCCTCTTCGACCGCGACAAGCTGGTCGAACACCAGGTCGACTACGGGGAGGTGCTGCGCCGGCTGGCCGCCGACAACTTCACGAAGCCCGTCGGCGAACTCGACAACGGCCAGACCCGCTTCCTCGTCCGCGTCGATTCGAAGTTCGTCTCCCGCGACGACATCGAGAACTGGCCGATCCGCCCGGGGCTCGTGATCGGCGACGTCGCGCGCGTGATCGACGTGCCGAGCGTGCGCGACAACGTCTCCAAGTTCGAGGGCGACTACACCTACACCGCCGTGCTGCGTCTCGCCGCGGGCGTGAACCCCGTCGAGGCCAGCCGCAACCTGCGCGCGGCCACGAAGGAGATCGAGCGCCTGCCCGAACTGGCCGGGATCGGCTTCACGTACCTCTTCGATCAGGGCGAGATGATCGAGGAGAGCCTGAGCAACCTGCTCTCGTCGTCGCTGCAGGGCGGCCTGCTCGCGGTCCTCGTCCTGCTGCTCTTCCTCCGCAACTTCCGGCTCACGCTGGTCGTCGCCCTCTCGATGCCGCTCGCGCTGACGATCGCGATCGGCTGGATGTTCTTCAGCGGCGGGTCCTTCAACATCCTCTCGATGACCGGTCTGACGCTGGCCGTCGGCATGGTCGTCGACAACTCCGTCGTCGTCCTCGAGAACATCCTGCGGCGGCGCGCGCTCGGCGACGAACTGCGCAGCGCCTGCATCCGCGGCACGACCGAGATCGCGATGCCCGTGATCATGGCGACCCTGACCACGGTGGTCGTCATCGCGCCCCTGGTCTTCATGAGCAGCCAGCGCACGGTGCGGACGATCTTCGGTGCGCTCGGCGTGCCGCTGGTCGTCGCCCTGCTCGGCAGCCTCGTCGTGGCGCTCGGCGTGCTGCCCGCCGCGGTGCGCAAGCTCGGCACCGGCCGTGCGGCGATCCTCGCCGACAGCGAGTTCGGCCGCCTCTCGCCGATGCGTGCCCTGCTCGGCTTCAACCGCCTGCTCCTGCGCCCGGTGCTCGCCGGGTTCTTCCCCCGCGTGCTCGCCGCGATCGCAGCGGTGATCGTGATCGGCACGGCGGGTGTCGCCTGGGGCGGGCTCAGCTTCTCGTCCGGCGGCGGCGGCGGCGGGATGTCGCGCCGCGGCGACGTCACCGTCAACCTCGAGATCCCGCGCGGGATGACGCTCGCCGACGTCGCGAAGGAGGTCGAGGCCTACGAGGCCCACCTCGACGCGCAGCGCCAGGACCTCAAGATCGCCACCGTCGCCTCGCGCTTCAGCCGCAACTCGATCCGCTTCGACATCGGCGTCGAGAAGACCGTGCCGGCCACCGAGTACCGCGCGATCGCGAACCGGATCCGCGACCAGTGGCCGAAGCGCGCCGGCGTGAAGCTCACGCTGCGCGACAGCGGCGCCTCGATGGGCGGCGGTTCGTCGTCGGACGACAAGGGCGACTCGCGCTTCGTGCTCCGCGTGTGGGGTCGCGACAGCGAGTACCTCGCCGACAAGGCGCTCGAGATCCGCGATCGGCTCGCCCGACTGCCGGAGGTGGCGACCGTCGAGGTGGACTCCGCGCAGGGCAACGAGGAGCTCGTCGTCGCCGTGGATCGCGACCGGCTCAGCGACCTGCAGGTCCGGCCCGAGTCCCTCGAACGCACGATGTCGGCCGGGTTGCGCGGCAGCGAGATCGCGCGGTTCCAGACCAACGACCGCGAGGTGCGGCTGATCGTGCAATTCGACGGCGAGGAGAAGCCCTCGCTGTGGGATCTCAAGGAGACGAAGGTCTTCGCGGGCACGCGTGGCTTCCAACGCGTCGAGGACCTCGTGGACGTCCGCTTCCAGCGCGCGCTCAGCGAGATCGACCGCATCGACGGCAAGACCCAGGTGAGCATCGTCGGCGACCGTCGCGACGGCGTGTCCTCGCAGGCGATGAGCGCCGTCCTGCGCACCGTGATGGAGTCGACGGCCCTGCCGCGCGGCTACGAATGGAGCGAGGCGAGCCCGAACCGCGAGACCACCGAGGACTTCCGCGAGCTCGCGGACGCGGGCTTCCTCGCCGTCATCCTGATCCTCCTGCTGATGGGGATCCTCTTCGAGTCGCTGGTGCTGCCCGCGGCCATCATCGTCACCGTGCCGTTCGCGGTCTGCGGCGCGTTCTGGGCGCTGCGGCTCTTCCATGGCTCCATCGACCCGATGGCGTTCATCGGCGTCGTGCTGCTCGCGGGCGTCGTCGTGAACAACGGGATCGTGTTGCTGGACTGCATCGAGCGCCTGCGGCGAGACGGATTCGATCGCCGTCGCGCCATCCTCGAGGCGACGCGCATCCGCCTGCGCCCGATCATGATGACCGCGACGACGACGGTCGCCGGCCTGCTGCCGATGGCGATCTTCGGCGAATCCGGCGACGGCGGGATCAGCTACGTCGGGATGTCGATCGCGGTCGCCGGTGGGCTCGCCTTCAGCACGCTGCTCACGGCGTTCGCGGTGCCGCTGGCCTACGTCTTCTTCGACGACCTGTCCAACTGGGGGCGCGGCATCCTCTCCACGCTCGTGTTCGATCGCGCCACGGACACCGCGCCCGCCGCGGACGCCGACCCGGCGCGGCCCTGAGCCCGGCTCAGTTCGTCAGCAGCGCGAACCCGCAGAGCTTGTAGAGCAGCCGCGCGCCGACGTTGGCGTCCCACTCGTCGGCGTCGCGGTCGCCCGGCGCGACCTCGACGAGATCGAAGCCGACGATCCGGCGACCCGAGCGCGCCAGGGTCTCGAGCACGAGACAGGCCTCGACGAAGCCGAGACCGCCGGGCACCGGGGTCCCGGTGTTCGGGCAGAGCGCCGGGTCGAGCCCGTCGATGTCGAAGCTCACCCAGACCTGCTCGGGGAGGGGCCGGACGAGTTCCGCGCAGAGCGCGGAGAGCTTCTCCCCCTCCGCCTTGCGGCGCTGCCACTCCACGTCGAAGAAGCTCACGACCCGCCCGTCCTCCGCCTGGATCCGCGCATGCTCGGCCTCGCTGAAGTCGCGGATGCCGAGCTGCACGAGGCGGGTGACCTCGGGGATCTCGCGCAGCACGTTGTCCATGATCGAAGCGTGGCTCCAGCGGAAGCCCTCGTAGGCGACCCGCAGATCGGCATGCGCGTCGAAGTGCAGGACGCCGAGCTCCTTGGCGTGGCGGGCCGCGGCGCGGATCGCGCCGAAGGGCGTGGCGTGGTCGCCGCCGACGAGCCCCGGCACGCGCCCCTCGGCGAGGATCTGCGCGACGCTCGCCTCGACGATCCGGTTCACCGCGGCGCCTGCGCGATCGACGATCTCCAACGCGCGGCGGTCCGCCGGCGAGGCCAGGTCCGCGCCTCCCTTCGCGATGATCGGCTCGGCGGCGCGGCGCGCTTCCATCGCGAGGCCCACGATCTCCGGATCCGGCTCGAGCATGCAGATCCCCCGCTCGTAGGGCCGCCCCGTCTGCAGATCGAAGAGGTCCACCTGGCGGCTGGCCTCGAGGATCGCCGCGGGGCCCTCGCGGGTGCCGTCGCGGTAGGACGTCGTGGCGTCGAAGGGGACCGGGACCAGGACGCAGGCTGCCTCGTGACGGCGCTGCGGCAACCCGAAGACTCCGGAACCCGGCTGCGCTGCTGCACCTGGATCGAATGCGCTCATCGGCACAGCCGAACCAGCGCGAGCCATCGACGCAAGCCCGCGATCCGCGTGGCTCCCGCCCCGGGTAAACGGTTCCCCGGCCGGGCGTTCGTGTCGGTCGTCGGAAGGATCGTCAGGAGGAGGAAGGAGGGTCGTCGAAGGCCGCCCGGCCAGGGAACCCACCTCGTCTCGATTCACAGGGCCATGCTCCCTGCGACACCTCAACTAGATCACCCCGCCGAAGAGGTTGACACGCGAGGGCGGATCCGCGGGCGCGGCCGTCCCGCGACATGCGGGCTTCGCCGCGCTGACATCGGCGCCGCGGCCGCGGCCAGGACCTGGACGACTCGACGCCGCTGCGATCCGCCGCGCGCGCCCGCCGACCACGGCGCGGGCTCGGCTGCGCTGGCACCGCCCCGTCCTGCGCTCGGGGATCCGCGAGGTCTCAGATCCGCACGAGGTTCGTGAAGGAACCGGGCGACCAACCCGGATCCTGGCTGAGCGTCACGGCCTGGAAGTAGAGCGGTCCCCCGAGCGGCGTGCCCGGCAGCACGAGTTCCAATGTGCCGTCGGGCCTGCTCACCGTCAGCGACGGCAGCGCGAGCAGCGTCACCAGGTCGAGTTCCAGGACATGGTGCAGGGGCGGGATCGGGATTGCGGTCGCACCCTGCGCGGCCGCGAGCGCGAAGACCACAAGATCACCCGTCGCGCCGACGTAGCGCAGCGCGAACGGCACGTTGGCGCGGGGCGCCGCGGACAGTTCGAGCAGCGGCAGGATTCCGATGCCCTTCGGCAGGGTGCTGGTACCGAGAAGATTGTTCACGACGACCGGCTGATAGCCGGGCGGCGGTGAGTTCGGCAAGGTCGTCTGGATGGTCGCCCGCGTGCGCGCTCCCGTGGGCGCAGGTCGTCCGCCGATCGTGATGACCGGCGTCGGGCCGATGTCCAGTTCGGTGCCGTGCAGCACGAGTGACGCACCGCCGCGCAGCGGCGCAAACGCAGGTCTCACGCCGCATAGCCAGGGCCGGCCGGTCGCCGGCACCTCGATCGCGGCCGGGAATCCGCCGAGCAGGACAAAGCCGGTCGAGAACGCGCGAACGGCCGGCACGCCTCCGGCGAAGGTGCCGGTCAGCACGTGCGTGAACGAACGGCTGGTCCCGCCCGCGCCGACCTCACCGGCGACCAGGAAATGGTTGGTGCCACTGGCCGATTGTGCCGGCGGCGAGGCCGTCGAGGACAGGACGGCGACGAAACCCGCGAGCAGGAGCTGCGACATGCCGCGGATCATGGCGTCACCGCTCCTGTCCTGCGGGATTCGCCGGCAAAGCGCGTCGGCGTGGCTGAGCCCGGCCTTCCCGCGGCATCTCGTCCGCGTCCAGCAGATCCCAGCCAAGCCGCATGGCCGTCGCCTCGTTCGGCGTGTAGTCGGGGTTGAGAATGCCGTTCCGCACCAGGATGTCGCGCAGCGCCCGCGGCCATTGGGCGCCAAACGGAACGCCACGCTGTTCGGGTCGGAATGCCGAGTTGGGAACGTAAGGCGTGTAATCCGCGAAGCCCCGCCGGATGCCGTGCACGTGGAAGTGGAAGCGCACGTCGGCGGTGCCCCCGACCACGATGCGTTCGCGGCTCTGCTCGAGCACGCACAGGACCGCGGGCGCTCCGATCGGCGTCAGCTGCACGGTGATCGACGTCTCCTCGGTCACCAGCCGCCATTCTTCGGGGATCGAAAGCTCGGCGGTTCCGGCGTGAAGCTGGCCGCTGCCGCGGAAGTAGGTTCCGCTCTCGTTGCCCTCGAGGCAGTGGAACTGGATCATCCGCGCCGGGTCCTCGGGATGCGGCTGGAGGAACGACTTGGTTCCCGAGGCGCCGAGTTCGCCGCTAGAGAACACGCCATACCCGTTCGTCGAGTTCACGACTCCGTAGACGCCGGTCAGGGCCGAGGACTTCGTCGATCGCACGCCGGTGGCGCGGCCCTCGACCCCGTGCGCGCTCTGGCTGTAGACCTCGCCGCGCACCCCGATCAGTGTGTTGGTGTTCGTGCCGCCGCTGACGCCGCCGTTGAATCCAGAGAGGCAGTACGCCGTGCCGGTATCCGTGTTCGTTCGCGATACGAGGCCGGTCGCCGAGCCGGTAACCGCGGTCTGCTCGACGGTGATGCCGATCCCGTTCGGTCCCGAGTTCTCGGCGTAGATCGCCTCGCCGGAATTGGTGCCCGAGCCATTCACGGCCGTGTTGCGGGCTTCGATCGCAGAACCTGCGTAGCCACCCGTGGTCTGCGCCTGGAGTGCGCTGCCGCTGCTCGCGACCGAGGTGGCGCGGATGGCGTAACTCGAGCTGCTGGTCGAGGTCGTTCCCACGGTCAAGGTATTGCCGCCCGAAGACCAGGCGACCGGCGGACTCGGCATGGGGCCCTGCGGACCTTGTGGCCCGGTGGGACCGGTTGCACCGGTCGGACCCTGCGGGCCGGTTGGCCCGATGGGGCCGGTCGCGCCCGTTAGCCCCTGCAGTCCTTGCGGTCCCTGCGGTCCCTGCGGCCCCTGCGGCCCCTGCGGTCCAGGCGGTCCCTGCAACCCCGTAGCTTGTCCGACCCATTGGCCGACCGAGTTGATGACCTGCGTCGCGCCGATCGAGACGCTGTTGGGGTGGATGTCCCTGGCCCTCACGTCCATCGCCTGAACCGCGAGCTGTGCGTAAGCCTGTGACGGGACCGGGAGCCTCGGCACCATCTCCGGGTCGGCTCCGACCTGGACGCCGAGGAACAGCGGTTGTCCGTCGAACAGGCTGCCCGGGAATCCGGTGATGCTGCCCAGCTCGACCGAGAACAGCCCGGTATTGCAGGAGACGGCTGGATTGGCCTCGGTCCACCGTACCAGGCCGCCGCTCGCGGCGTTGTAGAGCCGGAAGGTCATCGCAAGGACCCCGTTCGCGTTGCCGCCGGCCTGCAGAGTGAGTCGACCCTGGAACGGCAGGGTCGACGGCAGTGGGCTCTGCGCCGCTGCGTAGGTCGGAACGAGAGCCAGAAGGAACAGGAGCGTTGGGGTGCGCATGGGACGCGTCCGCCTGGTCCAGTGCCGTGGCACCCGGAACGCAACAACGGCCCCGGGGAATCCGCTCCTCGTCGGGCCCCCAGCCGGGTTTCTCGGCCGAACACTGGCATCTGCAGCTCAACGCCCCTGATGCCCATCTCGGGCGCAACTGTTCGGGCTCTCCTAAAGGAGCTGTAGCTCTGGCAGCGTAATGCCGCCGCAGCAGAGGTAGATGGTCGCGATCATCGGCACCGCGGAGTGGAAGCCGAAGGCGCGATGGCTGAGGAGCCGGATCTTGT